>NZ_CP098604.1:3067315-3374047 GCF_024499015.1 Xanthomonas hortorum pv. pelargonii | reverse complement strand
CCGGAGCTGGCTTGGATCGACATGATCCCGATCCACTCGGGTCGCTCACGCGAAACCTCACCAGCGCGCCCAGAATCATGTCATCGACTGGCAAATAACAACGGGCGCCAATTTCAACTGGGTTGTCAATCCAAAAAATCTAGACCCTAGTCGCAATAGAGAGATTCTCGCCTGATTTGACTATTTTTCTGTTGACAGTTAGGTGACAGAAGAATTATCAATAACTCACCGAGCACATCCATACGACACCAACAGAATCTGAACAGATCAGGGACGATGGACAAGAGCAGAGACCGATCTTTGAATAAAAGCACTTGCAAGAGTGCTATCGGTTTCTACTGATATCGGCGCCGGTATACACAGCATATTTCCGTGCAACTCCTGATTGCACTGTGGTCGAGTCGAAACGCCATGAAGATATTCACAATGGCCTTTAGCGATGCGCGTACAGCAATGCACGCTCGACATCGACATCGACACAATTATTAAGATGTGTGTGCAACTTTGCGGATGCGATGTCTGAGAGTGGACAGAGACTGCAAGGCAAGTGGCTTTTGACCCGCCGGTCCACATATAGGCGCTCGGCCTCCATACCCTAAATCCCTCTTCATTTGCTTCTGAACTATAAAGACGCTCTATTGAGCGTCAATGATTCGGACCAGGCAACCTCCTGACCGAGTCGGGCGACTGCATTTGCACCACGCATGGCGGCAGATCAGTATCACTACGCCATTAGCACGGCAATCGTGACAACTCGCACTGATTTTAATTCGCTCTTAACACGTTTTATTTATTCACTTATTTCAGTCTTGCGACAGAAAAGATGCAACGTAAATCACGAAATTTTTAGTTGTGTAGCCAATGGCGCTTACCGCCATTATTTTAGTGAACCGTAAAATCCTGAAAGAACTGATCGACCTCTCCCCTTTGATCCCCTCCGCCAATGCGGCAAGTGGCGCGGGAGGTTTTTCTCCACGATCGGCATATATAAAAAACATAACCAATAAACATATGGAGTTCACTCCTTGAACACCTCAACTCAAAAAATCGATGGGCGTCATCGTGACGCATACCTGGCTTCGAAGCTGCGCGGTCTGCTCACCGGACAGAGCACTTCGTTCCTGATGGAAGCGCATAACGGCTTATCTGCGCGCATCGTTGCCGAAGCAGGCTTCGAGGGGATATGGGCATCGGGCCTGTCCATCTCAGCCTCCTTGGGTGTGCGCGACGCCAACGAAGCCTCCTGGACACAGACATTGGAAGTGGTCGAGTTCATGACCGACAGCACCGATCTGCCGATCCTGCTGGATGGAGATACCGGCTACGGCAACTTCAACAGCGTGCGCAGGCTTGTCCAAAAACTCTGCCAACGCAACGTTGCCGGAGTCTGCCTCGAAGACAAGATGTTCCCCAAGACCAACTCCTTCATCGGCGAGGATCAGGAGCTGGCGGACCCTTCCGAGTTCGCAGGCAAGATCAAGGCTGCCAAGGATAGCCAGAGCAACGACGCATTCTGCGTTGTGGCGCGGGTGGAGGCACTGATCGCCGGGCGTGGGCTCACCGAGGCCTTGAGCAGGGCCGAGCAATACCACGCCGCCGGAGCCGATGCGATCCTGATCCACTCGAAGAAAAGCGACGGTGCGGAGATCCTGAAATTTGCCGAGCACTGGCAAGACCGCTGTCCCTTGGTGATCGTGCCGACCACGTATTACGCGGTGCCGACTCAAGCGTTCATCGATGCAAAGATCGCCAGCATCATCTGGGCCAACCATAACCTGCGCGCGTCCGTGGCCAGCATGCGCAGGATCTGCGCGACCATTCACCGGGAGCGTTCGCTAAGCGGCATCGAGAAGGAACTGCCACGGGTAAAGGAAATATTCGACCTGGTCGATCAGGACGAACTGACGCAGGCCGAAAGCATCTATCTCCCCAAGAAGGAGAAAGTGGCCGCGCTGGCCAGCAACAGCTACGGCGCAGAGGCTGCACGATGATCAACGGCAAGGAATTTGTCGCGACCGCGTCGCGGCTGGGGTTCGATTTCTACACAAGCGTGCCCTGCTCCTATCTGACATCCCTGCTCAATGGAGTCCTCGGCGACCCACATGTGCATCATGTCACCGCAGCCAGCGAGGGCGAAGCCATTGGCATCGCGGCAGGCGCCTATCTTGCGGGGCGCCTGCCAGTGGTGATGTTACAGAACTCGGGCTTGGGCAACGCTGTCAATCCATTGACCTCGCTCAACCACGTATTTCAGATTCCCTGTCTGCTGATCTGCAGCTGGCGAGGCTCCCCCGGTGTCGCAGACGAGCCTCAGCATGCTGTGATGGGCGAGATCACCCAGAGTCTGCTCGATGTGTTGCGTATTCCGCACGCACGCTTCCCATCCGAACCGGATCAGATCGAGTCCACGCTACGGGCTGCCCATGCCTGCATCCAGCAGACGCGTTTGCCTTACGCGCTGGTCGTGGAACCCAACGTACTCGAAGACGAGCATCTGCTGGCGCAAGCGGTGATCCGAGTACCGGCAGCGACGCGATCGCAGTTCGGAACATCCGAACTGCCGCTACCAAGCAGGGAAGACGCGCTGCGCACGGTGGTCTCCATGACACCGCATAACTCCGCCATCATCGCAACCACGGGCAAGACCGGGCGGGAACTATTCTGCGTCCGCGACGATGCGCGCAATCTCTACCTGGTGGGATCCATGGGATGCGCCAGTGCGCTAGGTCTGGGGGCTGCGCTCAACACTGATCATCCCGTGATAGTGCTCGATGGCGATGGCGCTGCGCTGATGAAGCTCGGCAACCTCTCCACCATCGGCCGCTATCAACCGGCCAGTTTCATTCATGTGCTGCTGGACAATGGCGTGCATGACAGTACGGGAGGTCAGCCAACCAATTCGGGAAACATCGATTTCCCAAGCGTGGCTGCAGCCTGCGGCTACCGGGCCACCTACGCCTGCTACGGGGATGCCGCGCTGAAACAAGCACTGGATATCGCTTTACACAGTGCCGGACCGCACTTCATCCATTTGCGTATACGACCTGGTTCCATGCATCCGCTACCGCGCCCAACCGTTTCGCCCAGCGAAGTCGGCAGACGATTTGCGGCGCATCTACAGCAGCGGAGGATCTCCACATCCGACGCGGTCGCCCACCCTGCCGCTGCACGCGCCAACACAACCGAGAGGTCGGCGGCGTTATGAACTACCCAATGCCATTCAAAGAATGGGCGCGCCACGCGAAGGTACGCGGCCCGCTACCGATGTACGCACCCGACGCCAATGACTGGCAACACGGATTGCTTTTCACACCCGAACTGGTGTCGTGTCATCGCCATCATCTTGTGCAGGCGCAGGGTCCGGACGCCTTGCGCTGGTTGTTGGCGCAGGCGCTGTACAACAACCTAGAGTTCACACAGGTGTTGGAACATCAGGTGGTCAACACGGCGGTATATCGGATCGCGCGCGGCGACAGCGGATTCGAACTTCCAGAGGGCATGGTCACCGACGCCTGGAACATTCTGGTGGACGAGTCCTACCACGGCAAACTCACCGCCGATCTGGCGCGCCTGGTGCAGGCCCACACTGCAATCCCTGGAACATCGGCCAAGATTCCTGCGTTCTATCAACGCCTGCAACGCGAGTTTGCGCGCGCCGATCCCTCCACCGCCGAGCTGCTGCCACTGTTCTTCTGCTCGATTTCCGAAACACTGATCACCAGGAATCTGGTCGAAATCCCTCGGGATCCGCGGGTGATCGACGCAGTACGTCAAGTCATGAAAGACCATGCGGAAGACGAGAGTAGACACCACCGTTTCTTTGCGAGCTTCATCGCCCATGCCTGGCCACAGTTGAGCGAGCGACTCAAGCGTCGCATCGGCCCGCTGTTACCCTCGTTCATTGCAATCTTCACCGATCCCGACTTGGTCGCCGTGCGAGGTCAGTTGCACGATATCGGCTTGAACGAAGCGCAAACCGATGAGGTGATCAACGACTGCTACTCGCCGCAGCAGTTGGCGCAGGTCCGGCGTGAGGCGGCAAGGGCATGCATCGGCACGCTACGCAAGGTCAATATCCTGGAAAGTGCGCAGGTCCAGGACGAATGCGTGCGTCTGGGCTTGCTGGACCCTCTTCCTGAGGAGACGTTGCCATGAGGGCGATCATCCTGGCCGCTGGAACAGGCAGCCGGCTCAGAGCGCATACCGAGCTGCCCAAGTGCCTGCTGACACTGGGGGACAAGTATCTGGTCCAGCATCAGATCGATGCGCTCGTAACGCTTGGCGTCGATGACATCCACGTGATACTCGGCTACCGCAGCGACGACGTGGCCCGGGTACTGCCGCCGCATGTCCATCGTCACGTGTATCCCGGCTTTGCGGACACCAACAACCTTTGGACCCTGGCCGCCTTCGCGACATTGCTTTCCGGCACATGCGTGATTCTGTTCGCCGATGTCTGGGTCGACAGCGATGCGGTGCGCGATCTGGTCAACACCGAGGCGGAGATCGCTGTGCTGGCCGATGGGCGCGCCTGCCTTGAAGGCACGATGCGGGTACTGGCACAGGGCGAGCGACTCGTCGACCTGGGTAGCCATATCGCCGTGGAGCAGGGCGATGGCAATTTCATCGGCA
The DNA here is from genome assembly GCF_024499015.1 of Xanthomonas hortorum pv. pelargonii. NCBI lineage: Bacteria > Pseudomonadati > Pseudomonadota > Gammaproteobacteria > Lysobacterales > Lysobacteraceae > Xanthomonas > Xanthomonas hortorum. Next base: position 3,369,415 of record NZ_CP098604.1, on the reverse strand, counting down.
TCGCCCGCTTCAGTGCGCGCGCCGCGTCCGCACTGGGCGAATGCATCGTCGACCGCGTCCGTCGGGGCGAGCTCCAGCAGTCGTATTACACCAGCGTCATCCCCGAACTGCCGGTGGCATCTCCCGCGCTGATCGTGTGGATGGGCGGTCGTCGCTGGATCGAAATCGACTGTGAGGACGACCTGCGCAAGGCACATCGGCTTCCCATCGCATCCTCCACGCCTGCGCCTGCAGTGCCTGTTTAAAGGAAAAACCATGTGCGGATTCGTAGGTATCTTTCATCGTGACGGTGCACGTTTCGAGCAACACGACATGCTGCATGCGATGAACCAGACCATCGTGCACCGTGGTCCGGACGACGCAGGCATCCATCTCTCCGGCCCGGTCGGTCTGGGCTTCCGGCGGCTCAGCGTTATCGACGTACCGGGCGGCCATCAGCCCATGATCGACGAGCATACCGGCGTGGCGCTGGTGTTCAACGGCGAGATCTACAACTACAAGCAATTGCGCCAACAACTCGAAGCGCTAGGCGCGCAGTTCCGGACGCGTTCGGATACCGAGGTGTTACTGCGCAGCTTCATCCATTGGGGTGCGCAGTGCGTGGAGCGGTTGTCCGGCATGTTCGCATTCGCGGCTTGGGATCCACGCACGGGCACACTGACACTCGCGCGCGACCGCTTGGGCGTTAAGCCGCTGTACTGGACGCAGATTGGCTCGGATTTCGTGTTCGCCTCGGAGGTCAAGGCATTCTTCCAGCATCACGGATTCGAACGGCGTGCCGATCTGGACGGCATCTCGAGCTACCTGAGCTTCCGTCAGCCGGTGTGGGACAACACCTATTTCGAAGGCGTCCACAAGCTGCTGCCCGGCGAGATGCTGGTTGTTACGCCGGCACAGGTGCACCGCCACCGGTACTGGGCGCTGCCCACGCCTATGCCGGAGCAACGCAGGAGTGAAGCCGATTGGCTGGAGGTGCTCTCTGAGAAGCTCGACGCGGCGGTGCGGCGATGCCTGGTGTCGGATGTTCCACTCGGGGCCTACCTGAGCGGCGGATTGGATTCCAACATCATGGTAGCGCTCATGGCCCGCCATATGACATCGCCTCCGCAGACCTTTTCGGTCGGCTATGGCACGCATGGCTACGACGAAGGCGCCTATGCGGCCGAGGCCGCTGCTGCGGTCGGCGCCGAACATACCCATCTGGTGATCGACCGGAAGGAATACATCGACGGCATGGCACCACTGATCGTGCAGTGCGATGCACCACTGATGATTCCGCAGATGGTGGCCGGACTGAAGCTATCGAAGGAGATTCGTCGCCACGTCAAAGTGGCCCTTAGCGGCGATGGCGCGGACGAACTTTTCGGCGGCTACGGGCGGGTCATGCGCTCGCCATTCGACTGGAAGAAGATTGCAGCGGCGCGGCGCGTACTGGGCCCGGCGGCGCAATGGTTGAGCAAGCTGGGTCGAGACCCGTATGGACCTGTCAGCAACCTCGGGTGCGCACGGCAGATCGAGCACTTCTTCAACGTTTACCACTGGATGCCACTGAACGAGAAGATGGCGCTGTTCTCTCCTGATGTACGCAGCCGTCTGAACAGCGACCGCAAAACGCTGGCCCCGTTCGAAGAAGCCTTCGAGCAAACCCGCGATTGTGATCCGCACGACAGGGTGTTGCATGTATTCCAGAAAATCCATCTGGGATGCGTGTTAGACAAGGTGGACACCATCGGAATGCTCGCGTCGTTGGAAGGACGCGTACCTTTTGTCGATCATGAGCTGGTGGAGACGTTCGTCCATATGCCGCATCGTCTGAAGATGAAATGGCGCTCCCCGCTAGCGCTGGTCCGCGCACTGGGCACTTCGGCTTTCAACGCATCCGAAGTGCTGGATCAGAACAAGTATCTGCTGCGCACGTCCGCCCAACGCCTGTTGCCGCCGCATCTTGCGCAGCGCAAGAAAATGGGATTCCCCACTCCGCTGGACGACTGGCTCAAGGCCGGCATGCTCGACGACGCGAAAGCGATCCTGCTCGACCAACGCTCGCGCGAGCGCGGGCTATTCGATGCCAAACGGCTGGAGCATTTCCTGTCGCATCCGCAATCGCTGGACTACGACTTCTACGGCAAGAAAGTGTGGATGCTGATGAACGTGGAGCTTTGGTTCCGGGGCGTGGTCGATGCCGCGCCGGCTGCAAGCGCTGCGTCACCGTCGCATGCAGTGCCGATCACTGCTGATGCAGATGCTCACAGCGCCCATGCACAGATGCATTGACCGAGAAGGAGCCGACATGGGCAAGATGCAATTGCGACATGAGCAATGGCGAATCGCCGGTGCACGGGTTGATGGCGCTACCGATCGGTTGGAAGTGCGCTTCCCGTACGACCGGGCGCTGGTCGGAACGGTACCGTTGGCGCAGGCCGAAGACGTGCGATCTGCACTCGCCCAGGCGTACGCCTACCGTGCGACGCTCACCCGCCATCAGCGGCATACGATCCTGTTGACCGCGCGCGATCTGTTGATCGCACGCACCGCTGCATTCGTGCAGTCGATCGTGGCCGAGAGCGGGCTATGCGTGCGCGATGCCAGCTACGAAGTCGGCCGTGCCGCAGAGGTGCTGCGCACGGCAGCGCATCAGGTGCTGATCGACGATGGCGACATCTACGCATGCGACATTACCCAGAGCGGACAGCAACGACGCGTCTACACACAGCGCGACCCGTTGCTTGGTGTGATCGTGGCGATCACACCGTTCAACCACCCACTCAACCAAGTGGCACACAAGATCGCGCCGTCCATCGCAACCAACAATAGGATGATCCTCAAGCCCAGTGAGAAGACTCCACTGACCGCCTTGCTGTTTGCCGATCTGCTTACCGATGCGGGGCTTCCCGGACCGATGCTGACGGTCATCACCGGTAAACCGGAGGTCATCGGAGACGCGCTACTGACCAGCGAACAGGTGGATCTGGTGACCTTCACCGGCAGCGTCGCCGCAGGCAAGCAGATCGCTGCCCGCTGCGTCTACAAACGACAGGTGCTGGAGCTTGGGGGCAACGACCCGATGATCGTGATGGAAGATGCCGATCTCGACGAAGCTGTCTCGCTGGCAGTGGCCGGCGCCTATCGCAACAGCGGGCAACGCTGTACCGCGATCAAGCGATTGCTGGTGCATCGGCAGGTCGCAGATGCGTTCGTGGAGCGCCTGGTGCAGGCCACGCAGGGACTGAAGGTGGGTGATCCGTTCGATCCACAGACGGATCTGGGTACCGTCATCGACGATGCGGCAGCCGCGCAGATCGAACGCCGCGTCGATGCAGCGGCAGCCGCTGGCGCCCAGGTCCTGTGCGGACATCGGCGCAACGGCGCGCAGTACCTCCCCACGGTCGTCGACCACGTCATGCCGACCATGGAGCTGGTGCAGCAGGAGACGTTCGGACCGGTGGCACCGATCATTCGCATCGACTCGATCGACGATGCAATCCGGATCGCCAATGCCAGCGACTTTGGACTATCGTCGGCGCTGTGCAGCAACCGCTGGGACTACATACAGCGCTGCGTGGCCGAGTTGCAGACCGGATCGGTGAACATACGCGAGGTGCCGGGCTTTAGACTCGAGTCCACTCCGTTTGGCGGCATCAAGAGCTCCGGGCTGGGCTATAAAGAAGGCGTTCTGGAAGCCATGTCCGCCTACACCAACGTCAAAACTTACTCGCTTCCCTGGGGCGAAAGGACGGTGGCTTGATGGACAGCATGGGCTGGATCTACCCGCTGTTGATTCTGACCGGCATGCTGTCCGGATTCCTCTCCGGCCTGCTCGGCGTGGGAGGCGGTTTTCTGATGGTGCCGGTCTTCATTGTGCTGTTACCACTGCGGTTCCGGATAGACATCGCCGTCCTGCCGCAGGTGGCAGTGGCCACTGCATTGGCCGCCACCATTCCAGCCACAGCCAGTGCCGTGATCGCGCAGTATCGACGCGGCGCGCTTCCGATCGGCTGGGCGGTACGGCTGGCACCGACCGCCGGCGCCGGCGCCGCCATCGGCGCGATCATCGCAGGCCGCATCCACGGCGTCTGGGTAGCGGCGATCTTCAGTGCGTATGCCGCCTATTTCGGCCTACGCATGATCCGAGGCGCGGGAATGCAAGTGCCGCCTGACGACCCGCCGATACACACCCTCGCCACACGTATGCCGGCGCGGCTGATCGGTGGATTGATCGGGTTGTTCAGCGCGACAGCCGGCGTCGGCGGCGCCAGCCTCACCGTACCGTACGTGCTCGCCCAGCACGACCGCCTGGAGATGCGTAACGCGATCGCAGTGGGAAGTGCGGTCGGGCTGGCCATCTCCCTGATCGGTGCTCTCACCTTCGTCCTCGGCCCGGTGCCTGCAATGGACGACAGCCGGGGGTTGGTCGGGCTGGTGTGTTGGACAGCCGCCATTGCGGTGGCGTTGCCTGCCACGCTGCTGGCGCCCACAGGCGTCTCTGCCGCCCACCGCTGGCCCACACGCAAGCTCAAGCGGGCCTTCGGCCTGGTCATGTTGTCCGCATCACTGGTGACACTATGGAAGGTGTTCTGCTGATGCCTGCCGTACGCCCCTGCGCCTGCAACTGTCGCGACTCGACCACCCTGACCGCACAATCGAGCAACAGCGGACCGTGCTAACCGCCTCAGCGGTGGTGCATATCATCAATATGCCTGCGGGACAGCGCTGGACCGCATGGGTAACCGGAATAGTGGGCCGCGATGCTCTGCCTGCAGCGCAGATGCAAGCGTTGTCTCAATCGTTTGGCGGCGAGCTGTGCTACGACGCGTTGTCCGATGGCATCGTCTATCGTCGCCAGTTCAGCGCAGAACAGCTTCAGCAGCGCGGCGACGCGGCAATGCAGCAGTTCCTGCACGCGCACGCGCAGGCCCGCGCCGCGCTGCTGGCCGATGATCCGCAAACTGGCGATGCCCAAGCGCGCCTGAAAGCGCTGGCACACGCGTTGGGCCACGTCGCGCCCGCTGCGCTCACCGTGCGCAACGGCGATGCCGATGCACTGGCGGCAGGGTTTTTGAACGCGGTGAATGCAGCGATATTCGATGTCCGCCTGGCACGCCCGCTGCACGCCGCCGAAGCCGACGCGCTCGCAGCCCTGCTCGCCTGGGTGGAGGACACGCTTGGCGCTGCGCCTTGCGTTCTGAGCATCCGCAATGCTGTCCGCGTGCAGGTCGAAATCGTGGCATCGCGGGACAGGCTTCCGGAAACCTGGCAACTGGCGCATCACGATGCTGCCATCCCCTATATGTTCATGGATGGCGAATGCCATGAATCGTCGTGGGGAAAATACTATTTCGAAAACGAGTTGGGCTATATGGTCGGCTGCCTGCGCGCCTTCGGTGCTCTGATGGAAGCACACGATCGGATCCTGGATGCGCATCTGCTCTGCCAGCTGCACGACCTTGCGGTGGCCGATGTCTTCAAACGCAGCTCGCCTCCGCTGCGTGAGCGGTTCCAATCGGGCTACCGAGCGCAGCCGGTCGAATTTGCACTAAGCCTTGGGCGCAACTGCTCGGCCCAGGGACTAGCAGAGTTTCACCGCTCCGCGGCCGCCACCAACGGCTGGATCGAGGTCGAACCGCCAACGCACGGACACCCCGGACGATTGCTCGCACAGACGCGCAGTCCCGCTCTGTGCTTCGACAAGGCACAAGACATCCTGTCGCAATATGCCGCTCAGGTGCCCCCGCCCTCGAACTGCCGCCAGCGTGCCGAGCTAGACGATGCGACGATGCACGCCATCGCGCAGTGCTGTCAGCAGCTCAACCAGCACCACCTGTTCGCCGAAGCCAACATTCGTACGATTGGCTTTTTGTGCTTGAACAAACTCCTACTCGATCAGGGCGTAGCACCAACTATCCTGGAGTATCCCAAGGTGCTGGATATGTGCTCGACCGCCGACATCATCGCAGCTATCCGCCAGGGCCAGCATCGCTTCCAGGCATTGCAGGCGGCCTGACGGCATCAGGCCACACGCTGCTGCCTTCCATTGCCACATCCCACGACCAGGAACACATCATGACGCAATGGCAATCGGTACTAATCGAACAACAACGTTACTACGACGACCGCGCAGCGGAATACGACGACTGGTGGTTCCGTCGCGGATCCTTCGATGAGGGTGATGCGTCTAATGTCAGGTGGCGCGAGGAGGCCGCACGCGTGCAGGACGCACTGGATACCGCTGCGCTGGAGGGCGACATCCTGGAGCTGGCGGCCGGTACCGGCATCTGGAGCGTCCAGTTGCTGCCAAAAGCACGCTCACTGACCCTGGTCGATGGATCGGCGCAGATGCTGAAGTTCAATCCGGCAACCTGTGACCCGCGGGTGCGTACGGTGCAGGCAGATCTCTTCCAATGGCAAGCCACGCGGACCTACGATGCAGTGGTATTCGCGTTCTGGGTCTCGCACGTACCACGCGAGTTGTTGCCGCAGTTCCTGCGCAAGGTAGCAGATGCGTTGGATGTGGGCGGGAAGTTCTTCTTTATCGACAATCTCCCCAAACCCGAGGCGCTGTCGCCGCACGTCGTGGGCGTGGAAGGCCAGTTGATGCAGCGCCGCCTGCGCAATGGCAACGTCAGCACGATCGTCAAGAACTACTACGCGACCAGCGAATTGCAGGCCGCGTGCAGCGCTGCAGGGCTGGACGTAGTGGTGAGCCAGACACCCACGTTCTTTCAGTACGGGGTCGGATATCGTCGCTGACGCCTTGGGCGGTCGGTCGGCTAGCGCGCCTATCCGGGGCTGACGGCCCATGGCGGACGCATGCAATGCGCTACAGATTCCAACGCAATCCGATCAAATACTGCCGCGGTACGCCCGGTGCGAGAAAACGGGCCGGGCCGGTTTCTACTGGTGCATCCTGCGGGCGCGCGAGTTCGCCATCGGGGAAGACATCTTCGGCCACGGCCGCATACGTCGCGTAGCGGCGGTTGAAGACGTTGTCGACACGCGCAAACAGCGACAGCCGGTCACTGAATTGCCAACGTGCCTGCAGGTCTACCAGCGCATAGCCGGCGGTGCCGATGTCGATACGCTCGGGTGCGGGCTCGCCGTCTTCGGCGTTGTCGACCTGGCCATCTTCATTGCCGCTGGCCACGCGGCCTGAGACCGCACGCACACCAGCACCCAAGGTCAGCGCATCGCGCTGCCATTCCACCCCGAGTTTGAGGTTGTGGCGCGGCAATGCGGCGATGCGAAGGCCGGGACGCAAGGTGATTACACGCTCGCCGGAGAGCAATTCGCCATCACTGCGATAGGTCGCATCCAGAAAGCTGTAGCCGGCTGACCACTGCCAATCGCCGCTGCGCAGGCGTAGCGACAGATCCGCACCTTGATACCGGGTGCGGCCGACATTATCGAAGTAACCCAGCTGTGTGTCCGGTGCGCGCAGGAACAAGATATCGTCGCGATTGTCGGCGCGATACACCGATACCGTGGCATTGGTGTTGGCCGACGGCGCCCAGCGTGCGCCGAGTTCATAGGTGCGCGAGATGATCTGCTCCAGGCGCGGGTCGGCTTGCAGGCCGGTCGGCAAGCGGCACGGCTGAGTGGGATCGGCGCAGCCCAGTTCGATCGCGGTTGGCGCTCTGCTGTTCTGGGCGACCGAGCCGTACACCGTCAGCCCCGAATCGAGCCGATGGGTCAGACCCAGGGACGGATTGGCCTTGGCATAGACGAAGCGCTCGCGCGGGCGGTCGCCGTCTTCGGCGGTGGAAAGAATGTTGTCCACCACCACATGGTTCCAGCGCACTGCGGCGGTGAGATGGGTGGCATCGTCCAGCGCCCAGGTGTCGGCGACGAACACGCCCAGCGTTTTGGTGCTGCCGCGCACGCCGGAAAAGAACGCGCGCTCGGCATCCGGATCGGCAGCGACCGAGCGGTCCGGTTGCACCCAACCGTCGCGGGCGAATTGCTGATACCGCACATGGCCGCGATCGAAGGTCACTCCGGTGCTGAGCGCATGCGCGCCCCATTGCTTGCTCAGGTTGAGCGCAAGTCCCTGCGCTTCCTGGCGCATCTGGGTGGTGTTGAGCGCGCCGCTGGGCAATGCATCGGCATCGGCGCGTGCCACATCGCAATCGGCATCCAGTGCGCTGCCATCGGCGGCATAACCGGAGGCACATTCTTCGACGAATTCTTCGTAGTCCTCGCCGATATCGCCATTGACGGTATCGCGCCGGCCCACGCGCGAGTAGGCCAGTGCATGCAGTGCGGTGTCCGCATCGAAACGGTGGTCCAGTTGCGCGGTAAACAGCGTATTGCGATTGCGGGTGAGGTCGGGCGAGGTGTACACCGAGCGGCGGTCGGCGCGATACAAGCCGGGCTCGGGGCCATCGTCGGTGTAGCGCGTATCCGGCAACAAGCCATTGCCGATCAAGCGGCTGCGCCCGTGCAGCACCGACAGGCTCCAATCGGTCTGCTCGCCTTGCTTGCCGACCTTGCCGAACAACGTGCCAAGGCGACCTTCGGAGGCATCGCGCCAGCCGTTTTCATCGAAGCCGGTGACCGCGACAAAGCCATGCCACCCGTCCTGACTGGCGAGGCCGTAACTGGCGTCCAGCCGCTTGCGTGCGCCGCTGCCGATGCTCACTTCGCCCTGCAATCCAGGTGCGGTCAAACCGGAGGCAGTGGACAGCACCACCGCGCCACCGAGCGTGTTCGGCCCGAACAAGGGATTGGAGCCGGGCATCAAGGTCACTGCCTTGATTGCCGACTCGGGCAGCATGTCCCAGCTGACGATATCGGCGAACGGTTCGTTGAAACGCACGCCATCCAGATACACCGATACCCCTTGCGAGGCGCCCGGCAAGGCGGACGCGCGAAAGCCGTGGAAGGTGAGATCGTTCTGGAACGGACTGCCTTGCACATCGTTGCCGTCCACACCGACAAAGCGCCGCTGCAGCAGATCGCTGAGGTTGTTGCTGCGCCCGCGCGACAGCTCGCCATTGGTGGCCGATTGCACCATGTACGGCAACTGCGCCGCGTCGATGGTGGTGCCGGGAATCGGTGTGGCGGTGACCTCGATGCGGTCCAGCCAGGTCACCTGCGGCGCATCTTCGGCCATTGCAGTGCCGAGCGTGCCAGCGCACAGCAGCGCTGCGCAGGCGCAGGCAAGCCGATGTCGTTGCAATGCATCGCGGCCATGGCGTGCGGCGCGAAGCGGCGGTGTGCTGCGATACCCCAGTAAGTGCTGCGTCGACCTCATGTCGTCTCCCTCAATAAAGCACGATCGATTTGATACCGCGCGCTGCACGCAGATCCGCCAGCGCCTGATTGATGTCGTCCAACGCCAGGGTGCGCGTGATCAACGGCGCCAGCTGGATGTCGCCTTGCAGATAGCGCTCGACATAGCCGGGCAGCTCGCTGCGCCCTTTTACCCCGCCGAATGCGCTGCCGCGCCACACCCGCCCGGTCACCAGTTGAAACGGGCGCGTGCTGATTTCCTGCGCGTCGTCGGCCACGCCGAGAATGACGCTCTCGCCCCAGCCCTTGTGGCAGCACTCCAATGCCGCGCGCATCGCGCCGACATCGCCCACGCATTCGAAACTGTGGTCGGCGCCGCCGTCGGTGAGGTCCACGATCACCTGCTGGATCGGTGCGCCGTAATCGCGCGGATCCAGGCAGTCGGTGGCGCCCAACGCACGCGCCAGCGCGAACTTGGCCGGATCGATATCCACTGCGATGATGCGCCCGGCCTGCGCCAGCACCGCGCCCTGCACCACCGACAAGCCGATGCCGCCCAGCCCGAACACCGCCACGCAATCGCCGGGCCGCACATGCGCGCTGTTGAGCACCGCACCGACACCGGTGGTGACCGTGCAGCCGAGCAGGCAGACCTGATCCAGCGGTGCATCCGGATGGATACGCGCCACCGCGATCTCGGGCAACACCGTGTATTCGGAAAACGTGCTGGTGCCCATGTGATGCAGGATCGACCGCCCGTTCAATGAAAACCGGCTGCTGCCATCGGGCATTAGCCCGCGCTCCTGGCTGCTGCGGATCGCCTGGCACAGGTTGGTGCGACCGGAGCGACAGAACTTGCACACGCCGCATTCGGGCATGTACAGCGGGATCACGTGATCGCCGACACGCACGCTGGTGACGCCGATGCCCACGGCTTCGACAATGCCGGCGCCCTCCTGCCCCAGGATCACCGGAAAGCTGCCCGCGTGCCCGTGCGCCAATGCATGCGCATCGCCATGGCAGATACCGGTGGCGACCAGGCGCACCAGCACCTCGCCGGGACGCGGCGGCTGCAGGTCCACCTCTTCGATGGTCAGCGGCTGGTGCGGACCCCATGCCACCGCAGCGCGTGTCTTCATCCGGCCTCCCTGGCGCGCGTCGGCATGGCCGCCGCTCAGCGCGCGATCACCACGCCCCACGGCAATTCGCCGACGGGGATCTGTTTGATCTGTTGCAACGTCGCGGTGTCGATCACGCTCACTGTGTTTGAGCGCCCGTTGGCGACATACAGCTTATCGCCGGCCGGTGTCAGCGCCGGATTCCATGGCCGCAGCCCCACCGCAATTTCGGCAAGACTGCGCGCGCTTTTGGTGTCTATCACGCTGACCGTGCCGGCACCGCCATTGGACGCGTACAGGCGGGTGCCATCGGCCGACAACGCCACCCCCGCCGTGCGCACGCCGGCCGGCAGACTGGCGCGGCGTTGCCGCGTTTTCAGGTCGATCACGTCCACCACGTTGGCGGTTTCCTGCGCGATGTACACGCTATGCCCGTCCGGTGCGAATGCCATGCCGCGCGGATGGCCGCTGGTGGCGACCACACCGCGCGATTGACGGGTGGCCAGCTCGATCATGTCCATGTCGTTGGAGCCCTCGTTGCTGGTGAGCAACCACTGCCCGTCCGGCGTATAGGCGCAATGCTCCGGCGCCTGCCCGCGCGTGGCGATCAACTGCTGCAGCTTGAACTGCGCGGCATCGATCAACATCACCTGATTCTGCCCTTCCACACACACCGCGAACTGTTTGCCATCCGGCGACAACGCGATGCCTTCGGCGTTCTCGCCGATCTGCACGCTGCGCAGCACCGCATCTTTTTCGGTATCGAGTTCGATCAAGCGATGATGCTCGGCATCGATCAGATACAGATGCCCCTGCGGGCCCGGCAACACCTGCTGCAAGCGCTTGCCGAGCTGGCCTTGCGCACTGAGCGTGCGCACCACCGTATCGGTGTGCGTATCGATCACCGACACCGTGCCGCTGCGCTGATTGGGCACGTAGGCAAACACCGGCGGCGTTGAGGGCGCCGGTGTTGCTGCAGGTGTTGCTGCAGGCGTCGCAGAAACTGCCGCCGCAGGTGCGGTGCTCGACGCAGGCGTAGCAGCGTCGCGCTGGCAGCCCGCCACTGTCAGCAGCGCACCCAGCACCGTTGCGACATAGATGCGCTGCCACCTGATCAGCGCTGACCTCATTGCGCCTTGCCCGCGGTCTTGTTGATCGAATGGATGAAGGCGAGCAGTTTTTCGGTGTCGCCCGGCTTGAGCACCGGCGCGAACGGCGGCATCTGCCCGACCACTTTTTCATGTCCGATGCGGGTCTTGCCGTGGGTGATCATCGCTGCGGTGCCTTCGCTGATCAGCGCGCGCAAGGTGTCGTCGTCGCTGCCATACACCCAGATGTCGTTGGTCAACGGCGGGCACATGCCACCGCCACCGGTGCCGCCGTGACAGGCGTTGCAACCGGCCGAGAAATAGATCTTCTTGCCTTCGGCAATCAGCTCGGGCGTGACCTTGACCTCGGGCCCCTTCGGAATCGGCACGACCGCAGCCGGCGGTGCCGGTGGCGTGGCCGGATCCGGCGCGGGCCCTGCGGCCGGGTTGGGCACCCCGGCAGTCGCCGCTGCAGGCGCAGGGCGGTACCGGTGGCCGGCGCAGGCGCATTGGCAGCCGGCGGAGCGGCCGCCTCAGATGCGGGCGCTGAAGGCGGCGCCTCCTTGCCGCACGCGGCCAGCACAACGCTGAGCATCAACGCGCACAGCGGTGCGCGCATGGAACGATCGAAACAACCCACAGTGGACTTGCGCATGGACGAACCTTTCTGATCGGAGGGAACACCGCGCACCCCGTGCACGCGGCAGGTGACACAGTCATTGCCGAAGTCATTGCCGAGACGAACGCCTGGCCTGCGTGAGCAGCGTGGCCAGCGCGGTGTCGCCGCGTGCCTGCGCCAACGTGGCGGCGGTCTTGCCATCGCGATTACGTGCGGCAGGATCGGCACCGGCCGCCAACAAGCGCTTGGCCACTGATTCGCGCCCGGCCGCTGCAGCCAACATCAATGCAGTGACGCCGGCCTGATTTGCGTGGCCGACGTCGGCCCCGCGTGCCAGCACCGCATCGAGAATCGCCGGGTCGTCACGCGCCACCGCAAACATCACCGGCGTGAAGCCGGTGGGATTGGCACGCCGCACATTCGCACCCGCTGCCAGCAATGCCTGCACCACGCCGACATCGGCGTAGGACACCGCCACCTCCAGCGCGCTCCAGCCATCGCTGGAGACGGTGTCCACCGGTGCACGCTTGCCCAGCAACTTGCCGACACTGTCGGCATCGTTGGCCCAGGCCGCCTTCATCAACGCGGTCCAGCCGCTGCTATCGCGCGCATCCAGGCGTGCACCGGCATCGAGCAACAGGCTGACCAGATCCGGTTCCTGATTGCGGATGGCCTGATGCAACGGCGGCTCGCCGAGCAGGTTGGGACGATTGGCATCGGCGCCATGCCGCAACAGCCACGCTGCACGCACGCCATCGCCGGCATCCAGCGCATGCGCCAGTTCCTGGTTCGGGTCGGCACCGTCGGCAATGCGAAGTTGCAGCTGCGCCAGTTCCTGCGACGACGCGGCCGGGCTCGGCGCTTTCGAGACCGGCGTCGGCGTCGCATACGGCCCGTGCGATGCCAGATCGCCGGCAACCACGCAGTCGCTACACCGCACCAGCGGCACGTGGTAACTGCGCAGAATTTCGGCGATCTTTGCCGCGCTCTGTTGCATGGCCGTGTTCAAGGCATCGCGCAGGTCCGCGTTCTTGCGCGACACTGCCCACGCCATCGAGTACTCCAAGACCGAATCGTCGATGGTGTTGAGCGGCACCACGCCCAGCCCGCTGCGTTGCGCGTAATACCCGGCCACCGGGCCCCAGGATTCGGCCGCATCCAGTTCATTGGCAGCGACACGTTCGACCAGCTTGCCGGGATGTTCTTCCGGCGCGGTGGCCGAGTCGTAGAACAGGTACTGCACATCGCCGCTGATGCCGTGCTCGTACAAGGCCTGGCGTGCGGGCGAGCTTTGGAACACGCCCAGCCGCAGCTTTTTCAGCCCCGGGTCGTCCAACGATGTCGGTACGAGATTCAAGCCCTTGCGCGTCACCAGCACATAGGCCGAGCGATACAGCGGGCGCGTGGTCAGGCCCTGCTCGAAATCGCTGTTGAGATCCATCAACACATCGCAGCGGCCGGCATTGATGGTGCTGCGTGCCAGCCCGCGTTGGTAGTAGGTGCGCCACTCGTATTCCAGGCGCCGCCCCATGGCATCGGCCACGACCTGCGCGATCTTGTTCTGGAAGCCCTCGCCGGCCTTGTTGGACAGCGGCATGTTGCCGGGGTCGGCGCATACCCGCAGCACCTGCGGGTCGGGTGCAGGCGGCGGCGAGGTCACGACCGATGCCGATGACGATGACGGTGGTGCGGTTGATGCAGGCGCCGCAGTGGGCACCGCATCGGAAGAAGAAGCGCGAGCCGTCGGTGAGGACGGCTCGCGTGTGCAGCCTGCGGCGACGAGTCCGAGGCTGCAAAGCACCAGCAGCTGACGCAGCCGCCGGCTCATGCCACGCGTACCGGCAGCCAGCTGCCGGTACGCGCTTGCAACGCCTTGCCTGGATCTCATCGTGCGGTCTTCGCTGCGGCGTTGGCGGTGCCGCCGCCTGCGGCCGCGGTGGCGGTGGCACTGGCGGTCACGGTCTTGCCGGCGCCATCGATGCGGAAGGTGTGCACCATGCCGCCGAGCGGAATCTTGTCGAAACCGGCACCGAATGCCAAACCGGCTGCGCCCAGCGCGCCATACGGATCGGCCGGGTCCAGACCTGCGGCCACCGGCAAGCCGATCCAGCCACCGATACCGGAGAACACCGCAACATACTGGTGCCCATTGGCCTTGTAGGCGATCGGGTTGCCGATGATGCCGGAGGGCAGTTTCATCTCCCACAGCTTCTTGCCGGTGTCCTTGTCCACCGCACGGAACCAGCCATCCAGCGTGCCGTAGAACACCAGCCCGCCATCGGTGACCAGGGTGCCGCTCCACACCGGGAACTTCTCCTTGATCTCCCACTTGGACTTGCCTTCCACCACATCGAACGCCTTGACGATGCCCAGCGCACCCGGCTCGTTGGGCTTCATCATCACGTTGGCAAACACGTAAGGCAGACCCATCATGGTGTTGCCGCGTTCCTGCGGTTCCAGCTCCATATGCCAGTTGTTGGTGCCGCAGAAGAACACCGCCGAATTGGCCGGGTCCACCGAGCACGGCTGCTGGTCCCTGCCGCCCATTGCCGAGGGGAACGCCTGCACTTTCTTGCCGCGTTCCAGTGGCGAATGCGCGGCCACCTTCACCGGGCGGCCGGTCTTCATGTCGATGCGTTCGGCCCAGTTGGCCGGCACGAACTTGTGCGCGCGCAGCAAGGTGCCGTCGCGACGATCGAGCACGTAGGCAAAGCCATTACGATCGAATTGCACCACGGACGGAACTTCCTTGCCGTCGATGGTCAGATCGACCAGGATCGGCTCGTTGATGCCGTCGTAATCCCATTGGTCGAACGGGGTCTTCTGATAGCCCCACACCGCTTCGCCGGTATCGATCTTGCGTGCGAACAGGGTCATCGACCACTTGTTGTCATGCTCGCCGTTGTTGCATTCCTCCTGCGAGGTCTTGCCGCAGCGATACGACGGGCTCCACAGGCCGGGATTACCGGTGCCGTAATAGAGCAGCTTCAACTTCGGGTCGTAGCTGTACCAGCCCCACGCCGCACCGCCGCCGCGCTTCCATTCGTCGTTGGGAAAGGTCTTGACGCCCAGATCGCCGAGCTGGCCGTGCTGCGGATTGGCCTTGTTGAAATCCGCACCCAGGCAGATCGATTTGTCGGTGCCGGCCGCATCGCAGGACCACACCTGCTTGCCATCGGCCAGACTGTAGGCCGCCACGCGCCCGAGCACGCCGAACTCGTTGCCGCTGATGCCGGCGATCACTTTGCCGTCGGCAATGATCGGCGCCATGGTGATGGTTTCGCCCTTGTCCGGATGCCCGAGTTTCTGCTTCCACACTTCCTTGCCGGTCTTGGCATCGAGTGCGATCACATCGCCGCTCAGGCTGCCGAACACCAGCTTGCCGTCGGCATACGAAGCGCCACGGTTGACCGTATCGCAGCACGCCACCGCCACCGAGCGTTCGTCCTGTTGCGGGGTGTATTTCCACAACACCTTGCCACCGTCGTCCTGCGCCGCCAGGTCGATGGCGAACACGTTGTTCGGGTAGGCGCTGACCATGTACATGATGCTGCCGATCACCAGTGGCTGGCCTTCGTGGCCGCGCGTGGCATCGGTCTTCATCTCCCACGACATCTTGAGATTCTTGACGTTGTCGCGATTGATTTCGGCCAGCGGGCTATGCCGGGTGAGTGCGAAGTCGCGCCCGATGCCGCCCCAGTTATCCGGGTTGCTGGCATTGGTGGTGAATTCGCCATCGGTGTCGACCACGGCGGCGGCCGGCGGCGCAGCGGCGGGCGCGGCTGCCGGTGCGGGCGCTGCAGTTTCAGTGGCGGCGTCCTTTTTACAGCCGGACAGCGCGGCGCTCAGCGCAAGCATGAGCAGCGCACCGCTGCGAATGCTGCGACAGGAAGATTGATGCATATGCGTCTACCCCTTCGATTGAACAACCAGTCGGTTGAAACATCCGCAGCGCAGGCACTGTTGCAGCCAGTTGCGTCGCAGACGTCGGAAACGTCGAGGGAGAAGAGAGCAAACGCCATGCCAGTGCGCTGGTGCGGTGCACCATGTCGGGGCAGCGGGGCTTTGCTGTGATGGCAGTCGCTTGAGCGAGGTGCACTGTCACGGTTTTGGCACAGTTTGCACCGGGCGTGCTGTTACATCGGTGGTGCAGATGGTTCGGTGTTGCCAGTCAGCAAATGCCATGGCAATGACTGCGGGTTTTGCTCGCTGCTGGCTGCATCAGGCCGCGCCCGCAGCTTCTGCTGGCACGCCTTGTTCCAACACACTGCATGTACATCAGACCCCGTTTTCCCTTTAGACATCGACCGAAATCGGTGGCGCTTGCGCGCGTACCGGCGTGGGACCTTACGCGGCATGGATGCCGCGTAAGAGCCTACACGGACGTACTTGCGGCGTGTCCCACGCTGGTACGCGTGCAAGCGCCCTCCATGAGCCGAAGCATTCGCACAAGACTGACAGACGTTGCATGTGTGGGTTGGTGTGTGCACGGCGCCGCATCCGGGAGCGGGACACGCCGTGAATCCGTCCGTGGAGGCTCGGTGGCGGCATCCATGCCGCCACACGGTCCCGCACCCGGATACGACACCGCTCTCCCACTGTTCGCGCCTGCTGGTCGGCAAGCACTGCAGGTCGATGCCATGCATTTGGACTTACGCATTCAACGTCGTCGGCATCGATATTTTCGTGGCCGAGGGTCACTATTAGTCAGGTGGACGTTTGATTTTGCGCGATAACGTCCCTGGGAACTTTCATGCGCCGTGTGGCGCGAGTCACTTTCTCTTCTTGCCCGGCATTGCCTCGAATAAATCAGGCAACCTCACAGCGAGACGGATTGAATAGTCATCCAAAGACAGCGCGGCGAGCTCTGCATCGCAATCAACCCATCCGCACTGCTCGCCTACTTGCGAGACACCACGCCAGCCTTCCACCGCATCAGCAACTGCGTGCAATCCTGCAAGCGCCAGTCGGCAAAGCCGGGCCAGGGGTCACCCGACGTGTTGACCAGCACCGTGCAGGCGCCAACGGCACGACCGCAGGCCAGGTCGTTGTGGTGGTCGCCGACCATCACCAATGCCGCACCGTCGACCGACCAGCGTCGTTCGAAATACCGCAGGCCATCGGGCGCGGGTTTGGGCGCGGCCTCGTCACGGCCGACGATGGTGTCCCAGGCAAATGCATCGTGCAGGCCGATCGCCTGCAACGTCACCTGCGCCAGTTCGCGTGCGTTGCGGGTAAGCATGCCGAGTTGGCATCCGGCCGCCTGCAATGCACGCACCAATTCGACTGCACCGGGCGCGGCGCGTGCGGTCCGTGCGAGCTCACGCTCGTGCTCGAGTAACCATGCGTGTTTGGCAGCAGCCTGGTCGGCAGGTAGCGATGCCAGATGATGCAGGATGTCGGCCTCGGACGGGATCTCCAACACGCGTCGAATCAATGCGAAATCATGCACGGCTTCGGTCAGCGTGCCATCCATGTCGAAGACCCAGTGGCGGTACCTGGACAACGCGGGAGATGTCTGTGTGAGTGTCATGCAGTCCATACGTACATACGTGCGAAGACGTGAGAGTGGTGAACGCGACACGGCAGGCAATCGTCAGGCGAAAGCACACCTTGCGCAATCACCAGGATAGACGCGCGGCACACACCGATGCGGTGCACCGACCGCGCGTCTATGTGCCGCACGGTCGGCTGTGGCGTCTACTTCCAGCCCGGCATCTGCGTGTTATCCAGCCCACCCACTTCGAACTCGGCGGTACGCGTGCCGCCGGCTTTCACCGGGAACGCGATACTGATGCGCTTTGCACCGCGCGCCAGTTTCCATAGCGCCTTGTCATCGTCGATGAACATCGCGATCGCTTCATCGGTGTCGGGGCGATGCGCGGCCATCGGGCGCACTGCGCCGCCGTCGGCCGAGACCTGCACCTTGCAGCCGCTGTAGCAGTTGAAGTCGCCGGCCTTGAGCACCAGATAGCTGTGGCGCTTCCACTGCGGGTGATCGCGGAACACCAGGCTCACCGGCTTCGGGCCGCTACCGTCCACGTCCACACGGTCCTTGGCATCGATCATCGCCGAGCGCTGCGTGCCGCCCTTGGCCGGCACCTGCGAGTATTGCCATAACGCCTGCATGCGGCGCAATTCGCGCGCCTGCTCGCCCTTGGCCTTGATGTCGGCGTAGCCGGATTCGATGCGTGTGGCCGCAGCGGTGCCGGCGTAGCCTTCCAGCAACGCGGCGCCATGCGCGCGTGCCATGTCCCAGTTCTGCACTTTCACTGCCTCGTCGTATTGCTTGGCGAGCGCATCGGCCTCGCTTTCCTTGACCTGCGCCTGTGCGGTTTCCTGCGCCTGACGTTGCGCCTCGCGGTCGGTACAGCCGCTCACTACAGCGACGCACAAGGCCGCGCTCAGCAGATACTTCATCGTGGACTCCGGGGCGAATTCAATGGCAACGATACCAGCCTGCCCCGATGGAATTGATCAACGGCTTGCGCAGACAGCCTGCCCACGATCAGACGACCAGACACTGTAGGAGCGCACCCGGGCGCGATGCAGCGCTGGAAGCGGCGGGAGGGCGTCTTGCAACGCCCTCCCCTGCCATTACGGCTGCGGCTGCGTTGGCGGCGCTGCTTTCGCCTTGGCAATCATCTCGGTCACCGATGCGGTGGTGATCGGGTGATAGCTGGGCTTGGCCTTTTCGAAGGCCTGTTCGGCGAAGGCGATGCCGTCCGGGGTCTTCAACAGTTCGGTATAGATCGGCAGCACCAGCTTGCGGCGGCCGACGCGTTCGATGAACTCGCCGGCAGCGGCGCGCGCATCGGTGTAGCCGCTACGGATCGCCAGCGGGTACCAACGCATCGCGATTTCACCGTTCGGGGTGCCGGTGAAGTGGTAGGCATCATCCAGTTGCTTGAGCTGTTCCGGCGTCAAGGTCGCGCCCATGCCGCTGAGGAAATGCACCCACTCCTGCGTGCCCCACTCGCCGGTGACCTGCTTGTTGGGCAGCGTGCCGCTGCCGCTCCAGGCGATGCGTGCGGTATCCACGATCGAGAAGCTGCGCGAGCGGGCCTTGGTGGCGAAGGCCGGGATGCCCGGCTGCTTCAACCACGCGTCCACTTCGGCCGCGCTCACGGTATTGGGATGGTTGGCCAGCAGGTTCTTGTTGAGGTAATCGACGAACTGGTCGGTGGTGGCGCTCTGAAACGCGTGATCGTCGAACCAACCGCGCAGGAACGGGTCGAACACTTCGCGGCCGAAACGCTGCTCCAGGAACTGCAGGAACCACGCGCCCTTGACGTAGGCCACCTGGCTCAAGGCTTCGTCGGGGTCGCGCTCGGCCAACGGCGGCAATGCCAATGCCTGGTCGGCCGGCGCCATGTCCTTTACTTCGGCCAGCAGATCGCCCTGGTCGATCTCGCGTTCCATCTCGGCCATCTCCGCGCCGTACAACGCCTCGGTGATGCGCGCCTGCACGTAGGTGGTGAAGCCTTCGTTGAGCCAGATGTCCTTCCAGCTGGCATTGG
Source organism: Xanthomonas hortorum pv. pelargonii (assembly GCF_024499015.1). Classification (NCBI taxonomy): domain Bacteria; kingdom Pseudomonadati; phylum Pseudomonadota; class Gammaproteobacteria; order Lysobacterales; family Lysobacteraceae; genus Xanthomonas; species Xanthomonas hortorum. The sequence goes on along the minus strand of NZ_CP098604.1, from coordinate 3,349,842 downwards.
TCACCAGGTTGCCCGACCAGCTATGCGCCAGTTCGTGCGCGACCAGCGACACCAGCGACTTGTCGCCGACGATCACGGTGGGCGTGGCGAAGGTCAGGCGCGGATTTTCCATGCCGCCGAACGGGAACGACGGCGGCAGCACCAGCATGTCGTAACGGCCCCAGCGATACGGGCCATAGAGTTTTTCGGCGGCACCGATCATCTTTTCGGTGTCTTCGAATTCCTTGGCGGCCTTGTCGGCCATGGCCGGCTCGGCCCACACGCCCGAGCGTGCGGAAATCGGCTTGAACACCACATCGCCGGCAGCAATCGCCAGCAGATAGGACGGAATCGGCTCGGGCATCTTGAAGCTGTAATCGCCATCGCGCGCGGCCTTGGGGTCGTTGTCGGCGCTCATCAGCACCATCACGTCCGGGCGCGAGGTCACATGCGCGCTATAAGTGAAGCGCACGCTCGGGGTGTCCTGCAACGGCACCCAGCTGCGCGCGTGGATCGCCTGCGACTGGCTGAACATGAAAGGCAGCTGCTTGCCTTCGGTCATCGACGGCTCCAGCCACTGCAGGCCCGAGGCGGTCGGTGCGGTGTGATACGTGATCACGATCTTGGACGGCTGAGTCGGCGTCTCGATAGTGAGCTTGCTGCCGAAGGTCTTGTCGGCCGGCGCCAGCGCAAATTGCAGCGGCGCCAGCGCGCCCTTGCCGTCGTCGGCCTGCACCTGCGCAATGCTCAGCTCGCGCGTGTCCAGCACCAGCTGCTTGGCGGCCTTGTCTTTCCAGTCCAGCGTGTAGGTCGCGGTGCCGCCGATTTGCTTGGCGTCGAAATCCAGCTTCAGGTCCAGCGCCAGATCCTTGATGACCACCAGCTGCGGCTGGGCGTAGGAGCTTTCGTCGTGGTTGCGGGCGTCTGCTTTCACGGGGGCCTTGGCGGTGGCGGCCGGTGCCGCGTTGGTCGCGGCCGGCGGTGTGGACTCGTTGGAACAGCCGGCCAGCGCGATGGAGACGGCCAGGGACAGCGACAGGAACGGGAAGCGCATCGACGGCACCGCAGCAAGGGGAATCGGGCATTTTAGCGCTCTGGGCCGCTGCCTGCCCGTGCCATCGCTGGCGGCTCAGGTCACCGGATGACTGCGCGGGGTATCGTGCCCGTCGCGCACCAGGCGCCGACCGCCGGAGAACTTGGCGCGGTACATCGCCACATCGGCGCGTCGATACAACTCGGTGGCATCCAGACCCTGCTCGCAGACCGCGCTGCCGGCGCTGACATGCAGCGGCGCTTCGTCGGCATCGTCGCGTTCGAGCATCGACAGCCATTGATTGAGTTTGAGCGTGGCCTCGTCTTCGCCGGCATGCACGCCGATTAAAAATTCATCACCGCCCCAACGCCCGATCCAGTCCTGCGCACCGAGCCAGCCGTACGCCGATTCCACCAGCCGCACCAACACGCGGTCACCGGCCAGATGGCCGAAACGGTCGTTGATCGTCTTGAGGTTGTCCATGTCCAGCACGAACAACACGAACGGCCAGCCTTCGCGCTGCGCGGCGGTGACCGAATCCAGCATCGCCTGCTCGCAGCCGCGCCGGTTCAACGCCTCGGTCAGCGAATCGAACAAGGCGTGCTTCTTGAGATCGCGCATGCCGGCATCGATACCGCGCAGGCTGCGATTGATGCCGCGCAGCAAACGCCCCAACTCGTCGTCGCCATGTTCGGGCAGCGTGGGCAGGCGTTGATCGGCGTAGTACGCATCCAGCGCGTCGGCGGCGATGCGAAGTGGCGCGAGCAAGCGATACAGTGCAGACAGCGTCAGCGCGGTGCCCGCCAGCGTGGCCAGCAATGCCACGATCACCACCGACCACAGCGGGCGTCCGCCCAACTCGCTTTGCGATGCCAGCCAGACGATCAGCAACAGCAGCGGCAAATGGATGCCGACAAAGGTCACCGCCAGCAGTTTGGCGCTGAAGGAGCGAGGAAACACGCGCGACAGCCCTGCGTACAAGCGCATGCACGTCTCCAGCGAAAGGTGGCCTAGTGTCGCCGACCATTGGTGGAGCCAACGCGACGGGAGTCTCAAAAGTTTGTCGGCAAACGCAGGCGCGCAAGGTGCGATGGCGCGGCAAGCGAACACAAGCGCCGTGTGCTGCGGGGTGTCCGGCGCGCGATACACGCCGGACTGGACGCTCAGGGATTGACGCGTCGGATCACTCTCAGATCTTGTAACCGGAGTGGATCGCCACGATGCCGCCGGTCAGATTATTGAAGTGGCAACGCGCAAATCCGGCATCGCCCATCATGCCCTTGAGCGATTCCTGCGGCGGATGCTTGCGAATGCTCTCGGCCAGGTACTGGTAGCTGTCGGCATCGCGTGCGAACAGCTGGCCCAACTTGGGCAAAATCTTGAACGAGTGGAAGTCGTAGATCGGCTTGAACCACTCGGCGGTGACTTCGGAAAATTCCAGCACGCGCGCCTGCCCGCCCACCTTCAACACGCGATACATCTCGCGCAGCGCGGCGTCTTTATCGGTGACGTTGCGCAGGCCGAAGGAGATGGTCACCAGATCGAAGCTTTGATCCGGGAACGGCAGCGCCTCGGCATTGCATTGCACGTAGTCGAAGCCAGCCACCAGGCCGCGATTGGTCAGCCGGTCGCGGCCCACCGACAACATGCCGGCGTTGATGTCGCCCAGTACCACCGCGCCCTCATTGCCCACACGCTCCTTGAGCAGCACCGCGATGTCGCCGGTACCGCCGGCCAGATCCAGCACGCGGTCGCCCGGCTTCACCTGCGCGGTCGCCACGAAGTAGCGTTTCCACGCGCGGTGCACGCCCAGACTCATCAGATCGTTCATCAGGTCGTAGTTGCGCGCGACCGAGGTGAAGACTTCGCCGACCAGCTTCTGCTTGTCCTTGGCAGCGACATCGCGAAAGCCGAAATGGGTGGTGCCGGAGGTATAGGGAGATTCGCTCATGGGTGGATTATCGCACTGCTGACGCCGCCATGACCGCAACCGGACCACAATCGCCGTCTTCTTCAGCGACTGGCCCAGCGAGCATTCGGTGCGCGACAAGTACGTCCAGCGCGACTGGCAGCCCCATGAGAAGCCCACCCTGCCGGGGTCGGCCTCCACGCCCCTGCACCCCACCCGGCGGCGCATCCAGTACGGGCTGGTCGGCGTGGTGGTGGCGCTGACCGGTGGGCTGAGCAATGCGCTGGTCACCGCCAACCTGACCTATCTGCAAGGCACGCTGGGCGCCTACGCCACTGAAATGGCCTGGCTGCCTGCCGCCTATGTGATGACCAACATGTCGGCCAACCTGCTGCTGGTGAAGTTCCGCCAGCAGTTCGGGCTGCGCCGGTTCACCGAGATCTTCCTGGCGCTGTATGCGGCCATCGCCTTCGCGCATCTGTTCGTGCACAGCCTGAGCTCGGCCATCACCGTGCGTGCTGCGCACGGGCTGGTGGGCGCGGCGCTCAGTTCGCTGGGGCTGTATTACGTGATCCAGGCGTTTCCAGCCAGGTACCGGCTCAAGGCGGTGGTGACCGGGCTGGGGGTCACCCAACTCGCATTGCCGTTGGCGCGGGTGTTTTCCACCGATTTGCTGGAATTTGGCGAGTGGCAGGGCCTGTACCTGTTCGAATTCGGCCTGGCGGTGTTCGCGCTGGCCTGCGTGCTGGCGCTCAAGCTGCCGCCGAGCGATCGCTATCGCGTGTTCGAGCCGCTGGATTTCCTCACCTTCAGCCTGTTCGCGGCCGGTTCGGCCGGTCTGGCGGCGGTGCTCTCGCTGGGGCGGCTGTTGTGGTGGACCAGTACGCCGTGGCTGGGCGTGGTGCTTGCCGCCTCCATCGTGCTGCTGTGCACGGCAGCGTGGATCGAGCACAACCGCCGTAACCCGATGATCAACACGCGCTGGCTGGCAAGCGGCGACATGCTGCGGCTGGGCCTGGCGATTCTGCTGATCCGGCTGGTACTGTCCGAACAAAGCACTGGCGCGATAGGCTTTTTCCAGACCCTGGGACTGGCGAACACACAATTGCAGACCCTGTTCGCGCTGATGCTGTTGGGCGCGGTGGTGGGCGTGGCCGCGAGCGCGTGGCTGATCAATCCGGCGCGGGTGGCCGAGCATCTGATCATTGCGGTGGCCGCGATCTGCATCGGTTGCTTCATGGATGCCGATGCCACCAGCCTCACCCGGCCTGAGCAGATGTACGTCAGCCAGTTCCTGCTCGCGTTTGGCAGCACCTTCTTCATCGGCCCGGCAATGGTCGCGGGGCTGGGCCTGGTGATTGCGCAACCCGGCAATCTGATCAGCTTCGTGGTGCTGTTCGGCATGGCGCAGAACATGGGCGGCCTGCTCGGCAGCGCACTGCTCGGCACGGTGCAGGTGGTGCGGGAGAAATACCATTCCAGTCAGTTGGTCGAGCACCTGGTGTTGAGCGACCCGCAAGTGGCCGCGCGCGTGCAAGCATATGCAAGCCTGTATGGCCGCAGCATCGGCGACCCGGCGCTGCGCCAGGCCCAAGGCGTGCGTGCATTGGGCAGCGTGGCCACACGCGAAGCCAATGTGCTCGCCTATAACGACGTGTTTCTGTTGATCGGCTGCATCGCCATCGCCACCGGGCTATGGATCCTGTCCGTGCTGGTGTGGCGGCGTTATGTGCGCCCACCCGTGTCGCCCACCTCTTCCGCTTCCACTGTGCGCCCATGAATACACCTGCAGACACTACTTCCCTTGCCGAACAGCAGCGCCGCCGACGTCGCCGTATCGGTGGCGTGATCGGCTTCGGCGGGCTGGCCCTGCTCGGCGTTGCGCTGGTGCTGTATGCATGGCGCCTGCCGCCGTTTGTCAGTGCCATCGAGCACACCGAGAACGCGCTGGTGCACGGCCAGATTACGGTGATCGCGCCACAGGTCAGCGGCTATGTCACGCAGGTACCGGTGCAGGACTTTGCGCACGTCAAGCACGGCCAGTTGCTGGCCAAGATCGACGACCGCATCTATGCCCAGCAACTCGAACAGGCCAAGGCGCAGGTGCAGACCGCGCAAGCCAACCTGTCCAACTGGGACCAGCAGCGGCACAGCGCCGATGCGACGATTGCCGAACAACGCGCCGCACTGAGCAGCAATCAGGCCCAGCGCGATCGCACCCGTTCGGCGTACGCACGCACGCAGCAACTGGCCAGCCGGCAATTGGTCTCCGAACAGGATCGCGACACCGCATTTGCCGCACGCGCGCAGGCCGATGCCGGCGTGGCACAGGCACGCGCCGCGGTGCAGGCCGCCGAAGAAAATGCACGCAGCGTCACCGTCAATCGCGCCGCGCTGCAAGCGGCGGTTGCCAACGCGCAAGCGGCCGTGCAACTGGCGCAGATCAATCTGGACAACACGCGCATTGTTGCCCCGCGCGATGGCCAGCTCGGTCAGCTCGGCGTGCGCCAGGGCGCCTACGTCACCAATGGCACGCAGCTGATGTCGCTGGTGCCGGACACGCTGTGGATCGTGGCCAATTTCAAGGAAACCCAGATGGCGAAGATCCGCATAGGACAGCGCGCCAGCTTCAGCGTGGATGCGCTGAACAATGCGCGTCTGCACGGGCGCGTGCAGGAAATTTCCCCGGCCGCCGGTTCGGAGTTCAGCGTGTTGCCGGCCGATAACGCCACCGGCAATTTCGTCAAGATCGCCCAGCGCATTCCGCTGCGCATCAGCGTCGATCCCGGCCAGCCGCTGGCAGCGCGCCTGCGCGCAGGCATGTCGGTGGTGGTGGCAATCGACACCGGCAGCGCAGTCGACTAAGAGCGGCTAACAAAACTACTTCACGCCAGTCCACTGCAGGCCGGCTGATCTGCTGCCTGGCTGCAGGGCCTTGCCCGCCCACCATCGCGGGACACGCTGCAAGTACGTCCTTGTAAGCTCTTACGCGGCATCCATGCCGCGTAAGGTCCCGCGACGGTGGGCGGGCAAGGACCAGTCGAGATGGTCGTTATGCATGGTTTTAAACAAAGCAACCGATCCACTCTCTGGTGCGGTGCCCTCGCCGATTGCGGGACCGTGTGGCGGCATGGATGCCGCCACCGAGCCTACATGGACGTACTTGCGGCGTGTCCAGCGAGCGGTGAGGGCACCGCGCATTCGACCCACTCAGCGTTTGATCTGGACTTTTGACTGCATCCATCGAGATGCGGCCGACAAAACCGCTGCACTCACTGACAGGCGCTCGCTCGCTACGTTTTGTTAGCCACTCTAAGCCAACGCAGCCGCTATCATGCGGTGATGTCGTCTTCGTCCTCCCATTCGCTCTCACTGCGCTGGCAATGCCTGCGCTTCGAGCAACTGAGCACCACGCAGCTGTATGCGCTGCTGCGGCTGCGCTCGGATGTGTTTGTGGTGGAGCAGCAGTGCGCGTATCCGGAGCTGGATGGAAAGGACACCTTGCCAGGTGTACTGCATCTGCTCGGCAGCACCGATACCGATGTGTTGGCCGCGTATCTGCGCGTGTTGCCGCCCGGCGTGAGTTATCCCGAACCCAGTATTGGCCGGGTGGTCATTGCCGCCGCACAGCGTGGTCACGGCTTTGCGCATGCGCTGCTACGCGAAGGCTTGCGCGTGGTGCAGCAACACTGGCCGACCAGCGCCGTGCAACTGAGTGCGCAATCGCACCTGCAAGCGTTCTATGCCGCACACGGTTTTACGCCATCTTCCGCCGTGTATCTGGAAGACGGCATTCCCCACATCGACATGCTGCGTCGCGCCGACGCCGCCACCCAGGAGCTTGCATGATCACCACCCCCGACTACCGCGCCCTGCTCGACACCGCCATCGCCGAAGCCCGCCAAGGCCTGGCCGAAGGCGGCATCCCGATCGGCGCTGCGCTGTATCACAACGACGGCCGCCTGCTCGGTTGCGGTCACAACCGCCGCGTGCAGGAAAACGACCCGTCCGTGCACGGCGAGACCGATGCCTTCCGCAAGGCCGGCCGCCAGCGCCGCTACAAGGACACCATCATGGTCACCACGCTGGCGCCGTGCTGGTACTGCAGCGGGCTGGTACGCCAGTTCAATATCGGCACGGTGGTGGTTGGCGAATCGGTCACGTTCCAGGGCGGCGTGTCCTGGCTGCGCGAGCACGGCGTCAACGTCATCGACCTGCAAAGCCAGGAATGCATCGACCTGCTGGGCGGCTATATTTCCGCCAACCCCGACGTGTGGAACGAAGACATCGGCGAGGACTGACGCCGCTTGAGCAGACTGGACAGCGCTTGCCCGCACGCGTAAGCGCAGCGCACGCCGCGTTGCGCGTGCCATCCACGCGCAACGCTAGACACGCTCATCCGAGTTGATATCAACAGGTCTTTTGACACGCCGGGCGCTAAGCTCGCGTTTTACCCGATGGATCATTGATGGCAGCGGCCAACGAACAGGTGTCCAACACGTCCACTGCGCATTCCCTGCAGCTGGACATCGTCAGCCTGAGCGGTGCGTTGTGGAGCGGCGAAGTGCGCGAGGTCAGCCTTCCCGGAAGCGAGGGCCGCTTCGGCGTGATGGCGCGGCACACGCCGCTACTGACCATCCTGGCCGAAGGCATGCTGCATATCCACCCGGTCAGCGGCGAGCCGTTGCAAATCTATGTCTGCGGTGGCTACGTGGAAGTGCAGCCGGACAAGGTGTTCGTGCTCGCCGATCTGGCCGCACGCAGCGAAGACCTGGACCAGGCGCGCGCGGAAGCGGCGCGGGCTGCGGTCACCTCGCCACTGGCCACCAGCCTGACCGACACCGCCTACGCACAGGTGCACATGGAGTTATTGCATCGCTACAGCGCCAATCTGCGCCATGCGGCTTCTCGCTAGCGATGGCATGCGTTAGCCGCGCAGCCTTGTGCATGCGCGCTGCAATCAGGCATGTCACGCGCTGCTGATTTCGATGCGCGATGCACGCAACGCAAAGGCCCGCCGAATCGGCGGGCCTTTGCGTTGCAACACCCTGCATCCCTAAAGGATGTAGCGGCTCAGATCCGGATCCTGCACCAGCTCACCCAACTGCGCATCGACATACGCCGCGTCCACGGCGACGCTCTGTCCATCGCGATCCGGGGCTTCGTAGCTGAGCGTATCCAGCAAGCGCTCCAACACCGTGTGCAGACGACGCGCACCGATATTTTCCTGGCGCTCGTTGACCTGCGCGGCGATCTCGGCCAACCGGTCCACCGCATCGGCGCCGAAGGTCAAATTGACGCCCTCGGTTTGCAACAAGGCTTCGTACTGCTTGATCAATGCCGCCTTGGGCTCGGTGAGGATGCGCACGAAATCGGCCTTGGTCAGTGCGGTCAACTCCACCCGGATCGGGAAACGGCCCTGCAATTCGGGAATCAGATCGCTGGGCTTGGCCAGATGAAACGCGCCCGACGCGATGAACAGGATATGGTCGGTCTTGACCGTGCCGTACTTGGTCGACACGTTGGAGCCTTCCACCAGCGGCAACAGATCGCGTTGCACACCTTCGCGACTGACATCGCCACCGGTCGAACCGGCTTCGCCACGCTTGGCGACCTTGTCGATCTCATCGATGAACACGATGCCGTGCTGCTCGCAGGCTTCGATCGCCGCAGCACGCACGTCGTCTTCGTTGACCAGCTTGCCGGCCTCTTCTTCGATCAGCAGCGGGCGCGCGGCCTTGATGGTGAGTTTGCGCTTCTGCGACTTGCCGCTGCCCAGATTGGAAAACATCTGCCGCAGCTGCTGGCCCATCTCTTCCATGCCCGGCGGGGTCATGATGTCCATGCTGGCATTGACCGCGACTTCCAGTTCGATCTCGCGCTCGTCCAGCTCGCCATTGCGCAGCATGCGGCGAAACTTGATGCGGGTTTCGTTGTCTTGCGACGATGGCTCGTTACGCGCGGCCTCCGGGTCGAAACCAATCCCGGCGGCACGTCGCGGCAACAACGCGTCCAGGATGCGGTCTTCGGCGCGTTCTTCGGCCTGGTTGCGCACACGCACCTTGGCCTGCTCGCGATACAGCTTGACCGAGGTGTCGGCCAGGTCGCGAATGATCTGCTCCACGTCCTTGCCGACGTAGCCCACTTCGGTAAAGCGCGTGGCTTCCACCTTGACGAACGGCGCATTGGCCAATGTGGCCAAACGTCGCGCGATCTCGGTCTTGCCGACGCCGGTCGGACCGATCATCAGGATGTTCTTGGGCATTACTTCGTTGCGCAGTTCCTCGGGCAACTGCATCCGGCGCCAGCGATTACGCAGCGCGATGGCGACCGCACGCTTGGCATCGTGCTGGCCAACGATATGACGGTCGAGCTCCTGCACGATTTCGCGCGGAGTCATGGTTGAGGTATCGGGATTTGGCATTGGGAAGTCGAGAATTGGGAATGGGGAATCGTGGGGCAAGAATCAAGAACCTATATCGTTAGAGTGGAGACGAAACCGCTGTTGCGATTCCCGATTCCCCACTCCCGAATCACAGCTCTTCGACCACCACATTGCGATTGGTATAGATGCAGATATCGCCAGCGATGTGGATCGCTTCGGTGGCGATGGTCTTGGCGTCCAGTTCGGTGTGCGCCAGCAACGCGCGGGCGGCCGACAAGGCGTACGAACCGCCGGAACCAATCGCGATGATGCCGTCTTCCGGCTCGATCACATCGCCCGTTCCGCTGATGATCAGCGAGGTCTCTTTATCGGCCACTGCAAGCAGGGCTTCGAGCTTGCCAAGGCGGCGCTCGGTGCGCCAATCCTTGGCCAATTCCACCGCTGCGCGGGTCAGCTGGCCGTGCTTGTCGAGCTTGGCTTCGAACAACTCGAACAAGGTGAACGCGTCGGCGGCAGCGCCAGCGAAACCGGCCAGCACCTGCCCCTCGCGGCCGAGCCGGCGCACCTTGCGCGCGTTGCCCTTCATGACGGTATGGCCAAGCGTGACCTGACCATCGCCAGCGACGGCGACATGCCCACCACGCCGGACCGAAATGATGGTGGTGGCGTGAACGATGTTGGGATTCTGGCTGGGGTCCATGGGTCCTCCGGGGGTTTCCAATGAGGTGGGGACGCCCCTGCCGGGTTCAAGCATGCTGCGCGCATGTGCTGCGGGCGGCTGATGCAGCGCGCTCAGACGGCAGGAGTGCGAGCGCACTGCTTGGACATGTCAGTGTGCGCGCGCTTCGCCCGCACTCACTCATCTCGGCGTTGGCGCAGGAAATCCTCGATGACGTTGAGCGGCGCTGGCGCTCGTACCCTCACCCCAACCCCTCTCCCGCCGGGAGAGGGGCTTAACAGCGTCATGCGTGCAGTGGTCGCTCAGCGACGTGCATCAACTGCACGCGACTGTACACAACTCAATCGGCGACCTCCTGCGCTGCACACCACTCAATCCGCGGCTTCCGGCACTAGGCACCACTCACTCATCAGCTTTCTTGCGCTTGGCACGCGGATGCGCGGCGTCGTAGACCTTGGCCAGATGCTGGAAATCCAGATGCGTGTAGATCTGCGTGGTGGCGATATCCGAGTGGCCGAGCAACTCCTGCACGCCGCGCAGATCGCCGGACGATTCAAGAATATGGCTGGCAAAACTGTGCCGCAGCATATGCGGATGCACGTCCTTGAACATGCCCTGGCGCACCGCCAGTTGCTTGATGCGGATCTGTACCGCACGCTGCGAAATCGCACCGCCCGCACGGCCGGGGAACACATGCGTTTCGGCACGCCCGCCGCTATCGCGCAGCCACGCGCGCAGTGCGGTGATCGCATGCGACCCCACCGGCACCAGGCGCTGCTTTTCGCCCTTGCCCAGCACCATCACCAGGCCGCTCTCCAGATCCAGATCGCGCCAGCGCAGCGCGCATAGCTCACTCAAGCGCAGGCCGGAAGAATAGAACAGCTCCAGCAAGGCGCGGTCGCGCAAGCCCAGCGGCGCATCGGTCGGGACTTCGACCAGGCGCACCGCCTCATCGGCATCCAATACCTGCGGCAATTTGCGCGGCGCCTTGGGCGCACGCATCGCTGCTGCCGGGCTGGCCGCAATGCGGCCATGCTTGAGCAGCCAGGCGTAGTAGCTACGGCATGCCGAGAGCCGGCGCTGCAGGCTCTTGGGCGACAGACCGCGTCGATGCTCGGCAGCGACGAACTGGCGCAACTGCGCGCTGGTGAGTTGCGCGCTGTCCAGCAGCGCAGCATCCAATGGCGCGCCATCTTCACTCTTTTGCTCGGCCGCCCAGCTCACCAACGCAGCCAGATCGCGTCGATAGGCATCCAGCGTGTGCGCAGACACCTGCCGTTCGACCTGAAGATATGAAAGAAAGTCTTCGACCGAAGACATCTTTAAATTCCTCGCTGCCGCGCCATCGGAGCAACCATCCACTGCAGGTCGCTCGCATCGGCGCGCCCTGCAATGCGCATCATGCGTCGAAGCGTTGCAGTGCGACGCTCAACGATTCGCCCATCATGCGCAGGAACAAGGTGCCCATGCCGGGATAGAAGCGATTGGCATCGCTGCTGCCGACCGCGATCAGGCCGATGCCGGGCAGCGGCAGCAGCGCGGTGGATTGCACCTCGGCGGCTTGTTCGGCATACAGCAACGCATGTTTTTCGGTCTGCAGGCGGCCGCAGATCGGCTCGCCGTCGCTCAGACAATCGCGGAACGGCGCCAAGCGCGCGTCATCGGCGGCGATGACCTGCAGCCAGTCGGCGTCCAGTCCGGCGACCGGCGTCAGCAACACCAGCCGCACCAGTTCGCCATTGAAATCTTCTGCCAGCGAGGCCGCCATCGCCTTGAGCGTGTCGGCCGCGCTGGTCTGACGCATCAGCGCCAGCGTCAGTTGATGCGTGCGCACCGCCAGGCGCTCGTTGTCCTGGGCGTTGTGGCCAAGTTCGTGCAATCGCCGCGACAGCTCACGATTCTTGTCGCGCAACACTTCCAGCTGATAGGTGGCCAGCGAGGCGGTCGGGCCGTCGTCGCGTGGTACCAGCAAACTCACCGCAAGATCCGGGAACTGTTTGAGGAAGGTCGGATGGCGTCGCAACCATGTGGCCACTTCGTGCGCGCTGAATTTATCCACGCTCTCGCTCATCAGTTCCACTCTCCATCGAAAACGAACACGGCCGGGCCGGACATCACCACTTCCTGCTGATCGCCGGCCCAGCGGATGCGCAGCTCGCCACCGGGCAAGGACACCCGCACATCGCGTTCCACACGGCCGCGCTGCATCAGCACCACCGCCGCCGCGCACGCGCCACTGCCGCAGGCCAGGGTTTCGCCGACGCCGCGCTCGAACACGCGCAGACGCACATGCGTGGGCTCGACAACTTGGACGAAACCAACGTTGACCGAATCGGGAAACGCGGCATTCTGCTGCAACAATCCACCCACGCGCTCCACCGGCGCAGCATCCACGCGACCCACCTCGATCACGGCGTGGGGGTTACCCATCGACACCGCGCCAAAGCGCACGGTCTCGCCGTGCACCGGCAGCGCGTATTCCTCGCGCGCATGTGCAAAGCCGGCCAACGGGATCTGCGTGGGCTCGAAGTGCGGCACGCCCATCGCCACCGCATAGGTGCCGGCGTCCAGACGCTGCACGCGGTGCGCGGTGAACGGGCTGTCGATGACGAATTCATCGCCCTGCGCCGTGCCATCGCGCACCAACCAGGCGGCGACACAGCGCGCGCCGTTGCCGCATTGGCGCGCGGCCGAGCCGTCGGAATTCCAGATGCCGTAGGCGGCCACCGCCTCGCTGCTGCGCGGCGCTTCGATGGTCAGGATCTGGTCGCAGCCCACGCCAAAGTGGCGGTCGGCCAGACGTGTGGCCAGCGCGGCATCCGGCGGCGGCGTGCCGTCGCGCAGGTCCAGCACCACGAAATCGTTGCCGGCGCCATGCATTTTGGTGAAACGCAGACGCTCGCTGCGACCGTCAGCGCTCATTGCCGCGGCTAGCGGGCTGGTCGGTGGTGGACGCGGGCTTGGTGTCGGTGTCGACCGGCACTGGCGCCGGCGTCGACTCGTCCAGCGGTTGCGGCGCATCCGGCGGCTGCGGCACAGGCTGGGCTTCCACCGGCACCGGCTTCTGCGGCATCACCAGTGGGCCCTTGTTGCCGCAGGCGGCAAGCAGGACAAAGGTCGCACCAACCAGTGCGAGGCGAACGGATGGTCGGGACATAAGGCTCATGCACCGAAGTATAGCCAGAACACCCTGACTGCCGTGCGCTCAGGGCGCGGTGGGCAGCGCGCGCGGTGGCGGCTCGGGGCGCAGCCACAGCCAGATCGCCACCACCGCCATGCTGCCGATCGACAGGCATTTGACCCAGAACACCGGCACGCACCACAGCATGATGCCGGCGCAGATGGTCATGGTGAGCGTGGCCATCCATTTGGCCTTGCGGCTGACCGCGCGATAGGTCTGCCATTCGACGATGGCCGGGCCGAAGCGCGGATGCGAGAGCAGCCAGTTGTGCAGACGCTCGGAGCCATGCGAGGCGGCCCAGGCGGAAATGAGGATGAAGACGGTGGTCGGCAACCCGGGCACAAAAATACCGACGATGCCGGTGGCCAGGCTGGCGTAGGCCAGCAACCACCAGGCCCAGCGGAATCGAGTCGGTCGCGTCATGGGTAAATGATACGGCCAGTGGGGGGTGAGGTGGTCAGCGCCCCCCTTCTCCCACCGGGAGAAGGTGCCCGAAGGGCGGATGAGGGTACGTCTGCACGCAGGAACTGGAGCCCTGCTCTTACCAATCCCAAATCCCGACTCCCCAATCCCCGCCCCTCACCTACTTGACCCCAAGCTGATCCAGCACAAACGCATACGATTCGGCCGCCTCGCGGTAGCGACGGAAGCGGCCGGATTTGCCGCCGTGGCCGGCTTCCATGTTGGTGCGGAACACGATCGGCTGGGTGCCGGTGTTGTCGTCGCGCAGTTTGGCGACCCATTTGGCCGGTTCCCAATACTGCACCTGCGAATCCCACAAACCGGTACCGACAAACATTGCCGGATATGCCTGTTTGCGCACGTTGTCGTACGGCGAGTACGACAGCATGTAGTCGTAATAGTCCTTGTTTTCCGGGTTGCCCCACTCGTCGTATTCGTTGGTGGTGAGCGGGATGCTGGCGTCGAGCATGGTGGTGACCACGTCGACAAACGGCACCTGCGCCACCATCACGCGGTAGTCCTGCGGGGCCATATTGGCCACGGCGCCCATCAGCAGGCCACCGGCGCTGCCACCGGATGCGGCGACGCGATCCTTGGCTGCATAGCCCTGCGCAACCAGCCCACGCGTGACATCGACGAAGTCTGTGAAGGTGTTCTTCTTGTGCAGCAACTTGCCGTCGTCGTACCACTGCCGGCCCATCTCCTGGCCGCCGCGGATATGCGCGATGGCATACACCACGCCACGGTCCACCAGGCTGATCGCCGGCAGATTGAACGCCGGATCCATCGACATGCCGTAGCTGCCATAGGCGTACTGGAACAGCGCGGCAGTGCCGTCCTTCTTGAAACCCTGCTTGTAGACCAGCGACACCGGCACCTTGACGCCGTCGCGCGCAGCCACCCAGACGCGCTCGGTGACGTACTTGCTGGGGTCGTAGCCGATCACCGGCTGCTGCTTGAGCAACTTGCGCTCGCCGGTCTGCGTATTGAGTTCGTACGTCGTTGCCGGCGTGGTCAGCGAGGTATAGCTGTAACGCAGCCAGGCCGTGTCAGGCTCGGAATTGATCGCCAGGCCCATCGAATACGCCGGCTCGTCCGCCTTGACGTATTGCGGTTCCCCCGCAAGAGCCCGCACATCCATGTGCGGACTGTTGAATTGAAGGCGTACGCGTTCCAGCCCGCCGGAGCGCTCTTCGATCGCCGTAAAGCCATCGAACAGCTCAAAATTTTCGATGTAGACGTTGTCGTCGTGCGCCACCCAATCGGTCCACTGCTTGCGCGTGGTCGCATCGGTGGGCGCAGTCACCAGCTTGAAGTTCTTGGCGCCATCGGCATTGGTGCGGATCACCCAACGGCCATCGAAATGCTCGGGGTGATACTCGACATCGCGCTCGCGCTTGGCCAGCACGGTGAAGCGCTCGGGCTTGTCGGCCGGCGCGTAGCGCGATTCTGACGACACCGTGCTTTCCACGCCGATGACGATGTACTTGTCGTCGCGGGTGCGCGCAATGCCCATGTAGAAGCTGTCGTCCTTCTCTTCATAGACCAGCACGTCGCTCTTGGAAGGCGTGCCCAGCACGTGCTTTTTCACGCGCACGGTGAGCAGCGTTTCCGGGTCGTTTTCGACATAGAACAGGGTCTTGTTGTCGTCGGCCCAGACCACGTTCGCGGCGACGCCTTCCACGGTGTCCGGGTAGATCTCGCCGGTGTCCAGATTCTTGAAACGGATCGTGTACTGGCGGCGGCCCACGGCATCGTCGGCCCAGGCCAGGATGCGATTGTCCTGGCTGACTTCCGCATCGCCGACACTGAAATAGCCCTTGCCTGCGGCCATCTGATTGACGTCCAGCAGGATCTCTTCCGGCGCCTCCATGCTGCCCTTGCGGCGCGCCTGGATCGGGTAATCCTTGCCGGCTTCGAAACGGGTGTAATACCAGTAGCCACGTGCGCGATACGGCACGCTGGCGTCGTCCTGCTTGATGCGCCCGACGATCTCGGTATACAGCGTGTCTTCCAACGGCTTCAGCGGCGCCATCACCGTGTCGGTGTAGGCGTTCTCGGCGTTGAGGTAGGCCAGCATCGCCTTGTCTTGCCGCTTGTCGTCGCGCAACCAGTAGTAATCGTCGTTGCGGGTGGCTCCGAACGGGGCCTTGACCACATGCGGGTGCTTGGCCACGTCCGGCGGCGACGGGAGAGCTGCGAAGGCGGAAGGAACAGAGGTGGTCATCAGGCTGGCGATCAGAAGAGTCAGGACAGGCTTCATCAGATTGGGGTCCGTTGGATGAACGCAATGCCATCCCAGCGCCCGAGTGTAGAAGAGACCGGCGCGCAGCGTCATGTGCCAGGAGATTGGTCCCGTGCGGAACGGCGCAGTTGCGATGTCCGGGATCTGGATGATCCTGTGCTGCCTTGTGGCAGGCAGGGCAGCGCCCGCTCGATCCTGATGGCCGTGCGTGTCTGCGCGCAAGGACTGCGCTCGCATTCGGCTGGCACGCACCTGGTCCCGATAGTTATCCATGGTTCCGCACGCGCCCAAACACGCGGTGATCTTTGCCGCGCGGTAACAAAACCTGTGCACTGGCTGGTCTACCATCCTGCCGATGGATACCATGCCTCCGCACTCCTCCGGTTATAGCCGTCGCAGCCAGGACATCGCGCCGTTCCATGTGATGTCGCTACTGGCACGCGCCAACGCGCTCGAACAGGCCGGCCACGATGTGATCCACCTGGAAATCGGCGAACCGGATTTCACCACCGCCGCACCGATCGTTGCCGCCGGACAGGCCGCATTGGCCGCCGGGCACACCCGCTACACCGCCGCACGCGGCCTTCCTGCACTGCGCGCAGCCATCGCTGGGTTTTATGCGCAGCGCTATGGCTGCGACATCGATCCGGAACGCATCCTGGTCACGCCCGGCGGTTCCGGCGCCTTGCTGCTTGCCAGCAGTCTGTTGGTCGACCCGAACAAACACTGGCTGCTCGCCGACCCCGGCTATCCGTGCAACCGGCACTTTCTGCGCTTGGTCGAAGGCGCCGCACAACTGGTGCCGGTCGGCGCGGACACCGATTACCAACTGACCCCAAACCTGGTGGACGCCTGCTGGAATGCCGACAGCGTCGGCGCACTGGTCGCCTCGCCGGCAAACCCTACCGGCAGCGTGCTGTCGCGCGCGCAACTGGCTGCGTTGTCGCAGACCTTGCATGCGCGCGGCGGCCACCTGGTGGTGGACGAGATCTATCACGGCCTGACCTATGGCATGGATGCGCACAGCGTGCTGGAAGTAGACGACGGCGCCTTCGTATTGAACAGTTTCTCCAAGTATTTCGGCATGACCGGCTGGCGCCTGGGCTGGCTGATCGCCCCACCCAAGGCGGTACCCGAACTGGAGAAACTCGCACAGAATCTCTACATCAGCGCCTCCACCATCGCCCAGCACGCCGCCCTGGCCTGTTTCATGCCAGAAAGCATCGCCATCTTCGAAGCCCGCCGGGCCGAGTTCCAGCAACGCCGCGATTATTTACTGCCGGCCTTGCGCGCATTGGGTTTCAAGATCGACGTCGAGCCGCAAGGCGCGTTTTATCTGTACGCCGATATCAGCGCATTCTCCGGCGATGCCCAGGCCTTCTGCGCCCATTTCCTGGAAACCGAACATGTCGCATTCACCCCCGGCATCGACTTCGGCTTTCATCGCGCCAATCAACACGTCCGTATTGCGTATACCCAAAGTCTGCCGCGCCTTGAGCAGGCGGTAGAGCGGATTGCGCGTGGTTTGAGACATCTTTGATTGCGCGACGCGTGATTTGCACGGTCAATCTCTGCAGCTGCGTTTAGCCGCAGCAGCGCGCTCATTGCAGTCGATATAGACAGCCATAGCTGCTGTTTTTCTGCCTCCGAGCTTTTTTGTTCTTTTGCTTTTGCGCTTCTGTTTTTGCGCTTTTGCTTTCTGGCTGCTGGCTTGTGCCTCCCCTCGCCCTAGAGCGAGCCGAGCACCGCAGCCACGCGTGGCCGAAGAGGCGCCCTGTCTGAGCGTAGCGAGTTTGGGCGCCGTGCCGCGTGTGGCGAGGAGCGCAGGGCACCGGTGCGGCTCCATCGCACCGGATCGCGTCGGGCGACATGGTTTTGGTTACTTTTGCCGAAACAAAAGTAACCCGCGCCGCAAGGCGCGGAAGCCTTGCCTTGGCCTTGGCTTTGCCTCAAGCCTCTGCTCGAGACTCTACTTCCGTAGTTGCTTCATTGAGCAAGCATCAACTATCGCGTGCAAACCGTACCCTCATCCGCCCTTCGGGCACCTTCTCCCGCAGGGAGAAGGAAGCACAAAAAAGCCCTGAGCCAATCGACCCAGGGCTTTCTTCAGAGCAAGACACAACGAAAGCAACTCGACTTACAGAACCACTTCCGGCCGGCGTCTCAATCGGCCAACCGCTCCCACAGGAAGCTGTAGGCCAGCGCCGCCATATGCGCCGCCTGCGCATTGTTGGCCGCACCGCCGTGGCCGCCCTCGATGTTCTCGTAGTAGGTCACGTCCTTGCCGGCCTCGATCATCTTGGCTGCCATCTTGCGTGCGTGGCCCGGATGCACCCGGTCATCGCGCGTGGAAGTCAGGAAGATCACCGGCGGATAGGTCTTCTTCGCATCGAATAGGTGATACGGCGAGAAGGTCTGGATGAACTTCCAGTCGTCGGTATCCGGGTTGCCGTATTCGGCCATCCACGAGGCGCCGGCCAACAGATGGCTATAGCGCTTCATGTCCAGCAATGGCACCTGCACCACCACCGCACCGAACAGTTCCGGATACTGGGTGAGCATGTTGCCGGTCATCAGGCCGCCGTTGCTGCCGCCCTGCACGCCCAGATGCTTGGTCGAGGTGATCTTGCGGGTGACCAGGTCCTTGGCCACCGCAGCCATGTCTTCATAGGCCTTGTGGCGATTCTGTTTGAGCGCGGCCTGATGCCAGCGCGGGCCGTATTCGCCACCGCCACGGATGTTGGCCACCACATAGACGCCGCCCTTTTCCAGCCAGGCGCGGCCCATTGAGCCGGAATAGTTCGGCGTCATCGAGATTTCGAAACCGCCGTAGCCGTACAGCAGGGTCGGTGCACTGCCGTCGAGCTTCAGGTCCTTGGGACGCACCAGGAAATACGGCACGCGGGTGCCGTCCTTGCTGGTGGCGAAGTGCTGTTCGATGCTGTCCTTGCCGGCATCGAAGAACGCCGGCATGGTCTTGAGCGGTTGCGGCGCGCTGCCCACCTCCACCCACGACAACGTGGTCGGGGTCAGATAATCGGTGACGGTCAACCACAGCGCTTCGCTGTCGTCGCTGTCCACCGCGCTGACATCCACGGTACCGAACGCCGGCGCACCGACGAAGGCGCTCTTCTTCCAGCCATCCTGCGAGGGAGTGACCACGCTCAGGCGGTTCTTGACGTCTTCCAGCACGTTCAACACCAGGTGCGACTTGGTCCAGGCGATGCCGGCCAGCGAGGTGGTGTCGGTGGGCTCGAACAGCACATCGAAATTGCGCTTGCCCGCCATGAAGTCGTCAAACCGCGTCGCCAGCAACGAGCCGGCCTTGTAGGTCTTGCCGCCCACCGTCCACGGATCGCGCAGTTCCAGCGTCAACCATTCGCGCTTGACCGCCTTGCTGGCCGAGTTGGGCGCATCCACCTTGACCAGCTTGCCGTCGGCGCCCTTGAAATACAGCTCTTCGTTGTAGAAGGCCAGCGTGCGGCTGACGAAATCGCGCTCGAATCCGGGCGTGTCGTCGTGCATGGCGGCGATGTACATATCGGTCGGCTTGCCTTCGTACACCACCGTGGCTGCGCTCAGCGGGGTGCCGCGCTTCCACTGCTTGGCGATGCGCGGGTAGCCGGAGCTGGTCAGCGCGCCGGGGCCGAAATCGGTGTAGACGTAGACGGTGTCCTTGTCGACCCAGCCCAGGCCGCCCTTGGCTTCCGGACGGAAGAAGCCGTCCTTGACCCACTGCTTGCCGGCCAGATCGAACTCGCGCGTGACATCGGCATCGGCGCCGCCGCGCGACAGCGCGATCAGGCAGCGCTGGTAATCCGGGCGCAGGCAGTCGGCGCCGTGCCAGACCCAGTTCTCGCCTTCGGCCTTGTTGAGCGCATCCAGATCCAGCACGGTTTCCCACTTGGGCGCCGGCTTGCGGTATTCGTCCAGCGTGGTGCGCCGCCACAGCCCGCGCTCGTGCTGCTTGTCCTTCCAGAAGTTGTAGTAGTACGGGCCGATCTTCTGGACGCCGGGAATCTTGGCATCCGAATCCAGCACTTCGCGGATGCTGGTTTCCATCTGCGTGAACGCTGGCGTGGCGGCCAGCCGCGCTTCGGTCTTGGCGTTTTGCGCCTTCACCCACTCCAGCGGTTTGGCGCCGGTGACATCTTCCAGCCAGGCGTAGGGATCGTTGGACACGGCGGTTTCCTCTGCAGAGACGGCGCCAGCGGTGATCAGGCCGGCAACCAGGCAGATCGAGGCGAATTTGGACATGAATTTTCCGGAAGAACGAGCGGACGGCCGGACCGTAGCACAGCCCTCCGCCCGCCCGACCCTGCCGAAGGTCAGGCCGCGCGCACCTGTGGCGCGGTTCGCGAAGCGTTGCGTCGGCGCTGCGCCTGTGGCCCGCGCCGACGTGGCGCAGCGCGTCGCGTGCCGGGCCGCAGCAGGGTCGGCAACGCGAACCGGTGCAGGCTCCACCAGGCCAGCATCGGCATGCCGACCAGCCACAGCGGCAGCCAGCCAATCCACTCGCTGTGGCCGCGCGCGGCCGGCCACACCAGCACCAGGGCCAGCCCGGCCAGGGCAATCTGCCGGACCGGGCGCAGCACGCGCGGGTCGGGACGTTCGGAACGAGCGGTAGGACGATGCGACATGGCGGCACTCCGTGGCAGGTAAGGATCACAACAGGCCGGCAGGATTGCCTGCGCCCATCTCACCGACTGCGACCTGGCCGCGTCGCTGCGAATACGGATGCGATCGCCGCCACCAATCCAGGCACCTGCGCCCACCGCTCAGGCGGACAAAACGCAGCCACCGACGCCAGACACGACCGTTGACGCGAACTTGCCCCCTGCATGAGGTAGTGTGCTGACCCAACCGCCCCTTTCGTGATGTTGCGATGCGCCTGACCGTTTCGATCGCCCTCGCTTTCCTGCTCGTCCTCGGCCTGCCCGTGGCGCATGCCAAGGACACACCAACCGACGAACCAGCGGTCGATCTGTCCAAGATCATGGGCACCTGGTATGTGATTGCGCGCATGCCCAACCCGGTGGAACGCGGTCATGTCACCAGCCGCGACGAGTACACCCTGGTCGAAGACGGCAAGGTGGCGGTGCGCTATCTGTATCGCGACGGTTTCGGCGAGCCGGAAAAAGAAGTCAGTGCACGCGCCTCGGTAGACGCAGAGAGCGGCAACCGCGACTGGCGGGTGTGGTTCTACAAGGTCATCCCGGCCAAGCAGCGCATCCTGGAAATCGCACCGGACGGTTCCTGGATGCTGATCTCCTACCCCGGCCGCGACCTGGCCTGGATCTTCGCGCGCAAGCCGGACATGAGTCGCGACCAGTACCGCAAGCTGGTCGACAAGATGCGCGACGATTATTCGATCTACACCGACAAGCTCAAACGCGTGCCGCAGCTGCGCGAGCAGGTGGATCGTTTGGGCTTTGAAGTGCCCAACAAGCGCTGAGGCCACGCGTGGAGCGGCGGCTTCTGCAAGCCGTCCGCAGCCGCTTGACGAGTGCCCGTTACGTATTGCGCGTCACGCTCAGTCGTAGTTGCTCAGCGCCAGCGACAGCAGCGCCTTGGCCTGTTCGCGCAGCGACACCGGCTCGACGATTTCCGCATCCGAGCCGTAATGCAGCACGTCCATCAGCAGTTCGCGTGAGTTGCTGTACGGCACTTTGAGCTCGTAACGGCCGTCGGGCAGAAAGCGCCCCTGCTGCTTGGAATGCCAGTGCTCGTCGGCGACCCAGCGCGCGGCCTTGGCACTGAAGGCGATCGTCGCCCAGCCCTTGGGCGCGCCCGAAAAAATGCCGTAGCTGGCCGCCAACTGCTCGTCCAGCTCGCTGTCGGGCACATCGCGCGGCACGGTTTCGAGCAGGCGCGCGTGATTGATGCGGTCCACCGCAAAACTGCGCACGCCGTCGCGGCCGTGATCCCAGGCGTCCAGATACCAGTTGTCGCGGTAATGGGTGATGCGCTGTGGGGAGACGATGCGCTTGGTGGATTCGTCGGTGGAGCGTGCGCGGTAGTCGAAGCTGAGCTGCTTGCGCTCCAGCACGCCCGAGGCCACGGTGCGGAAGCTCGCTTCGTCCAGCTTGCGCCCGCGGTGCGGAATCACCCGTACCCGATCCACCGGCCATTGCGAGACGCCGGCCTGGGCAGCCAGCAACCCCTCGATGCGTTGCTGCAGCGGCGCCAGCATCGACGACAGCACCCCGCCGCCGGTGCGCGCGAGCAATTGCTGCGAGGCCAGCAGCGCGTGCAGCTCTTCCGAGCTCAACCACAGGCCGGGCAACTCGAAGCGGTCGCTTTCACCGGACAGATAACGAAAGCCGGATTCGCCATCGCCTTCCACCGGCGCCATCAGCGCATCGCGCAGAAAGGCCAGATCGCGATACACGGTTGCGCGGGAACAGCTCAGCTCATCCTGCAGCCGCGCCACCGTCACCGGGTAGCGCGCCGACTTGAGCAAGCGATGCAGGGAGTTGATGCGTTCGTAGCGGTCCATGCGTGGATTATGTCCGAGTCTTTGCGCGGCAGGGTGAGCGTCGATTGGCAGACTGCGCGAAATCGCAGCACGACGGATCAAAAGCTGCAACGGCGAGGCGCCACCTGCGCGTGGCTACCGGCTCACCCTTGCGATGCGTCCGCCTGGCCCTGGCCGGGCGGACGCTGCCGCGTCCGTGCTGACGGTCATGGGTGCGATGCCAGCCATTCGCCGAATGCATTCGATCGCGTGATACCGCCGATGGCCTGCTGACGGCGATGAGCCCTTGAAATGGTTTCCCGCTGATGGCAGCGGCACAACAAAGACGGTTTCTATCCACGGTCTCGGCGGCCAGCGACCGAACCGCCAATGAAGCGCGGCGTTCACCTAGTCATGACGCAGCCGCCCAGTCCGTTATCATGAAATCGCTTCCACCTCTTTCGCCCCTGCCTTCCAAAGCGAGCCGCCCATGCCCCGCCGTGCCCCGTTGTCTGCCCTGCTGCCGCTGTTGTTGATCACGCCTACCGTCTGGGCCCAGGCAGTTGCACCGGCGCCGGTGGACCCCGCTGCCGCTGTGATGCCGTCGCCGTGGAGCGGGAGCAGTGGCGAGCTCGGCTACGCCGCCGCCCACGGCAACAGCACCACCGACAGCCTCAATGGCCGGGTCCGCTTGCGCTATACCGATGGCGACTGGATCCACAGCCTGGATGCCACCGCGCTGCGTTCCAGCTCGGAATACACTAATACCAACGACGACGGCAGCACCGAACGCGAGCGCCAGACCACCGCCGAGCGCTACACCGGCAGCGTGGGCAGTGCGTTGCAGCTGGGCGAACACCGCCAGCTCACCGCCACCGGCCGTTACGAACACGACGACTTCGCCACCTACGATCGCCTAGCCACCTTCGGTATCGGTTACGGCACGCGGCTGATCAACGCCGACCGTTTCTATCTTGATGCACAGGTGGGCCCGGGTATCCGGCGCGCGCACAACAGCGACGAAGATCGCAACGAGACCGGCCTGATCGGGCGCGGCCTGTTCGACCTCAAATACACCGTCACCGACAACACCGACCTGATCAACACGCTGCTGGTGGAATCGGGCGAATACAACACCTATGCGCAGAACGATTTCGGCGTGCAGGTCAGCATGAACTCGCACTTTGCGCTCAAGGCCGCGTGGCAGATGCGCCACAACAGCGAGGTCAGCGAAGGCGACAAGAAGACCGACACGCTGACCACAGTCAACCTGGTCTACACGTTCAAGTAAGCGACCGCGAAGGTAGGAGCGGCCTTGGCCGCGAGGGTTTTACCGGTAAAGCCTCTCGCGGCCAAGGCCGCTCCTACGAGGAGCAGGCATTGCGTGAGAGCGGGCATTGCGTGCGTGGTGGCAACGTTGGAGCCTGCGCCGGAGTCGATGCAGGCCGCGTTACAGGTCAACGCTTGCGGCGCGGGTCGCCGGCCGCGTTAGAGCTCCGCCAACAACTGCGCGGCGCCCTTGTCGAACAGGCCTTGCGCGACCAGGCGGCCGAGTGCTTCGGTGTCCTCGGCGCTGCCGTGCGCCTCGGCGTGGATCAGGCGTCCGTCGCTGGCGCTGCCGACCATGCCCTGCAGAAATAGCCCGTCGCCTTCCCAGCGCGCGAACGCGGCCACCGGCACATGGCAACTGCCATGCAACGCACGATTCATCGCCCGCTCGGCTTCCACGCAGGCGCGGGTGCGGCCGGCATCCAGCACCGCCAGCAGGCCGTGGATGTGCGCATCGTCGCCACGGCATTCCACCGCCACTGCGCCCTGGGCAGGTGCCGGCAACCACTCCGGCACGTCCAGTCGCGCGGTGATGCGTGCATCGAACCCGAGCCGCTGCAAACCGGCGCAGGCCAGCACGATGGCGTCGTAACCGCCGTTATCGAGTTTGGCCAGGCGGGTGTTGACGTTGCCGCGCAGGTCGATCAGTTCCAGATCCGGGCGCGCGGCGCGCAACTGCGCCTGGCGCCGCAGCGAAGAGGTGCCCACACGTGCGCCCAGCGGCAGCGCCTGCACGGTGGCGTAAAGGTTGGACACCAGCGCATCGGCCGCATCGCCACGCTCCATGATCGCCGGCAGCACGAACGGCGCGTCCAGTTCCATTGGTACGTCCTTGAGCGAATGCACCGCGCAATCGGCCTCGCCGCGCAGCATCGCCAGCTCCAGCTCCTTCAGGAACAGGCCCTTGCCGCCGATCGCAGCCAGCGAGCGGTCCAGCACTTCGTCGCCACGGGTGCTCATCGGCACCAGCACGACCTCCAGCCCGGGATGGTGCTGGCGCAGCGCGGTGGCGACGTGTTCGCTCTGCCAAAGGGCGAGCGGGCTCTTGCGGGTGGCGATGCGGAGCGTGGTCATCGGACCATTATCCCGGACCGGACGCGTAACGCCTATCCGGAGCGCAAGCAGGCCCCACGCGGTACCCGCGCCGCTGACGGCCAACACCTCTCATCCCAAGCGGCATGGCACACGTTGATGCAATTACCTGAGCAAGCTGGCCCACACAAACGACACGCGCTAACGCAATTGCTCGCGCAGGCTGGCCACGCAGCGGCGGCTCACTTCCAGGGGTTGCGGCACATTGCGCAGCACTGCGTGCACCTGGCCATCGCCGCTGCGGCGCAGTTCCACCAGCTCGGCGCGCGCGACCAGGCAATTACGGTGGATGCGCACCAGGCGGTCGGCGAATTCGTCTTCCAGCGATTTGAGCGACTCTTCGATCAGGTCTTCGCCACGGGTGTGGTGGACGATGACGTACTTCTCTTCGGCCTGCAGGTAGCGGATGTCGCCGATGGCGATCAGTCGCAGGCTGCCGCGCAGACGGGCACACAAATGCGTGCGTAGCGGTGGCGGCACAACGCTGGGCGCGCGCCCGGCCAGAAAGGTCGCCACCTTTTCCAGTGCGGCGGCCAGGCGCTCCGGGCGCACCGGCTTCATCAGGTAATCCAGTGCGGCGGCGTCGAAGGCCGACAGCGCGTGCTGGTCGTAGGCGGTGCAGAACACCACCGCCGGCGGTTGCTGGCCTTGGCGCAGCAGGCGGGCGGTTTCCAGGCCGTCGACGCCGGGCATGGCGATGTCCAGGAGCACCAGATCCGGATGCAGGTGCTGGCATTGCTGCAGCACCTGCTGGCCGTTTTCGGCCTCGCCGATCACCTCGACGTGCGGATGTTCGCCCAGCAGCATGCGCAGGCGCTCGCGCGCCAGCGGCTCGTCATCGGCGATCAGCACCCGCACTTGCGTGGCCGTCATGGACTCCCCCTCGCTGCCGTGACTTTCCCCTCACGGCAGCGGCAATGTGATCTCACAGGCATAGTAGCCCTCAGCCCAGCTGGCCGCCATCCGTGCCCCGGCCCCGAACTGAAACGCCAGCCGGTGCGAGATGCTGGCCTGGGCGTGCCCGGCGCCGGCAAGCAGCGGCAACTGCGTACCCGGCTGCGGGGCCGGATTGACGATGCGGATCTGCAACTGGTTGCCGCGCTGGCGCAACGACAGGTACAGCGTACCGCCCTCGGGCAGGCGCGAAATTCCGTGCAATACCGCATTTTCCACCAGCGGTTGCAGCACCAGGCGCGGCATCGGCAATTCCCACGGCAAGGGTTCCTGGCGATGCCAGCGCACCTGCAGGCGTTCGCCCAGGCGCAGCGATTCGATCGCCAGATAGCGCTCGGCCAGTTCGCATTCGGCGCGCAAGGTGGACAGGCCTTCGCCGGCACCGAGCGCGGCGCGGAACAGATCCGACAGATCCAGCACCGCCTGCTCGGCCACCACCGGATCGCGCCGCAACAGGCTGGCGATCAGATTCATGCTGTTGAACAGAAAATGCGGGCGGATGCGCGCCTGCAAGGCATCGGCCTGCGCGCGCGCATTGGCCTGCACCTGCGCTTCCCAGCGGTCGCTGATATAGAAATAGCGCAGCGCCAGCGCGGTGATCAGCACCACCGTGGCGGCACTGCCGAGGGTGAACCGCCAGAAGCCCACCAGCGGCCCCAACGGCGCCTGCCCGAGTACCGCATACAGGCCGTGCACGATGCCGGCGCCGAGCATCGCCACGACGGCGGCGATCGATAACGCAGTCAAGCCGCCCAGCCTGGGCGGCAGCCGCGACAGGCTGGGCCGCAGCACGCACAGCAGCACGGTGACGGCCAGCGCCAACCACAACGCCAGACCGCTGGCGGACACGAAACGCGACAGCGTGATGCTGCGCGCCGCGCCGGCATCGGGCACCAGCGTCACCACCAGCACCACCAGTTCGGCCAGCCCCAGCATCGCGCCCAATCGTGGCAGCCGGCACAGGTCCGGCATCCAGGCGATCTGTGGCGCGCGCGGGGCCATGCACTCAGGCGGCGGTGAAGCGCGCCTGCATCCAGTTGCGCAGCGCCTCGATCTCTTCCAGGCAGACCTGATGGCCCATCGGGTAGGTCTGCCATTGCAGTTCAAAGCCGAGCGTGCGCAAGGTCTGTGCGCTCTGTTCGCCGGCACCGAACGGCACCACCGGGTCGGCGCTGCCATGCGCCATGAACACCGGTTGGCGAGTGGCAGCCGGCTGCACCTGGCTGGCGGCGGCAGTCGGGTCGGGCAGATAGGTCGACAGGGCGATCAGCCCGGCCAGCGCAACGCTGCGCTGCAGACCGACCGCCAGGGTCACTGCACCACCCTGCGAGAAGCCGGCCAGCAGGATGCGCTCGGGCGCGATGCCGCGGGTCTGCTCATGGGCGATCAATGCCTCGATCTGCGCCACCGATTCGGCAATGCCGGCCTTGTCGGCACGATGTGCGAAATCCATGCCGACGATGTCGTACCAACCGCGCATGCGCACGCCGTTGTTGATGGTGATCGGGCGGATTGGCGCGTGCGGGAATACGAAACGCAGCGCCGGCCACTGCGGGCGCACCAGCTCCGGCACCATCGGGGCGAAGTCGCTGCCATCGGCACCCAGGCCGTGCAGCCACAGCACGGCCCACTGCGGGTTCGGTCCGGTCTCGCGTTCGATCACTTCCAACATCGTCCAGCTCCGCTTGCGGGCTGGGCATTATGCCCTGCGACATCGGCCGACCCGATCACGCAGCGGGCAAGCCACGCGTGGCGATCGGTCCGGGCGTGCCTGGCGCAGCCTGCTAGGCACGAATTGCATGCACGGCAGGCCGCGCGCAACGTGCCGCGCTCAGATCAGCGAGGGCTCCAGCGCTGCGGCGCGGCGCAGCTCGGCCGCGCGCACCAGCACCTTGGGCGGGTCGAGTTCTTCGGGAATGCAGAAGATGCCGGCCCGGCGCAGACCCAGGCCGGTGCGGCGCAACGAGGTCAGTGCCACCACCGGAATGGACAAGGCCATACCGATGATCACCGGCGCCATCCAGGCCGCCAGCGACGGCGAGACCACGTAGGCCATCGAGCCCATGAACAGGCCGAATATGGTCAGCCCGCCGTAGCTGCGCAGCAGCGCCGGCCATGCCAGCTTGCCGTCGTCGCGCACCTGTGCGTCCCAACCCGAATCCTTGCCGGCCAGCACTTCGAACACGCCGCGCGACTGCAGATACATCACCACCGGCGCCATCAGGGCCGCCAACACGGTTTCCAGCAGGATGCTCAGCATGGCGCGAAACGCACCGCCGCAGGCACGCAGTTCGCGCGGGTTGAGCAGCAGTGCGATATAGCCCAGCAGCTTGGGTGCAAGCAGCACGAACATGGTGCAGGCGAAGATCCAGATCGCGTTGCCTTCGCTGCTGCCGTGCCAATAGCGCGCCGGCGAGAACGGCAGGCCCTGGGCCAGGTCGATGCCGGCCCCGGCCAGCGGAATGCCGATGCCGATCAGCATCAACATGCCCCACATCGGCGCGGTGAAGTAATGCCCGATGCCGATCATCATGTGCATGCGGCTGATCCAGTGCAGACCCTTAGCGCCGACGACCTTGGCGTGCTGCAGGTTGCCCTGGCACCAGCGACGGTCGCGGATCAGCAGGTCGGTCAGCGTGGGCGGGCCTTCTTCGTAGCTGCCCTGTAGGTACGGCACCATGTGCATGGCCCAGCCGCCGCGCCGCATCAGCGCCGCTTCGACAAAATCATGACTGAGTACATGCCCGCCGAACGGCTTGCGCCCGCGCAGCGCCGGCAGGCCGGCGTGATCGGCAAAGGCCTGGGTACGGATGATGGCGTTGTGGCCCCAGTAATTGCTCTCGGCGCCATGCCACCAGGCCACGCCAAAAGCGATGATCGGCCCGTACACGCGGCCACCGAACTGCTGCATGCGGGCAAACAGGGTCTGCCCGTTGACCACCGCCGGCAGGGTCTGGATCAGCCCCACATCCGGGTTGTTTTCCATGCCGGCGACCAGCCGCACGATGGTGTCGCCGGTCATCACGCTATCGGCGTCCAGGATCAGCATCTGCGGGTAGCTGCCGCCGAAACGACGCACCCAGTCGGCCACGTTACCGGCCTTGCGCGCGGCGTTGTCGGCACGGCGGCGGTAGAAGATGCGCCCATGCCCGTCGACGCGATCGCACAGCTCGTTGTAGACCAGTTCTTCGGCAGCGCCGATGTGTTCGCGGGTGGTGTCGCTGAGCACGAAGAAGTCGAAGTGCTCCAGCTGGCCGGTCTCGGCCACCGATTCGTAGATCGCCTGCAGGCCGGCCAGCAGCCGGCGCGGGTCTTCGTTGTAGGTGGGCATCAGCAACGCGGTGCGGGTGTGCAGCGTCGGCAGCGGTGCATCCGGGTCGATGCCGAGCTTGCGTCCGGCGCGCGCCACCACGGTGACAAAGCCGGCCACCGCGCTGGCGAAGGACATCGCGATCCAGGCAAACAACAGTATGAACAGCCCGAGCAGGCAGCCTTCCAGAACGCTGATGCCGCCGGGCCACAGCACGCTGAGCATCACCCACACCGCCACGGCGGTGGTGGCGAAGGTGCCGCCGATCAGATAGAAACGCCGCACGCCGATACCGACCGGCGCAGTACGCTGATGCGGCACCTGCAGGCTGCCTTTGCGCAGGTCTTGTTCGGGCATCGCCAGCGGCGCTTCGGGCGGCAGCGTGGGCTGGCCGGCGTCGAGGACGGAGATGGAGGGAAATTCGGTAGGTGCGGGAGAAGAAGTCACAATGCCGTCCATCAAGGCTGCCCGTCGCGCGAAGGCGACAGCGCGAGCTGAAACGGGAGATCCATCCCCGCTATGTAAAATGCCGTTGCCACACGCACCGTGTCGTGGGCGAGCCCGACGGTGTGCGACCACGTCGCAGGTTTGGCAGCTCTAAGACCACTCCGATGCACAAGCTCTCCTGGCTGCAACTTCACGTCGCGGCTCATCCTAAAGAATCGATCGTTAAGGAAGCGAAGGCCGCTTTCTGTCGTCTTCGCCCCACCCGACGAGGACAGCGCGGCAGACTACGCCGCAGCGACCGAACACAACCCCAACAGATTGCAGCCTGACGCGCGCGCTGTCACGGGCAACGAACCACGCTGTCACGTAAGACAACTGCAAGTGATGTGCCAGGAAGTGCAATCGGTTGCATCGCCGGCGTGATGACGCTGGCGATCGCGGCGATGACGCTGATCGGAAGTGAAGACAACGTGCGCGCCATGGTGTATCGGAATCAGCGATGTGGGTCCTGCACCAACTTCAATGCAGGCCACGAACGGTGCGTTCCGCGCAAGCTCATCACTTCAAGACAACCAGGATTTCGAGTCGTTGCGTCGTTTAGGTGCGATCAAAAGCTTGGTGAGTCGAGGGCGCGGTGCCCTCACCGCTCGCGGGACACGCCGTGAATCCATCCCTGGAGGCTCGGTGGCGGCATCCATGCCGCCACACGGTCCCGCAATCGGTGAGGGCACCGCACTAGAAAGATTGCTGGTCGCTTTGTTGAAAGCCATGCACACCGACCATCTCCACTGGTCCTTGCCCGCCCACCGTCGCGGGACCTTACGCGGCATGGATGCCGCGTAAGAGCCTACACGGACGTACTTGCGGCGTGTCCCGCGATGGTGGGCGGGCAAGGACCCTGCAGCCAAGCCGAAGATCTGCCGCTCTACGACTGACAGAAACGCAGCTAGTCGAGGGCTCGGCATCCTCACCAGAACGTTAGTCGGTCACTGGCTGAAACGCTGTCCGTCGCACACCCTCTTACTTGCGTGCCGCCTCGCTGGCGTCGCGGGTGGCGCGGAACTCCGAGTCGTTGCTCCAGTTGGGCCACTGGCGCGAATCGGCCAGCTGCTGGCCCAGCGCGTAGAGCACGCCCAGATCGCGCGCGGCACCGGCGAAGGTCCAGTCCGGCTTCCACTCGTCGCCCTGCTGGTGATAGCGCTTGGCGGTGTAATCGTCGGAGGCGGCCTTGCCTGCGGCCACGCCGCCCACTTCCCAGTCCTGCCCGGAGGCATACGACAGCGCCGGCACGCCGCGCTTGGCGAAGGAGAAATGATCGGAGCGGAAGAAATACCCCGCCTGCGGCTTGGGATCGGGCGTGTAGCGCAACTTCCACTGGCCGGCCACGCTCTTGAGCTGGTCGAGCAATTCCAGCTTGGCGGTGCCGTAGATGCCGAAATCGCGCGCCGGCACGAACGGGTTCATGCCATCCATGTTGATCACCGCCACCGTGGTGTCCAGCGGATACAGCGGCTTGGAGGCGTAGAACTCCGAACCCAGCAAGCCCTTTTCTTCGGCGGTCACCGCCAGGAATACCACCGAGCGCTCCGGCTTGGGCCCGGCGGCAAAACCGCGTGCCAGTTCCAGCAACGCCGCAGTGCCGCTGGCGTTATCCAGCGCACCGTTGAAGATGGTGTCGCCGCGTGCGTCCGGCTTGCCCACGCCGATGTGGTCCCAATGCGCGCTGTAGATCAGCGTCTCGTCGGGGCGTTTGCTGCCTTCCAGGCGCGCGACCACGTTGTGCGAGGTGATCACGTCGGACTTGACCTGATAGCTGGCGCTCAGGCCCTGGCCCTTGAGCTCGACCGGCTTGAAGCCGCGCGTCTGCGCCTGCTTCTTCAAGGTGTCGAAATCCAGCCCGGCATGCTTGAACAACTCGCTGGCCAGATCGCGCTGGATCCAGCCTTCCAGGGTGGGATGGGCGGCGCGCGGGTTGTCGCGCACTACATCGAACATGGTGTTGGTGTTGGAGCTGGCCACCGTGTCCCAGCCGTAAGAGGCCGGCGCGGTTTCGTGCACCACCAGCACACCGAGCGCGCCCTGACGCGCGCCTTCTTCGTACTTGTAGGTCCAGCGGCCGTAGTAGGTCATGCCGGCACCGTCGAAGGCGCCCTTGCCGGTTTCGAAATCCGGGTCGTTGATCAGCACCACTGCGATCTTGCCCTTCAGATGCACGCCCTTGAAGTCGTCCCAGTCGCGCTCCGGCGCCTTGACCCCGTAGCCGACGAACACCAGCGGTGCGTTGGCGATGTCGACGGTGGATGACCCATCCAGCGCAGCACGGATGGCGATCTGCTTGCCCTGGGTCAGGGTTTGCGGCTTGCCGGCATTCTGCAAAGCGATGGTCGGTGTACCGACGATATCGGCGCGGCGTAGCGGCACCGCCTGGGTCCATGCGCGCTTGCCATCGGTGAGATCACCGCCCGGCTGCAGACCGGCGGCAGCGAACTGCTTGCTCCAGTAGGCAATGGTTTTTTCTTCGCCGGCGGTGGCCGGGCCGCGGCCTTCGTAGGCGTCGGAGGCCAGTTCCTTGACGTCGCGCGAGATGCGCGTGCCATCGAAGGTGGGGGTCGCTGCCATGACTGCAGTCGAGACCGCCATGGCCAGCATTCCCATCGCAAGTCGCTCGATCACGGCTCGCTTCGTCACAACTTGCTTCATCACAGCTCGCTTCACTGCAGCACCGAGGTGTTGTCCAGACAGCCCTGGAGTGTAGCCACTGCGGCGTTTGACCGGGTGTGTGCATTGGCAGTGCAGCTGCATCACCCAACGCGGTACTGCGTTGCCATCCATGGACGACGCCACTCAGAACAGATCGACGCTGCCCACCTGCTGGGTGAGATGCTGCATCTGCCCGCTGGCGACCAACTCGGCGTAGACCTCGGCGCGGTTGCGGCCGTGCTGCTTGGCCCAGTACAGCGCCTTGTCGGCTTCGTCCATCATCTGGCTGATCAAGCGGCCATCGGTCAATTGAACGATGCCGGTGCTGAGCGTGACCTTGCCCACTTGCGGGAAGGCGTACTCGGCCACTGCCAGCCGGAAGCGCTCGAACAGGCTCACCGCCGTATCGCGATCCACCCCGCGCAGCACGATCACGAACTCCTCGCCGCCGAAGCGGAACAGCAGGTCGTCCTGACGGAACGCGCGCTGCATCAGCTGGGCGACCAGCAGCAACACCTCGTCACCGTACAGATGGCCGAAGCTGTCGTTGACGCGCTTGAAGTGATCGATATCCACGATCCCCAGCCACACGCTCTCGCCTGCCAACGCGTCTGCCGCACCGCCTGCGAACAGCCGCAGGATCACATCGTCGAAGGTCTTGCGGTTACGCAGCCCGGTCAGCGCATCGCGCTGGGCATCGTCGAGCAGGCTGCGGTAATTCTGGAAGAAGCGCGCAAAGCCCTGCAGCATCGCCTGCTCGGCGATGCCGGGAACGCGCGAACCACCCACCCGCAGGCACGTGCGGATGCCGCGCGCTTCCATCATCGGGTAGACCAGCAGTGCACGGCCGTCTTCCTCCAGCTGCACCACATCGCCCGCCCCGCGTGCGTCGGCAAGCTGCGCACGCAGCTGCGCGTCGCGGATCTCGGCCACCGTCAACGACAGCCGGCCGTCCTCGCGCAGCCGGGTTTCGGCCATGGTGCGGCCGTCCGGAGCGATGCGCAGCGGTGAGAGTTCTTCAGCTGCACAGACCTCGCGCACGGTGCGTAGCAGGCTCAGATCGAGCAGATCGGCATCGCGAATGGCGGTCAGGTCCACCATCCGTTCCAGCAGCGGTTCGTTGGTCATCGCCGCGCCATCCCGTGCACGGACGCGGGCCCGTAGCACCGCTGGCGGCACGCAGGCAGACATCTCGGGCTGGAACGCACTGGCATCACGACGATCACCGGCAATCTTTGATGTCGGTTCATCGGCGCTATTCAGGCGAACTTGAGGCCGCCACCCGGACACGCTCAGCGTGCGGCCAGCCAGCCCGGGGGCTGTGTGCGTGCCGGCCGCCTGCGTGTCGGCTATGTGCGGCTAGGCCGAATGCGCCCACCCGCCCTGCCGTGCTCAGGGCAGCGAAGATTCCAGCGCGTCTTCGCCCAGTGCGTGCGCCTGCATCAGCCGCCGGCTGCTGGCGTTCAAGCCTGTGACCTGCACCTCCAGGCCATGGTGACGCAGCCGCTGCACCACCTTGTCCAGCGCCGCCACCGCGGTGATATCCCAGAAATGCGCGCGGCTTACGTCGATCAGCACCGTGCGGCCCGGGACCTGGCGTGCATCGAAGGCATCGATGAACACGTCGGCCGAGGCGAAGAACACCTGCCCGCGCACGCTGTAGGTGCGCA
The DNA here is from genome assembly GCF_024499015.1 of Xanthomonas hortorum pv. pelargonii. Lineage (NCBI taxonomy): Bacteria > Pseudomonadati > Pseudomonadota > Gammaproteobacteria > Lysobacterales > Lysobacteraceae > Xanthomonas > Xanthomonas hortorum. The sequence goes on along the minus strand of NZ_CP098604.1, from coordinate 3,316,010 downwards.
CGCCATTGTCGTCGCTGTGGCCGATCTGCAGCAGCCCGGCCACCTTGAAAGTGAAGAACACCCCGCTCAACACCACACCCACCGCCACACCCGCAGCAAGGTTGTGGGTGAGCAGGGTCACCGCCACGGTGGCCAGCATCACCACGCTGGAGGTGCGCGGATGGGTCACCACGGTGCGCAGCGAGCGCCAATCGAAGGTCTCGGCCGAGACCATCACCATGATCGCCACCAATGCCACCACTGGCACCTGCGAGACCCACGGCTTGAGCGCCACCATCAGGATCAGCAGAAACACGCCGGCAAACAACGTCGACAATCGCCCACGCCCGCCGTATTTCACGTTGCCCACGGTCTGCCCGATCATGCCGCAGCCGGCAATGCCGCCGAACAGGCTGGCGGCCGCATTGGCGATGCCCAGCCCGGTGCATTCGCGGTTCTTGTCGCTGGGTGTGTCGGTGAGTTCGTCGACTACGCGCGCGGTCATCAGCGATTCGAGCAGGCCTACCATCGCGATGGCCAGCGCCGGCAAGGCGATGATGCGCAAGGTTTCCAGCGTCAAGGACACCGACGGCCATTGCAGGAACGGCAGTGCGTTCGGCAGCTTGCCTAGATCGGCCACGGTCTTCAGCGGCAGATGCAAGGCCGTGCTTGCAACCGTCAGCAGCAGGATGCACAGCAACGGCGAGGGAATCGCCGAGACACCCGGCAGGCGCAGCCGCGGCAGGCCGTAGATGATCGCCAGGCCCACGCCCAACATCACCCAGGTAGTCAGATTGGCGCCATGCAGATGCGGCAGCTGCGCGGCGAAGATCAGCACCGCCAACGCATTGACGAAACCGGTGCGCACCGAGCTGCTGACAAAGCGCATCAGCACGCCCAGCCGCAGCAAGCCGAACAGGATCTGCACCGCACCGGCGAGCAGCCCGGCCGCCAGCAGATACGGCAACCCGTGCGTGGCCACCAGCGGTGCGGCCACCAGCGCCACCGAGCCGGCCGCAGCAGAAATCATCGCCGGGCGTCCACCGCAAAACGCAATCACGATTCCAATGACGAAGGACGCAAACAACCCCACCTGCGGATCCACGCCGGCCACGAACGCGAATGCGATCACTTCGGGAATCAGGGCAAATGTTGCGACCGCACCGGCCATCAGTTCGCGCGAGGGTGAGGCGCGCCATTGCGCCAGTTCGGCACGCAAGAAGGACATTGGGAAGACACTCCGGGGACAGAAAGGACAGCCTGCGGACACTGCGCAGCGGCAATAGTGTGCGGGAAAGCGACCCCCTGCGCGTGATCGGTGCGGCAATGCGCTTTTCTGTGGCTAGGGTCACGCCACATAAAACGGCCGCGGACCAAGATGCCACCCTCACCGCACCCGGGTGTCGGGTCGGTTTCCCAGGGAGATCACCATGTCCATTTTCAGGACTGCAAGCACGCTCGCACTGGCTACGGCGTTGGCGCTGGCCGCCGCACCGGCCTTCAGCTATTCCATCAGCAACAACAAGGTTGTCGACGACAAAGGCAAGGTGGTCCAGCTCAAGGGCGTCAACGTGTTCGGTTTCGAGACCGGCAACCATGTCATCCATGGTCTGTGGGCGCGCAACTGGAAGGACATGATCATCCAGATACAGGGCCTGGGCTTCAACGCCGTGCGCCTGCCGTTCTGCCCGGCCACGCTGCGTGCCACCACCATGCCCAGCAGTATCGACTATGGCCGTAATCCCGATCTGCAGGGCCTGACCTCGCTGCAGATCCTCGACAAGGTGATCAACGAATTCAACGCCCGCGGCATCTACGTGCTGCTGGATCATCACACGCCCGATTGCGGCGCCATTTCCGAGCTCTGGTACACCAGTTCCTATTCCGAAGCGCAATGGCTGGACGACCTGCGCTTTGTGGCCAACCGCTACAAGAACGTGCCCAGAGTGATCGGTGTGGATCTGAAGAACGAACCGCACGGCGCCGCCACCTGGGGCACCGGCAACGCGGCCACCGATTGGAACAAGGCCGCCGAGCGCGGTTCGGCCGCGGTGCTGGCCGTGGCGCCCAAGTGGATCATTGCGGTGGAAGGCATCACCGACAATCCGGTGTGCTCGACCAATGGCGGCATCTTCTGGGGCGGCAATCTGCAGCCGCTGGCTTGCACGCCGTTGAATATTCCAGCCAACCGCCTGTTGCTTGCACCGCATGTGTACGGGCCGGACGTGTTCGTGCAGTCGTACTTCAACGACAGCAACTTCCCCAACAACATGCCCGCGATCTGGGAGCGTCACTTCGGCCAGTTCGCCGGCACCCATGCATTGCTGCTGGGCGAGTTCGGCGGCAAGTACGGCGAAGGCGATGCGCGCGACAAGGTGTGGCAGGACGCATTGGTGAAGTACCTGCGCAGCAAGGGCATCAACGAAGGTTTCTACTGGTCGTGGAATCCCAACAGCGGCGACACCGGCGGCATCCTGCGCGACGACTGGACCAGCGTGCGCGAAGACAAGATGACCTTGTTGCGGACGTTGTGGGGCACGGTGAGCAGCACTACGCCGACGCCGACACCGACTCCTACACCGACTCCCACGCCAACCAACCCCGACGCCTACTCCGACACCGACTCCCACTGGCAGCTTCAGCACCAAGGTGATCGTGGACAGCAGCTGGAGCGGCGGCTCCTGCAATCGCGTGCAAGTCACCAACACCGGCACCGGTAGCGGCACCTGGTCGATCTCGCTGCCGGTCAGCGGCACCGTCAACAATGCCTGGAATGTCACCTGGTCGCAGAGCGGCAGCACGCTCAAGGCCAGCGGCGTGGACTTCAATCGCACCCTGGCAGCGGGCGCAACCGCTGAATTCGGTTTCTGCGCGGCCAGCTGAGTGCGGTGAGGCGGGCACGCAGCGCGTGTCCGCCGTTGCGCTACACGCTGCGGGCAGCTTGCAATGTAAGGACGCGGCGTCATGCATCGAGCGATGGATCGATGCCCGTCACCTGCATGTTCTTGTAGGAGCGCCCTCGGGCGCGATGAGGCGTTATCGATAACGCTTCATCGCGCCCGAGGGCGCTCCACGTTGTATCGGCAGCTATCGCATTGGTGCATGACCTGCGCCGCTCAAGCAGACGCGGCCGCAATCAGCATTCAACCCGGATGTGAATCAGCCGATATCCATGCCATAGCGCCCTGCGCGCGTTTTGGATGTCGTTGCCATGCCTGTTGTGTCGCTATTGCGTCGTCACGTTGCCAATCTCCCACTCACCCGCAAGTTCGTCCTGCTCTGCGCGCTACTGACCGTCGGTGTGATCCTGCTCGCGGTGGCTGCGGCGCGCCTGCAATATCTGGATCTGGTGGAGGCGCGCAAGCTCAGCGTCAAGACCGAGGTCGAGATGGGTCTCACCGTGATGCAGCACTATGCCGACAAGGTCAAAGCCGGCGAGTTGACGGTCGAACAGGCCAAGGCAGCGGCAAGTACAACGCTTGCCGACATGCGCACCAACGATGGCGTGGATTACTTTTTCATCGTCGATCCGCAGATGCGCATCCTGATGCATCCCAAGCGCGCCGTCGGCACCGACATGAGCGATTACAAGAGCGATGCCGGGCAGTACGTGTATCGCGACATCAAGACCGCGATCGAGCGTGGCGATGGCTTCAGCTATTACAACGCACCCAAGCCGGGTAAAAAAGAACAGCTGCCCAAGATCAGCTATGCCAAGACCTTTCCGGCCTGGAACTGGGTCTTGGTGATGGGTGTGTACGCCGAGGACATCCAGGTGCAGGCCTGGGGCTTCACGCGCACCTTGACGTTGATCGGCGGCGCGTTGGTGGCGATGGTGATCGGCCTGTGCTGGTTGATCGCCTCGGCCATGGCCGCGCCGCTGCGTGCCGCGTCGCGCACCGCAGAGGCGATCGCCTCCGGCCGCTTCGATAACGACATTCGGGTCGAATCGCGCGACGAAACTGGCCAGCTGATGCACAGCATGCAGCAGATGCAGAACCAGCTGCAGCGCTTCAACGGCGAGATGCAGACCATGATCCGTTTGCAGCAGGGCGAGAACATCGCGCACCGCATCCCGGAAGATTTCCCCGGCGATTACGGCACGCTGGCGCATGGCGTGAACACGGTGGTGTTCGAACACCTGGATGCCATCAACGAAGCGATGGATGTGATGAGCGACTACGGCCGTGGCGATCTGCGCCGCGACATGCGCCGCCTGCCCGGCCAGCGCGCGGCATTGCATGAAGCCCTGGACACGGTGAAAGGCAATCTGTCGGCGATCAACAGCGACATCGCGCGCCTGGCCGATGCCGCTGCGCGCGGCGATTTCTCTGCACGTGGCGAGCAATCGCGCTACCAGTTCGCGTTTGCGGAAATGGTGCAGGCGTTGAACCGCCTGATGCAGCAGGCCGATGCAGGTCTGGACGATGTGGGCCGCATCATGGCCGCCATTGCCGATGGCGATCTGTCGCAGCGGGTGGAGTCGCATTACGAAGGTGCGTTCGGCCGGCTGGCCAATGCGGCCAACCGCACCGCGATCCAGCTGACCAGCATCGTGCAGGGCATCCAGCATTCGGCCGAGATGATCAACACGGCGGCCGGCGAAATCGCCAGCGGCAATGCCGACCTGTCCACGCGCACCGAGCATCAGGCGGCGAATCTGGAAGAAACCGCAGCATCGATGGAAGAACTGACCTCCACCGTGCGCCAGAATGCCGACAACGCGCGTCAGGCCAACCAGTTGGTCAAGGGCACCGGCTATGTCGCCGAAAGTGGCGGCCGCGTGGTGCAGGAAGTGGTCAGCACCATGCAGGCAATCACGCAATCGTCGGCGCGTATTTCCGACATCATCGGCGTCATCGACGGCATCGCGTTCCAGACCAATATCCTGGCCTTGAACGCGGCGGTGGAAGCCGCACGCGCCGGCGAACAAGGCCGCGGCTTTGCGGTGGTGGCCACCGAAGTGCGCGCCCTGGCGCAGCGCTCGGCCGGTGCCGCCAAGGAGATCAAACAGCTGATTTCCGACTCGGTGGAAAAAGTCGCACAAGGCTCGAACCTGGTGCAACAGGCCGGCAGCACCATGACCGAGGTGGTCAGCTCGGTGAAGCGCGTGACCGACATCATGGCCGAGATCACCGCCGCCAGCACCGAGCAAAGTGCGGGCATCGAGCAGGTCAGCGCCACGGTGATGCAGCTGGATGAAATGACCCAGCAGAACGCCGCGCTGGTGGAAGAAGCCACGGCGGCCGCACGCAGCATGGAAGATCAGGCCGCGGATCTGACGCGCGCGGTGGCGGTGTTCCGGTTGGTGCCGGAGCAAGCTGCACTGCAAAGGCGTTCGGTCGTGCAGGCGGCTTGATTGATGGATGCATAGCCCCTCGCCCTGCGGGGCGAGAAGGCACGGCATGCGCGCCACTAATGCGCATGCCTGGGTCGGCGAGGACACCGCACCAGACAGTTGCCTGGTTGTTTTGTTGAAAACCATGCACACCGACCAAATCGACTGGTCCTTGCAGCCAAGCGACGGATCAACAATCAAAGCTAGGTGAGTCGAGGGCGCGGTGCCCTCACCGCTCGCGGGACACGCCGTGAACCCATCCCTGGGGGCTCGGTGGCGGCATCCATGCCGCCACACGGTCCCGCAAGCGGCGAGGACACCGCACCAGAGAGTTGGTCGTTGCTTTGTTGAAAACCACGCACACCGACCATCCCCACTGGTCCTTGCCCGCCCACCGTCGCGGGACCTTACGCGGCATGGATGCCGCGTAAGAGCCTACACGGACGTACTTGCGGCGTGTCCCGCGATGGTGGGCGGGCAAGGGCCCTGCAGCCAGGCCACAGATCGTCCGCTCTGCAATCGACGCATCCATACCCTTTCGTCACCTCTCCAGACGACAGAGATAGTGGGCCTCAACATCGCAGGTAGTGAACACTTATCGATACCGTTGCATCGCCACTGAAAAAACCAATAAGTGCAATGCGCACTTCTGATTAATCCAATTTAATGGGTAAGCCGTACCCTCATCCGCCCTTTGGGCACCTTCTCCCGGTGGGAGAAGGGAGTGCTCCTGATTGGCGCGGTTTTATGGGTAGGCCGTACCCTCATCCGCCCTGTGGGCACCTTCTCCCGGCGGGAGAAGGGAGCGGCGCGCTTGACTACCGCGCGGCATCGCGCCCGGCAGTAGGTGTGTCGTTGCCGCAGCGGGCGCGTTTTGCGGCGTACATCGCTTCGTCTGCCGCGTGCATCAGGCTGGCCGCGTCGGCGTTTTGGCCGTGTTGCCGGGCGACGCCGATGCTGGAGTGGATCGGCAGGTGTTGTTCGCCGAACACGGCGCCCGCTGCGGCAGCGGCGCGAATCCGTTCTGCCACTGCCGCGCATTCGGTCTGCGGGTCTTGCAGGTCGTCCAGTAGCACCACGAATTCGTCGCCGGCCAGGCGCGCCACCAGATAACGGCTGCCGGCCGCTTGCTGCAGGCAGCGGCCGAAGGCCACCAGTACCGCGTCGCCGGCGCGGTGACCGTGCACGTCGTTGATGCGTTTGAAGCCGTCCAGGTCCAGGAACATCACGGCGACCGCGCGCTGTTGTTGCTGCGCCTGGGTCACGGCGATCTGCAGCGCTTCGGACCAGGCGTGGCGATTCGGTAGGCCGGTCAAGGCATCGCGGGTGGCGCGTTCGTGCATCAGCCGATGCAATGACTTGTGCGCGGTGACGTCGTGCGCCATCAGGAAGAACCCTTGCGCCTGCGTCGATGCGCTCTGCGTCGCGGGCACCAAGGTGATTTCCACATCGCGCGGTGTCGCGCCGCCACGTAACACGTGTTCGAAGCTGGCGCGTTGCCCGGCGATCACCTGCGCCAGTGCAGCGCGCGCGGCAGCGCTGAGATCTTCGCCCAGCACCTGGGTGAGATGGCGGCCGACCAGGCTGGACGGCTCCACGCCGAGCCAGTGGCGATGCGCTTCATTGGCGAACAGGCAACGCTGCTCGGCATCGAACTGGCTGACCAGCGTCGGTGTGGCATCGCTGATCGCACGCAGGCGCGCTTCGCTTTCGGCCAGGCGTTCGGCGGCGACATGGCGTTCGGTGACGTCCTGGATCTGCGAGACGAAATGCACTGGTGCACCGCTGCTGTCGCGCACCAGCGACACCGACAACTGTGCCCAGATCACCGCGCCCTGCTGGCTGATGTAGCGCTTGGCCATGCTGTAACTGTCGCGTTTGCCTTCGATCAGTTCCTGCACCAGACGCAGATCCATATCCAGATCGTCGGGATGGGTGATGGTCTGGAAGGTGGTGCGCAGCAACTGCTCGCGCGGATACCCCAGGATGCTGCACAGCGATGGGTTGACGTCGCGCCATGCGCCGTCCAGCGAGACGATCGCCATGCCTTGCGGGGCGGTCTCGAACGCACCGCTGAAGTGCTCGGCCGCCAGCTGCGCGGCCGCCTGTGCCTGCAGCTCGGCGGTGACGTCGATGGCCATCGCCAAATAGCCGGCCAGCCCTTGCTGCGCGTCATGGATGATGTTGAAGCATAGACGCACCCGCCGTAGCCCGCCGTCCTTGCGTACCAGGGTCCAGATTTCTTCTTCGAGTACATCGCCTGCGGCAGCGGCGGCCAGCTTGATGTACGACGGCGGCGACAACGCAAGCGTGGCCATGTGCCGTTCGAGCTCGGCCGGCAGATGGAACTGCGCAGGGCAGCGACCCAGCACTTCGTCCGCTGCGTAACCCAGCAGGCGCTCGGCGCCGGGATTGAACAATTCGATGCGCCCGTTCGGATCGAAGGCGATGATCGCCACGTCTTGCGAAGCGTCCACCAGCGACTGCAAACGCGCACGCTCGCCCGCCAGCGCAGCCGAGGCATCGCGCAATTGGGTGATGTCGTGCATCACGCACACCGCACCCAACGCGGCGCCCTGATCGCTGACCACCGGGTCGGCATTGCACAGCACGCTGCGCGCGCTCTGGCCGGTGGCACGGATCACCATCTCGGCATTGCGCACGTGCTCGCCGCGCCAGGCACGCACCAGGGGGATGGCTTCGGTAGACAGCAAGGTACTGCCGTCGGCAGCGTAGAGATCGAAATGCTGCGCCCATTGCACCGGCGGCAACAGGCGCGGATCGGTGCCGTGCCATTGCCGCGCGGCATGATTGAACTCGCGCAACATCCCCTCGCTATCGCAGGAGACCACGCCATCAGGCATGGCTTCCAGCAAGCGGCTCAGGGTCTGCCGCTGCGCCTGCGCAGCCAACCGATCGCGACGCGCTTCCAGCTGGCTGGCGGCCTGGCGTGCCAGCCGGATCAGCGCCTGTTTCTGGTTCTCGTCGAGCACCCGCGACCGGGTGCTGAGCGTGCACAAGGTGCCGTACGCATAGCCCTCGCGGCCGATCAGCGGTACGCCCACATACGAGCGGATGCCCGGCGCGGCGGTGACCAGCGGGTTGAGCGCGAAGCGTGGGTCGGCCTCGGCATCGGGTATCTCCAGCAACTCGGTGCCCATTACCGTGTAGGAACAGAACGACACGCTGCGCGGGGTGCCTTCCAGATCGGTGCCGCAACGCGCCTTGAACCACTGGCGGTCGGCATCCAGCAACGACACCAGCGCCATCGGCGCACCGGTGATGTGTGCGGCCAACCAGGCGATGTCGTCGAATTCGGCTTCGGGCTCGGTGTCCAGCACCCCCAACCGGCGCACGGCCTCCACGCGCAAGGCGTCGTTGGCGGGCATCGGCACGGGCGGCAACAGGACGGTCATGGCGTGATCGGCGGGTAGCGTCTGGTCAAGGTAGGTCGCCCCAAGTAACGGCGAGGCGAGGATCAACTTGAGTCAAGCGCGGCCGGGTTCGCTTACACCGCATTTCAGATCTGCCGCCTGTCTTGCACCGCAACGGGCACGGCAGCCGCAGCGACACTGCCAAACAGCATTTGCGGCGCCGCCAACCAGCCACTACCCTCGGCCGATTGTTCCGTTCTGGAGTGTCACATGCTGCGTCCGCTGTCCCTGTTGATCGCCGGTGTGCTCGGCGCCGCCGCCGGCACCGTTGCTCCCGTCGTCGAAGCTGCCCCGGCCAGCCTGTCAAAGCCCGCGGCCAGCAGCGCCATTCCCGAGATCGGCTACACCCGCTTCACCCTGCCCAACGGCCTGACCGTGGTGGTGCACGAAGACCACAAGGCGCCGGTGGTGGCGGTAAGCATCTGGTACCACATCGGTTCCGGCGACGAGCCGGCCGGCAAGACCGGCTTTGCGCACTTGTTCGAGCATCTGATGTTCTCCGGCTCGGAAAACAACAAGGGCAGCTATTTCGCCCCGTTCGAGAAGGTCGGCGCCACCGACATGAACGGCACCACCGGGTTCGACCGCACCAACTATTTCGAAACCGTGCCGACCACCGCGCTGGATACCGCGCTGTGGATGGAATCGGACCGCATGGGCCATCTGCTCGGGGCGATCGGCCAGGAAGAACTCGATACCCAGCGTGGCGTGGTGCAGAACGAAAAACGCCAGGGCGAGAACCGCCCATACGGCCGCGTGGACCAGAACATCCTGTCCAACCTGTTCCCGGCCAACCATCCGTATCAGCACGACGCCATCGGCTCGATGGAAGACCTGGACGCGGCCTCGCTGGCCGACGTCAAACAGTGGTTCAACGACAACTATGGCGCCGCCAACACCACCCTGGTGCTGGCCGGCGACATCACCGTGGCGCAGGCGCGCGCCAAGGCGCTGCAGTATTTCGGCGATATCCCGTCCGGCAAGCCGGTGGCACGCCAGCAGCCGTGGGTGACCCCGCTGGCCGCGCAGAAGCGTGGCGTGCAGCACGACCATGTCTCGCAACCGCGCATCTACCGCACCTGGGTCGCGCCGCAACTCGGTAGCGATGCGGCGATCCAGCTGGACCTGGCCACCACCGTGCTCGGCGGTGGCAAGACCTCGCGGCTGTATCAGCGTCTGGTCTATCAGGACAATCTGGTCGACGACGTGTCGGCGTCGATCCAGGCCTTCGCCTTGTCCAGCCAGGTACAGATCCAGGCCGATGTGAAGGACGGTGTGGACCCGGCCAAGGTCGAGGCGATCATCGACGAGGAACTCAAGAAATTCATCGCCCAGGGCCCCACCGCCGACGAACTGCAGCGTGCGCAGGTGGCCTACCGCGCCGGCTTCGTGCGCGGGCTGGAAAAGGTCGGCGGCTTCACCGGCAAGGCGGTGATCCTGGCCGAGGGCCAGGTCTATCGCGGCGACCCGGGCGCCTACAAGCAGGATCTGCAGCGCGGGCAGGCCGCCAGCGTGGACAGCGTCAAGCAGGCCGCTGCCAGCTGGTTCGGCAAGGGCGACTATCTGCTCACCGTGTTGCCGGCCGGCAAGAATTTCGACCCCGCCGCCGAAGACAGGGCGGTGGTCGCACGTGGCGACGAACCGGGCAAACCGGCGCCCAAGCTGCCGGCCGCCGGCAAGTACAAGATCACCGCCTCCACGCTGGACCGCAGCAAGGGCGTGCCGGAGACCAGCCAGTTCCCCGATCTGAGCTTCCCGCAGTTGCAGCGCGGCAAGTTGAAGAACGGCATCGAGGTGATCCTGGCCGAGCGCCACACCATCCCGGTGACCCAGGTGGAGTTGCTGTTCGATGCCGGCTATGCGGCCGACCAGGGCAAGAAGCTGGGCACCGCCAGCTTCAGCGCCGCGCTGATGAACGAGAGCACCGCCGCGCTGGATTCGGTGGAAGTGGCGCAGCGCCGCCAGCGCCTGGGCGCGATCACCGCAGTCGGCTGCGATCTGGACAGCTGCAGCGCCTCGCTGGACGCGCTCAACGACCAACTGCAGCCCTCGCTGCAATTGTTCTCCGACATCGTGCGCAACCCGGCCTTCAAGGCCGCCGACATCGAGCGCATCCGCAGCCAGTGGCTGGCCGGCATCGCACAGGAAAAGACCCAGCCCAACAGCCTGGCGCTGCGGGCACTGCCGCCGTTGTTGTTCGGCCAGAATCACCCCTACGGCATCCCGCTCACCGGCAGCGGCACCCAGGCGGCGATCAAGAGCCTCAACGCCCAGGACCTGCAGGCCTTCCACAGCCAGTGGCTGCGTCCGGACAACCTGCGCATCCTGGTGGCCGGCGACACCACGCTGGCGCAGATCATCCCGCAGCTCGATGCCGCCTTCGGCGACTGGAAGGCACCGAGCACCCCGTTGCCGAAGAAGAACCTGGCCAACGTCGCCGCGCAGCCCAAGCCGCGCGTGTATCTGATCAATCGCCCGGATGCGCCGCAGTCGGTGATCCTGGCCGGCCTGCTCGCCCCGTCCACCAAGGCGCCGGACAACCTGGCCATCGGCGTGGCCAATGGCGCCTTCGGCGGCACTTTCACCTCGCGCTTGAACATGAACCTGCGCGAGAACAAGCGTTGGGCCTATGGCGCCGGCACCCGCATGCTGGATGCGCAGGGCCAGCGGCCGTATCTGTTTTCGGCACCGGTGCAGACCGACAAGACCGCCGAATCGGCCAACGAGATTCTCAAGGAAGCCACCGCGATCATCGGCGACACGCCGCTGACCACCGAGGAGATCGAGAAGATCAAGAACCAGCGCATCCGCGCCCTGCCCGGCAGCTTCGAAACCACCGGCGCGGTACTGGGTGCGATCGAAGGCATCGTGCAGTTCGACCGCCCCGACGATTACGTGCAGACGCTCAAGCCGCGCCTGGAAGCGATCGACCAGCCGGCTGCGCAGAAAGCCATCAAGCAGATCATCGCGCCCAAGGCGATGACCTGGGTGATCGTGGGCGATCTGAAGAAGATCGAAGCCCCGGTGCGTGCGCTCAAGCTGGGCGAGGTGCAGGTGCTCGACGTGGACGGCAAGCCGGTCAAGCGCTGAGGGCGATTGACCCACCGGCTGCGCTGCTGCCAAGCGGCGCGGTCGGGTTGTGCGGCGTTGGGATGTCTCCAGACGCACGGACAGGACGCCTGCACGTGAGTGCGTGCAGGCCGATCAGGAACTGCAAGGACGCAGCCCGCAGCTTTAGGTGACATCCGCGCCGCCATGCAAGCGTTGGCGTTCGGCGGCGGCAGGCAAACTTGCCGCATCCATGCCCGCTGGTGGCTCGCCATGCGCGTAGTGGTTGCGCGGATCATCCACATCGGAGCTGTCGCCCAGGTGCAGATTGTTGAACAGATGCACCTGCCCATCGCGCAGCCGCGGGCAGGCGGCAACCGCGTTGCTGCGTCTTCCCATGCTCGGTGTCAGGTCACGCCAACGCACCTGGCCAATATCCACGCCGCGTTATCGGCAACGCCGGTATCGTGGCAGCTTCTCGCTCGCGCTTGTCTGGCTTATTCAATGAAAGAAATGCCCATGGCTGACGAAGCCTCTCGCCAACAGGTTCTGGATGGCTACCGCATCGTCGACAGCCTGCCCGAGGACACCTATCAAGACGTCGTGCAGGTGGCGGCTTCGTTGTGCGGCACGCCAATCGCACTGATGTCGCTGGTCGACCGCGACCGCCAGTGGTTCAAGGCCCAACTGGGTCTGGGCATGCAGCAGACCGATCGCAGCCAGGCAGTGTGCGATCACGCCATCCGTAGCCCCGAGCACCTGATGGAAGTGCACGACCTGACCAAGGACACGCGCTTTGCCGATGTGTCGGTGGTCACCGGCGAAACCGGTGCGCGGTTCTACGCCGGCATGCCGCTGGTGACCTCCGACGGCGTGGCATTGGGCACGGTCTGCGTGCTCGACACCGAGCCGCGCACGCTCACCGAGATTCAACGCACCGGCCTGCAGGCCTTGGCGCGCGTCACCATGCGCCTGCTGGACGAGCGCAAGCGCGAATTGCAGCTCGAGCGCGAGGCGATTTTGCAGCCGGTGGCGCCGGTTGCCTCCAGGACCAGCGCCGACACTGGTTATTACCTGGTCATCCTGGAAGTGCAGGAACTGGCCGCGCTGGCCGAAAAACAAAGCGAGCGGCTACTGGGCCGCGCCTTGCAACAGCTCGATCAGACCCTGGCCGCGCATGTACAAGCCAGCGGGGACAGCGTGGACCGGGTCACCGAAAGCGCGGAGTTCATCGCCGTGCTGCGCGGCCCCGATGCCGAACAGAAGCTGCAGGGCCTGCGTGACATCGCCCAGCAACAACATGCGCTCGGGCTCACCGTGCTGATCGGCGAGGCGCAGGCGACCCGTGGCGATGAACCGATCGGCCAGGTATTCCTGCGTGCGGAAGTGGCGCTGAGTATCGAAAAAGACCGCTATCGGCAGAGTCTGACGTAGGGCGGACTCAGATTAAGAGTACGGCTCAGTAAAAGTATGGCGTGGACAGACTCATAGCCTGCTGTAGCGCTGGGGCTGGCCGTATGTAGGGGTAGCGCTTGGATCGGCCTTATGCGGCGCTGGGATTGGCGTTATGTAGAGCTCGGATTGGGCTGTTGTGAGGCGGGCGTCGCCGTGATTCGACTCCTGACGGCCATACGCGGCTGGGCTGGGCGGTTGGGCGCATGCAGGCATAAGGGCAAGAGCGGCTGGTCCCCTTCTCCCATCGGGAGAAGGTGGCGCGCAGCGCCGGATGAGGGTGCGGTTGCCAAGCGATCGTGCAGCGCCTGGTGTGCAAGCTCCTGCAAACCCTGGCTGCCTCCAACCAAAACACATCCCTCACTCGTCGATTTAGAGCGGCTGGAAGGTGATTGAATGGTGCGGATGCGCCGGTTTCTAGAGCAGATGATCTGCGGCTTGGCTGCAAGGCCCTTGCCCGCCCACCATCGCGGGACACGCCGCAAGTACGTCCGTGTAGGCTCTTACGCGGCATCCATGCCGCGTAAGGTCCCGCGACGGTGGGCGGGCAAGGACCAGTCAAGAATGTCGGTATGCATGATTGCGAGCAGTGCATCAGTGCGTTGTTCGGACAACGTTGCGTCCGAAAATCTTCTCATCGCAAGCCGAGCAACAGGCAGGTTTATATCAGGCAACCGACCAACTTACTGGTGTGGTGTCCTCACCGATTGCGGGACCGTGTGGCGGCATGGATGCCGCCACCGAGCCTCCAGGGACGGATTCACGGCGTGTCCCGCACCCGGTGCGGGCGCCGCGGACTCGACCTACTCATCCTCACACATCAACGGTGCGCGTGTTGCAGACACGCTGCCGCTATTGATACAGCGTCAGAGAGGTTTTGTTAGTCGCTCTTGGTCAGCTGCACACTAACCAACCCGTCACCCAGTCGCGCACTGCTTCAACTGGCGATCGGCATACCACAGCGCGCGGCGGGCCAGATCGTAGGCGCTGTCGGCCTGGCGCGGCAGCATTTGCGCAGCCATCACCGGGTCGGCGCCGTTGTTCAAGGCGTGCTCGGCGCGCTCAAGATCGCCCAGATGCGTGCGCACTGGCGACAACAGGGTTTTGCGTTTTGACGCGTCGCAACGCGCACTGCGTTGCTCCAGCGCCGCCAGCGCCTCGCGGATGCGGCGGCTGGCTTCGCCCTTGAGATCGGGCGGTGTCTCGTGCGCGATCGGCGCGGCCTTGTAGGCATCGCCGGTCGCTTCGCTGCCCATCTCGGCCTGATTGCCGGCCAACGCGGGATTGAAGCGCACATCCGGCGGCGGTCGCGCCTTGGCCACCTGCGTCTGCGGGCCGTTGAGCATGTCGTTGAATTTTTTCATGCCGCGATTCATTTCCTGCATCGCCACATCGCCGAGCGTGCCGTCGCTCTTCCAGTCCTTGGCGAAGCGGGTGTCCTGGTATTGCACCGGGTTGACCCGCTCCATCACATTGCGCGCCTTGGCCTGCGCGCGCTCATCGCTCATGCCCGGCGGCACGGCGGTACCGTTTTGCGCCATCGGATCTATTTGCGCCGTTTGCGGCATGCGCAAACGGCCTTCGCGGGTATAGAGCTGGGCCGCCATCGATTCGTTGGCCGGCGCGTTGGCGGCGGCCACCTGGCGCTGCGGTGGTGGGGTCCGTGTGGGCGGCGGCGCACTGCGGGCGGCCGATGCCGCAGCGGCGGCAGGCGCAGCGCGCGGTGTGCGCTCGCGTGGTTGCGGCGGCTCCACCGGTGCCGGCAGTGTCAGCTGCGGGCGCGGCACGAAATACACCTGCAAACTGTCGTCGTGTCGCAGGGTTTCGCGCGGCGGCGGCATATACAGCAACAGACAGGCAAGAAAGAACAGCATGGCGCCCGTGCATGCGACTGCGGCGACATGCGGGACAAGCGTTTCCTTCCTGCGGGTAGTCACAATGCGGGAGACCGATGAGATGAGAGATGCGCACGCCACACCGTGAACCCGGTGCAGGACGCACAAATCTAGCGGGCGCTGCGCCTGCGCGCGTTTGAAATTCGTTGTCTGGCCAGAAAGAGCCAGCCGCCATTCACGTTGAGCGCTGGGTCACACATCCTCGCCCCGGTAAAGCCGTTGGCAAACTTCGCAGAAAAACGCACGCCGCCCGGCCTTGCCCAGGTGCTTTCGATACTGCAGCGGGGCGCCATCGCGCGGGCAGCTGGTTTTGGTATGCACCTGGTAATTCTTTTTCAGCACGAAGGCCTTTTTCCAGGTGTAGAAATCGAAGCTGTACTCACGCGCCTGCGTGACCAGTTCGCCAAGCTTGCGCGCCGGCAACGCGCCCACTGTGCTCTCCGGATGCACACGGATGCGGTGCAGCACTTCGTTCTTGATGATGTTGCCGACGCCGGCAAAGATGCTCTGATCCAGCAATGCATCGGCGGCGAGCATGGACGGCGCGGCGCGCAACTTGCGCCGTGCCTGTGCGCCATCCCAAAGGGGATGCATGACATCCGCCGTCCAGTCGTACACCTCGTCCAAGGGGCGATCGATAAACTGCACCGAGCAGGCGTAGAAGTTCAGCCGCTGGCCCTTGGAAAATTCCAGACGCAAACGCGGCACCGCATTGGGCTTGTCTTCGTCGATGCGATAACTGCCGAACAACAGAAAATGGATGCGCACGCTGAACTGCGCGCACTCGATCAAAAGTGCTTGCCCCAGCTGCGTAACGCCAGCACTTTCTGTTGATCCAGGCGCGCAATGTCCTGCTTGCTGTTGCCGGAGACACGCAGGATCTTGCGACCGACAAAGGCCTCGGTTTGTTCGCGCAGGATGACAAGGGACGGGCCTTCTGGCATGTGCCCAGTATCGAAGTCGTGGGTGAGTCGGCCGTGATCGCACTGCACACGCAATGCTGACGCGCGCACATGCATAGAGTGCTGCCCGATCGCATCGCTCACCCGTCATGTCGCCTCGTTCGTCCATCGCCGTGCCGCGTGTGCGCTGTGGCTGTGCAGGCTGGTCGATTCCGGCCGCCGACCGCGCGGCGTTTGCTGACGGTGCCAGCGTGTTGCAGCGTTACGCCACGCGTTTTGATGCGGTTGAAATCAACTCCTCGTTCTATCGCCCGCACCGCGCCAGCACTTATGCGCGCTGGGCCGACAGCGTGCCGGAGGATTTCCGTTTTTCGGTCAAGCTGCCGCGCAGCATCAGCCACGATGCGCGCCTGCGTGCGGCCGGTCCGTTGCTGGATGCCTTTCTCGCCCAGGCCGGCGCGCTGGGCACGCGGCTGGGCTGCCTGCTGCTGCAGTTGCCGCCCAGCGCCGCCTTCGATGCGCGCGTGGCGGCCAGCTTTTTCGCGATGCTGCGGCGGCGCTGGGACGGCGGCGTGGTGTGCGAGCCGCGCCACGCCAGCTGGTTTCTGCCGCAGGCACAGGCGCTGCTGACGCGCCACCACATCGCACGCTGCGCCGCCGACCCGTCGCCGGTTCCCGAAGCCGCCACACCAAGCCCTACCGCCGGGCCGTACTACTGGCGCTGGCATGGCGCGCCGCGCATCTACTACAGCAGTTACGACGACAGCGCGATGCAGGCATTAGCCGACGCGGTGCGCAATGCACCGCAGAACGCGGCGCATCCGCAGGCCGAACGCTGGGTGATCTTCGACAACACTGCCGCCGGGCTGGCAGTGCCCAACGCGCTGCAGCTGCAGCGTTTGCTGGGAACCGACCGCAAGCGCTAGTCCGTGTTGATGGAGCGTGTGAGACCACGTCCCATCTGCGGGCGGCGGCGCGTCCAACAACACGCCCCATCAGCTGGATGAGCGATCGGTCGCCCAGGATCGCCATCCACCTACGCATGCAACGCTTTAGAGCGGCCGACAAAACTCCTGCACGGCTGCCAGGCGGGCGCGGTTGGTACTCGCAATCGCAGCTCAGCCCGCGACGGCTGGTGCGCATCTTGCAGTCAACAGGCTGACTACGCCGAACCGCACCTGCTCAAGCTGCCTCAATCCGCGCCGATAGGCCTGAATTGGCGCAACAACCTGCTACACCGCGCCGGATCATCTTGCTGAATCTTGTCGTCTCCGTGCGAAGCCTGTCGGCCTGCCGACACCCTCGTCCGGTCCCGCCCGCCACTTCGGTCGTTTACCATGCCTTACGCCACTGCCCGTTCTGGAGATGCCATGAGTTCTGCCGCGCCCCCGTGCTGCACGTCGCTGCTTGGCCTGTCGCTGAGCATGTTCGTTGCGCCGTGCACGCTGACTGCCGCGCCGATGGACACTCCGGTCGTCAATGCGCCGGCGGCCACCCCGCCCACGCCCGACCTGGCCTACCCGGAACTGTTCCAGGCGGTGCAGCGCGGCGAGCTGTTCGACGACCAGAAACATTTCGTCGACTTTCTGCCGCTGCGCGACCCGGCACTGATCAACGCCGACTATCTGGCGCAACACGATCACCCCGGTTTCGACCTGCGCAAGTTCGTGGACGCCAATTTCGAAGAATCGCCGCCGGTGCAGACCGACGCGATCCGCCAGGACACCGCGCTGCGCGAACATATCGACGACCTGTGGCCCAAGCTGGTGCGCAGCCAGACCCACGTGCCGCAGTACAGCAGCCTGCTGGCGCTGCCGCATCCGTACGTGGTGCCGGGCGGGCGCTTCCGCGAGGTGTATTACTGGGATTCCTACTTCACCATGCTCGGCTTGGTGAAGAGCGGCGAGACCACGCTCAGCCGCCAGATGCTGGACAACTTCGCCTACCTGATCGACACCTACGGGCACATCCCCAACGGCAATCGCAGCTACTACCTCAGCCGCTCGCAGCCGCCGTTCTTCTCCTACATGGTGGAACTGCAGGCCGGTGTGGAAGGCGAGGCGGTGTATCAGCGCTACCTGCCGCAGCTGCAGAAGGAATACGCCTACTGGATGCAGGGCAGCGACGACCTGCAGCCCGGCCAGGCCGCGCGCCACGTGGTGCGCCTGACCGACGGCAGCCTGCTCAACCGCTATTGGGACGAGCGCGACACCCCGCGCCCGGAAGCCTGGCTGCACGACACCCGCACCGCCGCCGAAGCGAGCGACCGCCCGGCCGCCGAGGTCTACCGCGACCTGCGCGCCGGTGCCGAAAGCGGCTGGGACTACACCAGCCGCTGGCTGGCCGATGGGCAGAACCTGCGCACCATCCGCACCACCGCCATCATCCCGATCGATCTGAACAGCCTGCTCTATCACCTGGAGCGCACCCTGGCCCAGGCCTGCGCGCAGCCGGGTGCCGAGTGCACGCAGGACTACGCCGCGCTGGCACTGCAGCGCAAGCAGGCCATCGATGCGCATCTGTGGAACAAGGCCGGCTATTACGCCGACTACGATTGGCAGACGCGCAAGCTGAGCGACCAGGTCACCGCCGCTGCGCTGTATCCGCTGTTTGCCGGTCTGTCGTCGGACGACCACGCCAAGCGCACCGCCAGCAGCGTGCGTGCGCGTCTGCTGCGTCCCGGCGGCCTGGCCACCACCGCAGTGAAGACCGGCCAGCAATGGGACGAGCCCAATGGCTGGGCGCCGCTGCAATGGGTGGCGGTGGACGGCCTGCGCCGTTACGGCGAAGACGCGCTGGCACGCACCATCGGCGAGCGCTTTCTCACCCAGGTGCAGGCGCTGTTCGCGCGCGAACACAAGCTGGTCGAAAAATACGGTCTGGAAGCCGAGGCAGCCGGCGGCGGCGGCGGCGAATACGCACTGCAGGACGGCTTCGGCTGGACCAACGGCGTCACCTTGATGCTGTTGAATCTATACCCGGACACAGCGACCAAGGCGGCGCCGGCCAAACGCGCGCGCAAGCCCGAAGCGGCGACGCGCTGAGTGTGCAATCGTTGATGCCGGGCATTGCTCGGCGTAGCTGGCGGCATCGCATTTCCGGCTGTCGGTAGCGATGGCAGATCACTGCAACAAGCATCGCCTGATCGTTGCGTCATTGCAGAGCCCACCCGCGCGCTGCAGTGATCGCTGCTACTGCACCACCGGCCACGCACTGCCGTCGTAACTCAGCCGGTTGATGCCCAGGCGCGCATCGCCGCGATCGTCGTAGTAGTGGTAGACAAGAATGTCGCCATCGCCATCGCGAAACACCGATTGCCCGCCCGGCCCATGCATGCTGCCCAACCCGGACTGGATCACCGTGCCGCCACCGTTGCGCATGTCCACACCGGCGCGATCCAGATACGGCCCGGTCACCGAGCGCGCACGCCCCACTGCAATCTTGTAGGTGCTGCTGGCGCCCTTGCAGCACGCATCGAACGACACGAACAGGTAGTACCAGCCATTGGCCTGCTGGATGAAAGGCGCTTCCACCGCACCTGGATACGGCCGGCTCGCCAGGCTGTAGCGCGCCGTATTGCTGGACAGCTGCTTGCCGGTGCCGGGATCGAGCTGGATCAGCTTGATCCCCGACCAGAACGAACCGAACGCCAACCACCATTTGCCGCCGCCATCCACCACCAGATTGCCGTCGATGGCGTTGTAATCGTCGCTGCTCTTTGACGTGTAGACAATGCCTTGATCCTTCCATGATCCAGGCTTGCCGGTGCTGCTGCTGGCAAAGCCAATCGCCGAGGTGTTGGTGGCGAATTTGGACGCGGTGTAATACATCAGATAATTGCCGCCGTGGAAGGACACATCCGGCGCCCACACCTGATTGTCTGCGTTGTAGCTGCGCACCCAACTCGGTGTGGTGCTGAAGATCGCACCCGCATTGCTGAATTTCGTCCGGTCGGTACTGGTGACCACGCCGGTGGTGGCATAGATGTAGTAACGCCCATCACCGAGCTTGAGCATCGACGGATCGTGCACGATGGTGTCGCCGCTCACCACGCCCGGCCCCACTGCCGCTTGCGCGGGTGCGCCGTGCAAGCCAATCACACTGGCGACGATGGCAAGCAGCGATACGATCGCGCCATGGCGCAGCGACATTCCAGACCTGCATCCTTCCACTTGATTGCCACGAACAACGCGCATCGGCCAACTCCTTGAACAACGTAAAGACGTTATCTGTAGGAGCAATCTAGCCCGGCAGCAGTGTCGTGAATCCGACGCTGATCTCAGAAGCATTGCGCAGGCCGAGCGGTTGTTTTATTTGCGACGCGCCTTCGTGCCGATCGGCGCGCCATCTCTGCAGACGCAAAGCGGCTCACACATCAGTACGCTTCGAAGACACCGGCCTGCCGCGTATCATGCGCACTCTTTCACGCACAGGGATGGACCCATGGCCGTACGCACGCTCAACGAATTTCTCGCCCATTCCAAGGAAAAGGACGTCAGCCCCGATCCGTTCGAACTGGAAAACCCGCACCTGCTGGAAGTGCGCCTCAACGGCATGGTGTGGTCCAAGGCCGGCGCCATGGTCGCGCGCACCGGCAACGTCAAGTTCACCCGCGAAGGACTGCTGGAACAGGGTCTGGGCAACCTGCTGAAAAAGGCCGTCAGCGGCGAAGGCATGCAGCTGATGAAGGCCGAAGGCCAGGGCCGGGTGTATCTGGCCGACCTCGGCAAGCTGGTGACGCTGCTGCGTTTGAATGGCGAGGCGATCTTCGTCAACGGCAACGACGTGCTGGCGTTCGAATCCGGTGTCGAGCACAAGATCACCATGATGCGTAAAGTGGCCGGCATGCTGTCCGGCGGCCTGTTCAACGTGCGCCTGAGCGGCCACGGCATCGTGGCGATCACCTCGCACTACGAGCCGCTGACCCTGCCGGTCACCGCCGCCAGCGGCCCGGTGTTCACCGACCCGAATGCCACGGTGGCCTGGTCGGGCACGCTGACCCCGGAGCTGGTGGCCGACGTCTCGATCGGCACCCTGTTCGGGCGCGGCTCGGGAGAAACCCTGCAAATGCGCTTCGCCGGCGAAGGCTGGGTGGTGGTGCAGCCGTACGAAGAGGCCAGCTTCCAGGCCAAGGGCTGATCCAGGCCGCCCGGCAGCAATCAACAACGCGCATCGCCTGGTGGCACGCTACGCAGCTGGGCAGTTTTCCAGTCACGACGCGATGCGCAGTGACAGCTGCGCATCCCAGCCCACCCTGTAGGAGCGCCCCTGGGCGCGAGGGCCTTCCCGGTAACGCCGCATCGCGCCCTGGTGCGCTCCTACGATTTTTCAGCTCTGATGCATTACACCCATCCGCGTTTGCGGAACCACACCAGCGGCACCACCATGCTCAGCACGATCACGCCCAGCGCCCAAAAATAGGCGTCGTGCCATTTGAGCTCGGGCATGTAGGCGAAATTCATGCCCCAGATGCCGACCAGCACGGTGGGCGGGATGCCGACCACCGACGCCACGGCCATCACCTTCATGACGTTGTTCTGGTCCATGTTGATCATGCCCAGCACACTGTCGAGCAGGAACTCGATGCGGTCGTCCATGTGCTGCTGAAATTCGCTCAAGGTGGTCAGATCCTGGTGCAGCAATGCGATGCGTTTGGCCGCGTCGTCGCCGAACCAGTCCGGCGCTGTGCCATCCAGATAGCTGACCAGGCGCAGCATGCCTTGCCCGGCATTGTGCAGCCCGCCCAGGCGCCGGCCCATGCCACCGACCTGATGCAACATGCGCTCCAGGTCCTTGGTCTTGTGCGGGTTGTCGAACACCAGCCGGGTGGTGTCGGTGACCTCGGCTTCCAGCGATTCCAGCCGGTCTGCCAGGCGGCCCACCAACTGGTCGAACATGCGCAGCAACAAATCGTCGGCGCTGTGGCAGGGCTCGTGTTCAAGCCGCGCGGCCACCGCCTCCAGCGAGCCCAAGCGCTGCTCGCGCAAGGTGACCAACATGGTCGGCGACACCGCAAAGCCCAGCGGCGCGGTCGGGCCATCGTCGTCCTGAAAGCGCGGCACGTTGAGAAACAGCACATCGCCCTGGCGCCGCACCCGGCTGCTGAATTCGATCTCGCCGATCGCCGCGCGATCCGGCAGCGCAAACCCCACCTTTTCTGCAGCCTGCGCCAGCTCCTGTGCGCTGGGTTGGCACAGGTCGACCCAGGAACCTTGCGTGTGCTGCGTTCCGGCAATCGGGTGCGTCGTGATCATGCGGCAGGCCGTGGCGATGGATGGCGGCGAGCATCCCGTT
This sequence comes from Xanthomonas hortorum pv. pelargonii, assembly GCF_024499015.1. Lineage (NCBI taxonomy): Bacteria > Pseudomonadati > Pseudomonadota > Gammaproteobacteria > Lysobacterales > Lysobacteraceae > Xanthomonas > Xanthomonas hortorum. Next base: position 3,293,668 of record NZ_CP098604.1, on the reverse strand, counting down.
CCATCCGATCGGCGTCAACGTCGCGCGCAAAACGCGCTTAGCTGCCAGTGGCCTTTATCGCGGCGCCGTGCAGCCACAGACGCCAAGGCCCCGCAGTGCGGGGCCTTGGTGATGTCTTCGGTCGGTCTTGCGTGCGCTTAGCCTGTGCGCGTCTGCTTCCGCTTCACCGCATACCCGATCGCCAGCAGCAGGAACCACACCGGGCTGGCCAGCAAAGCCTGGCGCGTGTCGGCCTGCAAGGTCAGCAGCACAATGACGAAGGCGAAAAACGCCAGGCACACGTAGCACATCAACACGCCACCGGGCATCTTGAACGCCGAGGCCGCGTGCTGCTCCGGGCGCTTGCGCCGATAGGCGATATAGGCACACAGGATCAGCGACCACACGAACATGAAGAGCACCGCCGACAAGGTGGTGACCAGCGTGAACGCAGTGACCAGGTTGGGAATCAGATACACCAGCATCGCGCCCAGCAACAGGCACACGCAGGAGAACAGCAGCCCGCGCGCCGGCACCGCTGCACGCGAGAGCTTGGCGAAGCCCTTCGGCGCATGCTGCTCTTCGGCCAGGCCGTAGAGCATGCGGCTGGTGGAGAAGATGCCGCTATTGGCCGACGAGGTGGCCGAGGTCAGCACCACGAAGTTGATCAGGCTGGCCGCAGCCGGCACGCCGGCCAGCACGAACAACTCCACGAACGGGCTCTTGTCGGCCACCACCTGCCGCCACGGCGTCACCGCCATGATCGCGATCAGCGCCAGCACGTAGAAAATCAGGATGCGTACCGGGATCGAGTTGATCGCCTTGGGCAGGTTGCGGCGCGGGTCTGCAGTCTCCGCCGCGGTGGTGCCCACCAGCTCGATGCCGACGAAGGCGAACACCGCGATCTGAAAACCGGCGAAGAACCCGCCAATGCCCATCGGGAACATGCCGCCGTCGTTCCACAGGTTCGACAACGAGGCCACATTGCCCGACGGCGAGCGGAAGCCCCACGCCACCAGCCCGGCCCCGGTGATGATCAGCGCGGCAATAGCGATGATCTTGATCAACGCGAACCAGAATTCCATCTCGCCGAACAACTTCACCGTCACCAGGTTCAGGCTCAGCAGCAACAGCACGCAGAGAATGGCCGGAATCCACGGCGCCAATCCCGGAAACCAGAACTGCGCATACGCCGCAATCGCGATGACATCGGCGATGGCGGTGATGATCCAGCAGAACCAGTACGTCCAGCCGCAGAAGAACCCGGCCCAGGGCCCGAGCAGATCGGTGGAAAAGTCGATGAACGACTTGTACTCCAGGTTGGACAGCAGCAGCTCGCCCATCGCGCGCATCACGAAGAACAGCATCGCGCCGATGATCAGATAGACGAACAGGATCGACGGGCCAGCCAGACTGATGGTCTTGCCCGAGCCCATGAACAGCCCGGTGCCGATCGCGCCACCGATGGCGATCAGCTGCAGGTGACGATTGGAGAGACTGCGTTGCAGATGATCGGGCGCGGACGGGTCAGACATGGGCACGGCACCGGCAAGTGAACAAGCCGTCAAAAATACGAGATCGCGGCAGCGCGCACCAGCGGTTTGAACAGCAACGCCGGGTAGGCCGGCAAATACGCCTGCGCATGCCGAGCGGACAGCGCCATGCTGCGGTGCGCACAGTGCGGGTTGCGCGCCGCGTGTTGCGCCATGCAGCGAGGGCTGCACGCTGGCAGCGGAATTCACTGCCGCGACCAAGATGACAACCGTGCGGCATCTCGCACAAACAGCGATCCGCGTCCCAGCGCGCTCGTTACGCTGGCTGTAGCACGCGCTCCTGCCCGCTTCCTTGACTGCGCGCGGACCGCACGTGGCGATTGCTGGTCTCCTGCGCGGGCCTAACCCTCAGGACACTCCCATGTACTCACGCTCCCATCTATTGCTGGCCATGACGTTGCTGGTCCCGGTCTCCGCATTGGCCGTGCAGGTCGATGCACACGGGCAACTGATCGACGCGCGCGGTCAGGCGCTGCAACTGCGCGGCGTGACCTGGCCAGGCTTCGATCGCGCTGCGCTGGTTGCAGCGGGTCTGCGCAACAACACGCTGCAACAGACGCTGGATCAGATGCAGGCAGCCGATATCAATGCGCTGCGTGTGCCGATCTGCGCGGCGACGCTGCAAGCCAAGCCCGTCGCTGCGGCCGATGTCGCAGGCGACCCCGCACTGCGCGGCCTGACTTCGTTGCAGCTGCTCGATGCGGTCGTGCGCGCCAGCACCCAACGCGGCATGCAGGTCCTGCTCGCATTTGCCGATGGCGGGTGCAATGACTCCGCACCGCAGCTGGGCACGCAGCAGCAAGCCTGGACGAACGGCTTGACCACGCTCGCCGCCCGCTACGGCACCACCACCGGTGTGATCGGCATTGATCTGGGCAGCAGCGGTTACCGCAATGCCACCTGGGCAGGAAGCAGCGCAGACGCCGACTGGAATCGCATCGCCTCGCGCGCGGCGGCCACCGTCCTCAAACAGGCACCACGCTGGGTGGTGGGCGTGGAAGGCGTGGGCAACAACGCGCTCTGCAGCGACTCCGCGCGCAAGGCGCCCGGCAGCAATCTGCAGCCGCTTGCCTGCGTGCCATTGCGCATCCCAGCCAAGCAACTGGTGTTGATGCCCAAACTGGCGGGGCCGGATCGCGATGCGGCAGATGCCTTCGCAGCGGCCGACTTTCCACGCGGTCTGCCAGCGAGCTGGCAACGCGACTTCGGCACGTTTGCCGCAGACTATGCGGTACTGCCGGTGAGCATTGGTGGCGGCCTGGGCGATGGCGACCCGCGCGATCCCGCATGGCAACAGGCATTGAGCGGCTATCTGGCAAGCACCGGCATGCGCAGTGCCTTTCTAGGCAGCTGGGAAATAGGCAATGCCAACAATGGCGGCCTGCTCGCCAGCGATAGCAGCCCGCGCAGCGACAAGCTGCAGATCCTGCATCAAGCATGGGGCTTGGCAGCAACCACCTCCGTCAGCGCATCAGCAAAAAGCGCCAGGACCGCCGACGCGAGCAATGCGACCACCTGGAACAGCACCTTCAGTGGCACAGCGACCTACACCGGCTCCGGCTATTCCGGCGGTGCAGTCCTGCTGGACCCGATTCCCAGCACCGCGTTCATCACCGCACTCAACCCGACCCAGATGAACTTTGATGGGGTCAAGGCCGCGCTTGCCGGCGCCTATCTGGAAGTGACCGGCCCCAAGGGCAAGACCGTCGTCTATGTCACCGACCTCTATCCGGACGGCGCATCCGGCGGCCTGGACTTATCACCGAATGCCTTTGCTGCAATCGGCGACACGGTGCAAGGGCGCATCCCGATCAGCTGGAAAATCGTACGCGCACCCATCACCGGCAACGTGCAATACCGCATCAAGGAAGGCAGCTCACGCTGGTGGGCGGCGATCCAGGTGCGTAACCACGCCTACCCGGTCGTCAAGTTCGAAGTAAAACAAGGCAGCACCTGGAAGAGCTTGCAGAAGATGGACTACAACCACTTCCTCGGTGAGCAACTGGGCAACCAACCGCTGTCCATCCGCATCACCGACATCCGCGGCAAGGCCATCGTCGATACCATTCCCGGGCTGCCCGAAGACGGCAACAAGCCGGTGTATTTCGAACCGGGCAACGTGCAATTCCCCTGACGTGTTAATCAACTCGCAAAACGCTGCCCAGCAACCAACATTTACTAGCCCCCAGCAAGCCCTCCACCTACACGGCCCGGCAGTGCCTGATCGTCATCCTCTTCCAGATCGCCCACCTCCTCGCGCAAACCGCCTTGCTGCGGCGCCTGCTCCTCCAACGGAATTTCTTCTTCGTTGGTATCCGGATCGGGCGTGCCGTGCGCGGCCACGCCTGTGGTGAACGTGGTCATCGGGCGAGCAGTACGTGGATTGAGATGCATGGACGACTCCGTTGCGTTCAGTGGTGCATCAACGCTAGGCCGCGCAACGCTAGTGCACCGTGAGCCTGAGCATCGCCGCGCTGACACGCTGTTGACGTGCGTTCGCTGAAAACGCGCCGAAACCAGCGGTGCAGCCCATGGTTATCATGACGACTCATCATCGAGGCCAAACCATGCGTTATCGCGCTCTGTTCGCATTCCTGCTGACCTGCGGCAGCGCGCAGGCTGCCGAGCCTGCCTCACGTCTGGATGCAGTGCTGCAATCCGGCGTGCTGCGCGTGTGCACCACTGGCGACTATCTTCCTTATTCGTTGCTGCGCGCAGACGGGCAATTCGAAGGCAGCGACATCGCGCTGGCACAGTCGCTTGGCGCCAGCCTGGGCGCACGTGTGCAATTCGTACGCACCAGCTGGCCGCACCTGATGCCCGATCTACTCGCCGATCATTGCGACATTGCAGTCGGCGGCATCTCGGTGACCTTGCAGCGGCAACGCCAGGCCAGCTTCAGCACGGTGCTGGACGTGGACGGCAAGATCCCGCTGGTGCGCTGCGCCGACCAGACGCGTTACCGCAGCATGGCGCAACTCAATCGACCCGACGTCCGCGTGATCGAACCGCCCGGGGGCACCAACGAAGCCTTCGCGCGGCGCGAATTGCCGCGCGCGAACCTGCGCCTGTTCGCCGACAACACCACCATCTTTCAGGAGCTGGTGGACCAGCGTGCCGACGTGATGATCACCGATGCCTCCGAGGCGCTGTACCAGCAGGCACGCCTGCCCGCGCTATGCGCCATCGCGCCGGAGCAACCGCTGCAATACGGCGAAAAAGCCTTTCTGCTGCCGCGCGACGACCACGCATGGAAGGCCTATGTCGACCAATGGCTGCATTTGAGCAAGGCCAGCGGCGAGTACACGCGCATCGTCGATGCCTGGCGTACGCCGCGCCCGGAATCCACTACGTCACCGTAACGCTCAGCTGGGAATAGGGAATAGGGAATAGGGAATCGCAACAGCATCACGCGCATCGCGACATGTCGAAACAGCGCCCTTCCGATTCCCCATTCCCGACTCCCCATTCCCGCGGCGCGGCGCGCCGTCCTCAAACAATCTTGGTCCGTCGCCACCAACGCGACACCTGTTCTTCGCGTACCAGCGTGAACAAACCGGCGCCCAGAATCAACGCGATGCCCACCGCCATCGGCCAATCCAGATGGTCGTGAAACAGCAGATAGCCGAACGCGATTGCCCACAACATCTGGCTGTATTGCGTGGGCGCCACCACGCTCACCGGCGCCATGCGCGTGGCGTACATCAGGCAGATCGCCGCCAGACCCGCAAGCAAGCCGTAGCCTGCCAGCAAGTACCACTGGTACAGCGTGGGCCAGACGAAGGTCGGCAACATCATGATCCCGCCCATCACCAACGGGCCGATCACGCCGGCGCCATAGAGCGTCAGACGCTTCTCGCTATGACCGGCCATGCGCAAGGTGATCACCGAGATCGCACCCACCAGGCCGCAGACGATCGCCGCCACATGCCCGTGGGTGAGATGGCGAAAGCCGGGGCGCAACACGATCAACACGCCGATGAAGCCCACGATCACCGCCGACCAACGCCGCCAATGCACTTCTTCCTTGAGGAACACCACCGACAGCACGGTCACGAAAATCGGCATCAAGAAGATCAGCGCGAAGGCCTCGGCCATCGGCAAGGTGGTAAAGGCAATCACCGAGGTCAGATTGCCGATCGCGCCGGTAAGCGCACGCAGCAGCCACAGACTGGGCTGCTTGGCCATCACCAGTTCGCGCAGGCGGTCGTCGGGCTTCTTCAAGAACGGCACCGCCACCAGCATCAGCAACGCGCCGAGAAACAGCACTTCGTAGACCGGCAACGTGCCTTCGAGCAGCTTCACGAACGCATCGCTGATCGAATAGGCCGCGTAACAGGCGAACCCCAACAACACACCCTTCAGCATTACCGACACTCCACGGTTGGCCGATCCGACGCGGTGTCGGTGCAGGCAGTGCGCAGTATGCGGTGCGCCGTGCGTTGGAGGAATCGTTGCGCGCAGCCGCTGTTTGCGCACTCCTGGGTTACCTGCAGGCAACAGGATGCCGGCACGCTATGGGTCGGTTACGATGCCGATTCCTTCCTTGACACCGGCGCGCGCGATGCGCGCCCGAATCCAGACCCGCCACCCGTGCCCCATTACTCCGGCCCACTACTCATTCTCTCCGATGCCCAAGCCCTGCTTGCCGCGCGCGGAAATGGTCTGACTCAATGGACCGGGTCGCTGGACCTGGGCCGCAGCACCGGCACTGCGCAACTGGATGCGCAGACCTGGCAGTGGCGCGGCAGGGGCTACCCGTATCCGGGCAAGCTCAAGGAGCGCACGCTGTATTTCTGGGACGGCGACGATTTTGCGCCGATCTCGCGTTTCAGTGGTGCGTTGATCAAACTGGTGCCGACCGGATGGGGCGCGCCCACCTTCGAGATCGACGGCATCAAGATGTTGCCGTCGGCGCAGTTGTCGCCGTTCGACGATGCGCGCCGCAAGGTGGCGCTGGTGGATCCGCGCGGCAAGGTCGTGCTGGATACCTGTGGTGGCCTGGGTTATTTCGCCGCCTGCTGCCTGGAGGCCGACGTGGCGCAACTGCACTCGTTCGAAAAGAACGCAGACGTGCTGTGGCTGCGCACCCTCAATCCGTGGTCGCCGGATCCGGACGACGATGCCAGCGGTGGGCGTCTGCAGCTGACACACGCCGATATCTCGCAGCACGTCACCACACTGGCCGACGGTTCGGTCGACGCCATCCTGCACGACCCGCCGCGCTTCGGCATTGCCGGCGAGCTGTATTCGCAGGTGTTCTACGACCAGCTGGCGCGGGTGCTGCGCCGCGGCGGGCGCATGTTCCATTACACCGGCGCGCCCAACAAACTCACCAGCGGCCGCGATGTTCCCAACGAAGTGAGCAAGCGTCTGAGCAAGGCTGGTTTCAGTACGCAACTCGCGTTGGACGGTGTGTTGGCGACGTTGCCTGCGCGACGCTGAGTGTCGTCTGCGCGATCAGGTACAACCGCCCCCGCCATCATTGAGACACCTCAACGCATGGGCCATGCAGACAGCGATAGCGGATGAATCTGCGATACTGCACCGCCCTCGACAAGGATGTTGCATGCGCCCCCATCTCACTGCTTTATGGTTGGCCCCACTCGTGCTGATGCTGTGCGCGCCAGCAGGCGCACAGACGCAATCGCAGGCACAGACACCGCCCGCGCAGCCCATGTCTGAAGTCACGCTCTCCAACCCTGTCACCACCGCCACACTGGCCGGGCGCACGATTCGCTTGGGCGAGCACGCTGGAAAATGCGCCGTGCTGCGCGACGACGAAGTGTTTCCGCTGGGCATCGGTGCGCCGTGCTATTTCAGCATCGCGCGCGACCGCAGCGCACAGGTGCACCACTTCCAAGGCAGTGACATTGTGCTGGTGCAGCATGCCCATCAAACGGCGAGCCCGGACTGGGACATCAAACTCTACGGAGCGATGTGCGCCTTTGAATCGCAGTCCGTGCGCGAGGTCGACGATGTGCTGGAGGCCGGCATGGTCGCCAAGTCCTGGCATTGCGATCCGACGCGCGGTGCCGACCAGAAAGAGTTCGTCTACAGCTACGACACCTGGCCTAAGCGCAACGCAGCCAAACCTTCGCCCAAGCGTGGGACACCGTGAAGTCTGTTCAAGAGTCGCGAACAGAACTGCCAGGTGTGTGCCGCCGCTGATCTGCGGCCTGGCTGCAAGGCCCTTGCCCGCCCACCATCGCGGGACACGCTGCAAGTACGTCCTTGTAAGCTCTTACGCGGCATCCATGCCGCGTAAGGTCCCGCGCCGGTGAGCGGGCAAGGGCCAGTGGAGATGGTCGGTGGGCGTGGCCTGCCATCAGCGTCTGCCGCGCCGCACGGCATTGGCACGATCGCGCCGGTAATCCTTCCATGCGAGATACGCAAACACGCCCACCATCGCCAACAGGGCAGTGGTCAACAGGCCGTCCCAGCCGATCGAGATCCAGTAGCGCTGCGGGTCGGTGTCGGCATAGAACGTCCTGGCCGGCCGACCACGAACGACGCTGACATAGCGCCCGCTGATCACCGCCTGCAGCAACACCCATAGCCGCCCGCAACAGGCCACCGCGATCACGAGAACCACCACGCGGACAAGCCAGTCGACGATGCGGGAATTGGCAGGCACCGGCGTCGGTGGTGATGGTGATTTGGGACGTTTTTTCAAGCAGGCCTCTCTGCAATCGTGCGACGCAGTTTACCGCTGGCGCTTTGCATCAGCGCCGGTCGGCGCGATCGCGCGCAGACAGGACGCGGCCTTCAACTACAACACGACGCTATGCACATGCCGCCTGGTCGCAGCCGTTATAATCGCCGCGCAGCGCACTCGATCGAGTGACATGGAACGCTCCACGCTGCATTCGTCTCAAGGAAGATGGCCGGCAGCACTGCCACGCGGATTGTCTGGACGCTTCCTTGGATTTTTTGCTGTGACGCCATGCAACGGCGGCAACAGTCTTCCCTCAAGGATCTTTCGCTTTGAAGACGTTCACCACACTCCTGCTTGTCTCCCTCACTCTGCTGCTTGCTGCATGCGGCGGCGGCACCACCACCGGCGCCTCCAAGCTCTCCTCCAGCGAGTACCTGTTGCACAACATCTCGGTCTGGAACGGCGCGGTGACCATCATCGACCCGTGGGTGTCCGGCGATCGCGGGCAGAGCCTGGTGAACGATGCCATCGCGCACAAGCCGCTGGACAGCTACAAGACCGCGCTGGGCAGCCAACGCAAGGCGCTTGCCGCCAATGCGCAGGCCAATGCTGCCGTGGCCTCGGGCGTGCCGGACAATGCCAAGGATCTAGACGGCAAGTTGTCGGCCTACCTCAAGAGCGCCGATGCGATGATGGCCGCGCTGGAGCGCGTTGCCGCACTGCCCAACGGCTACACCAACACCGAGCTGGCACCGTTGGCCAAGGACCTGGAAACCGTGTCGGCCCAGCTCAATGTCGATATCGAAGCCTTGAATACCGCGCAGCGCGCGTATTCCAAGGAGCACAAGGTGCCGATGCAGGAAGTCAGCCAGTAAGCACGAGGGTATCGTCGGTGGCGCCCTGCGGACCGCGACAGGTGGTCCGCAAGGCGCGATCGAGCCTGCTCGCTTCACTTGACTCCACTGGTCACCTCACACGCAGGTGCACAACGCACTGCGATGAAAAACGTCATGCGGTTTAGAGGCGCATCGTTGATCGATGCTGCAACGTGACTGCAGACCCCAGCGATTTAAAAAGCGCGATCCGTAAACACGCGATCGACGCACGCACGCTCAGCACACCGCCCATTGATCGCGCCCTGCAGTCTTGGCTGCATACAACGCAAGGTCGGCCTGGCTCAGCAGCACGTCCAGGCCGGTGGCAGCGGTGACACTGACCGCGCCCATGCAGAACCGCACAGGCTGGTCTGCCGGCAGGCCGGGAATCTGGATGGCGGCCACGGCGCTGCGCAGGCGCGCAAACACCGCAGGAATTTCTTCCGCGTTGCAGCCCGGCAATACCAGCAGGAATTCTTCGCCGCCCAGCCGGCCCAGGCGATCCTGCGTGCGCAAGGCCAGCTTCGAGGCGCTGGCAAGCGCCTTGAGCACCGCATCGCCGGTGGCGTGGCCGTGTACATCGTTGATCAGCTTGAAGTGATCCAGATCGATCAACGCCAGCATGCATGAGATCTGCGAGCGCAACGCTTGCTCGATCTGCTGTTGCGCCTCGGAACGAATGGCGCGGCGATTGGGCAGGCCGGTGAGTTCGTCGCGCATCGCCAGACGCGACAGCTGACGGCGATGGCGCGCACCGAAGGCCAGCACCACCAAGGCGCCCAGCAACAGCAGGCAGGCCGCACATAGCGCGATCCATAGCGTGCGTTGGCCGGCTTCGCGCGCCTGCAAGGCCAGTTGCGCGGTCTCGCTGCGGCGGCGTAGCTCGGCGGTTTCGGCGCCACGGCGGGCATCTTCGTAGCGCGCCTGCAAGCGCAGCATCACGGTGTCGCGTTGGCGGTCCAGGCTTTGCGCGCGCAGCGTGTTGGCGCGTTGCAGTTCCTGGTATGCCTCGTCATGGCGGCCTTCCGCTGCCAGCGCCTGGGCAATGGCATCGAGCAGTTGCGCACGCCGGCTCAAGGTCAGGTTAGGGTCGTCCGCCGCCCTGGCCGCGACGATCTCGGCCCCCAGGCTGTCTGCCTTCAACACCGTCAATGCCTGCAGCAACACCGCATGACACGCGGCGATACGGCCAAAGTTGCCCTGTTTCTGCATCAGCGGCAGTGCCTCGCGCGCCATTGCCAGTGCCGCATTCGCATCGCCGGTTTCGCTCAGGGCTTCGCTGGCGCTGGTCAGTGCTGCGGCCACGCCGGCCTGATCGCCGAGCTCGCGGCTGAGCGCCAGCGCGCGCTTGAAGTGCAGCAAGGCGGCCTCGGGTTGCTGCGCGGCCAGCGACGTGCCGTACTCGTACTCGTACTCGTATTCGTATTCGTATTCGTATTCGATCAGGCTGCGCTGGAAGCGTGCCGGCTGGCCGTGCAGGCGCGTCAAGGCATGCTGCAGATAATCTTCGGCTTCGCTGTCTTCTGCCATGCGCCCGCCGACACGGCTGGCCAGCGACCCCAGCTGGGTCAACGCGTCCAGCTCCAGGCTCAAGGTGTGCTCGCGTACCGCACACTGGTAGCTGGCCTGCGCCGCCTTCCATGCCTCATCGCTGCTGCTGGAGGCCAGCATGCTCCACATGTCGACCGCTTCCACTTCGCACAGCAGATCGTTGCGACCCAGTGCCTGCGCCCGCTGACGCAGGTCTTCCAGCCGCGTCACCATGCCGCGGTTGGGATTCTCGCGCACATCGCTCAGTGCCTGCACGGTATCCAGCCACAGCTGCGCCTGCGCGGCGTTGCCATGCAATTGCTCCAACACGGTACGCGCCTGGCTGAGCACCAGCTGGCGATGATCGTTGTCTTCCAGCGAGATCAGGATGCGCGCCTGCGCCAGCAAGGCCCAGAATTGCGCGTCGGCGTCGCCATTGCTGCGCGCCTGCTGCAAAAAGGTCTGGGCGGTCTGCAACGCGGCCTTGGGGTCGTCGATTGCGGCCGATTCGATCGCCTTCCACGGCTGCGGCTGCGCCCACACCACCGCGCTGCTCAGCAGCAATGCGATCCCCGCCAAGACCCGTTGCCAGCGTGCCGCAAGGAGGCTCATCGGCGACTCATGACGGCGATAAGGCACAACGCGCCGGGACCGTGACCACGGCGTCACCTCCGACCCGAACCGGGCTTGCTGGTTGCTGCGGCATTTCAGGCACTCCCATGGGTGGACAGCGGTGGAATTGGGCGAGGTCGGCATCTGCTTGAACGCGACATCGATGCAGCAACCTCTGCAATGATGACCGGCAGGCATGCCAGACACCGTGATCGCGACGTTCCTGATCGAGCTCGTTATCGGCCTGATCGCACCTGGCTTGAATCGGAGCGAACGACGCAGCGAGCTGCCGGCATCCTGCGTGTGCCGGTGTATGCCGGTGTGTGCTGGCACCTGTCCGGCAGCGACGTAAACTGCCGCACGGCAGCCGCCGCCCGAGATCTGGAGACGCCGTGACATCCTGCTTGCCCCGCCTGCTCACGTTGCTTGCCGTCGCCTTGCTGGCGGCCTGCGCCACCCAGGCCCCGCGTGCGCCGCAGCGCTCTCCGGATGCGGTCAAGGCCGATATCGCCCGGCGCCTGCCGGCCACCCTCACCGATCGCGCCGGCTGGGCCAACGATGTGTACGTGGCGCTGTCCTCGCAGGCGCTGGACACCAGCCCCGAGCACATCTGCGCGGTGCTGGCGGTGACCGAGCAGGAGTCGACCTATCAGGCCAACCCTGTCGTTCCCAACCTGGGCAAGATTTCGCGCGCGGAGATCGACCGCCGCGCCAGTGCGCACCACATTCCCGGCTTCATGGTCGACGCCGCCCTGCGCATCGACTCCCCCGATGGCCACAGCTATGCCACGCGCATTGCGAGCGCGCGCACCGAGCAGGAATTGAGCAAGATCTTCGAGGATTTCACCGGCAGCGTGCCGTTGGGCGCGCGCCTGTTCGACGGGCTCAATCCGGTGCACACCGCCGGGCCGATGCAGGTGAGCATCGCGTTTGCCGAGCAGCATGCCGAGCGCTACCCGTATCCACCGGGCGACTCGATGCGCCATGAAGTCTTCAGCCGTCGCGGCGGGCTGTGGTTCGGCACCAGACATCTGCTCGGGTATCCGGCCAATTACGATGCACTGCTGTATCGCTTCGCCGACTTCAACGCCGGTTGGTACGCCAGCCGCAATGCCGCCTTCCAGGCCGCGCTGAGCAAGGCCAGCGGCATCGCGCTCGCGCTGGACGGCGACCTGCTCACACCCGGCGCCAGCCTGGAGGCACCGGGCGGCACCGAACGCGCCGCACGCGCCCTGGGCAGCCAGCTGGCGATGAGCGACCGGCAACTCCGCCGTGCGCTGGAAGCCGGCGATACGGCCGATTTCGAGGACACCGATCTGTATCGCCAGGTGTTCGCGCTGGCCGAGCGCAGCGCCGGCAAACCGTTGCCGCGCGCCGTATTGCCGGGTATCACCCTGGAAAGCCCGAAGATCACCCGCACGCTCACCACCGCCTGGTTCGCGCAGCGGGTGAACGAGCGTTGGAAACGCTGCATGGGCAAGTAGCCACACGCCCTCGCGCGCGGCACGCCCTGCATGTCGGCGCGCGTTGCGCCTGTCGCAACGGCTTGGTCTACGGCCATGGCACGACCTATGGCAGAGGCACACGCACCGCCGGCCCAGGTAGCATCAGGGGGCTGCGTCGACCGCATCGACGCGCGCCCCTTCCGACGAGGTCCACATGCTCACACCGTTGCCGATGCGCCACCTGCTCACCGCCCTGGCGATCGCCGCGCTGCCTGCGCTGGCCAGCGCACAGGTCCCCAGCGTGACCGAGGCCGACTACGCCCGCGCCGAGCGCCTCACCAGCTATCTGGCGCAACCGTTGGTCGATCACCAAGCCACGCGCATCGACTGGCTGGACGCCACCCATGTGGTCTATGTCGATCACGATGCCACCGGCAACCGGCTGCTGCAGCTGGATACCGCCACCGGCAAGACCGCGCCGCTGTTCAAGCAGTCCGCGCTGGTCGGCTCGCTCAATACGCTGCTGAAGACCGGCGACAAACCGCTCAAGGCCGACACGTTCGCACCGGTGGTCAAGCGCACCGCCGATGGCCGCTACCGCCTCAACGTCCGCGATACCGCCGTGGTCTGCGACACGCGTGCGCGCTGCAGCAAGCTCTATGCGAAGGACAAGGCAGAGCCGGGCGTGCCGTCGCCGGACAAGCGCAGCGAAGCCTTCATCCGCAACTGGAACCTGTGGGTACGCGATCTGGCCAGCGGCCAGGAAACCCAGCTCACCCGCGATGGCGTGGAGAATTTCGGCTACGCCACCGACAACGCCGGCTGGCAGCACAGCGACAACGCCATCGTTGCCTGGTCGCCGGACTCGCGCAAGATCGCCACCTTCCAGCAGGACCAGCGCAAGACCGGCGACATGTATCTGGTCAGCACCAAGCTCGGGCATCCGGAACTGCAGGCGTGGAAATACCCGCTGGCCGGCGACAAGGACGTGACCATGATCGAGCGCGTGGTCATCGATGTGCCCACGCGCAGCGTGCTGCGGCTGAAACTGCCGCCGGACCAGCACCGCTCCACCCTGTGCGACGACGTGAGCTGCTCGCCGGGCCTGTGGGACGATGTGAAGTGGGCGCCGGACGGCAAGACGCTGGCCTTCGCGTCCACGTCGCGCTTCCATAAGCAGACCTGGTTGCGCATCGCCGATGTCGCCACTGGCGAGGTGCGCACCGCCTTCGACGAAACCGCCAAGACCTATTACGAAAGCGGCCAGGTCGCCGCCAACTGGGCGTATCTACCCGGCAGCAATGAAGCAGTGTGGTTCTCCGAGCGCAGCGATTGGGGACAGCTGTATCTCTACGATCTGGGCACCGGTAAACCCAAGCGCGCGATCACCACCGGCGAAGGCAACGTCACCGAGTTGTTGCGCGTGGATCCGGTGACGCGCACCGCGTGGTTCGTCGGTGTGGGCCGCACGCCCGGCGTGGACCCGTACTACCAGCAGCTGTGGAAGGTGAGCCTGGACGGTGGTGAGCCGGTGCTGCTCACACCCGAAGTGGCCGATCACCACATTGCGCTCTCGCCCGATGGCGCACGCTTTGTCGATACCTATTCCACCTCAGTCACCCCGCCGGTCACGCTGTTGCGCGATGCCGGGGATGGACGCACCGTCAGCACGATTGCCACTGCCGACATCACCCGCCTCAAGGCCGCCGGCTGGGTACCGCCGGAACCGATCACGGTCAAGGCGCGCGATGGCAAGACCACGTTGTACGGGCTGATGTTCAAGCCCAGCAACTTCGACCCGGCGCGCAAATACCCGGTGATCGATTACATCTATCCCGGCCCGCAGACCGGATCGGTACGTGGCCGCAGCTTCCTTGCCGGCCACGGCGACAATCAATCGTTGGCCGAGCTGGGCTTCATCGTGATCGCCATCGACGGCATGGGCACGCCGTGGCGTAGCAAGACCTTCCACGACACCTGGTACGCCAACATGGGCGACAACACCTTGCCCGACCAAGTGGCCGCGATCAAAGAACTCGGCCAGCGCTATACCTGGTTCGATACCAGCCGCATCGGCATCTGGGGCCACTCCGGCGGCGGCAACGCCTCCACCGCCGCGATGCTGCGCTATCCCGATCTGTTCAAGGTGGCCTGGTCGGAAAGCGGCAACCATGACAACCGCGGCTACGAAGACGACTGGGCCGAGAAATATCACGGCGAACACATCGTCAACAAGGATGGCACGTCCAACTACGACGACCAGGCCAACGCCGGCCGCGCCGCCAATCTCAAGGGCCGGCTGATGCTGGTGCATGGCACCCTGGACGACAACGTGCCGCCGTATCTCACCTTGCTGGTGGCCGATGCGCTGATCAAGGCCAACAAGAACTTCGACATGCTGATGCTGCCCAACGCCAAACATGGCTACGGCGATCTCACACCGTATGTCACACGCCGCCGCTGGGATTATTTCGTGCAATATCTGCTCGGCGCCACGCCGCCGGCGGAGTATCAGATGAAGCCGATGCCCAAGAACTGACAGGCGCACAGGCAGCACGGTCGCCGGCGCCGCACCAAGCGCTGGCGACCTGCGCACGCTGACGCAGGCACCCTGTCGTGTAGGAGCGGCCCTGGCCGCGATGCATTACCGATAAATATGCAAGGCATATCAAGCGACATTGCCAACCAGGCACAGCGTTGTCCGGCGCATGAACATCCCGCACCACCACACCACCACTACGCTGCTCGGCCACACGTTGCATCCGGACAAAACCGGATGCAACCACCAAGCCCTTACTTCGCAGTGCGGCCGCCCAATTGCTTGTTCAAGAACGCCAGCAAGCGCGTGTAGTACTCCCGCCGATGCGCTTCGGTATAGAAGCCATGGCCTTCGTTGGGAAAATACAGGGACTCCACCGGCACACCGGCCACTTTCAATGCGCGCTCCATGCGTTCGGTATGCGCCACCGGCGCGCGCTCGTCCTTGCCGCCTGCAGCCAGAAACACCGGCACCTTGATCTGGCGCGCCAGGGTCACCGGCGAGCGTGCCGCCAAGGTCTCGCGTGCGCCCAGCCAATCGCCGGTCCAGTTCTTGGCCCAGCGCGCGCGACTGGCGTTGTCGCGTGCCAGGATGTCCAGGTCGTACACGCCGACGTAGCCGGCAGCGCAACGGTACAAGCCTGGCTCCCTGGCCACGCCCATCAACGCCGCATAGCCGCCATAGCTGGCGCCGTACATGCAGATGCGCGATGCATCGGCCACGCCCTGCGTGATCGCCCAATGCGTGGCGTCGGTGAGGTCGTCCTGCATGCGCCCGCCCCATTCCTTGGCGCCGGCCTGCGTGAACGCACGCCCGTAATTGGCCGAACCGCGATAGTTGACGCGCAGCACCGCATAGCCGGCCGCAGCCAGCAGCTGGGTCTCGTCATCGAACGCCCACTTGTCGAAGATACCGAACGGCCCACCGTGCGGCATCACGATCAGCGGCAACGGCTTGCCGGGCTCGGCGTTCAACGGCTGGGTCAGATAGCCATGCAGCTGCAGGCCATCGCGCGCCTTGAAACTCACCTGTTTGCTGGCCGGCACGCCATCGGGCGGAAACCATTCGCGGCGGCTGAACACACGGTCCGCACGCTTGCTCGCCGTATCGAACAGATAGTAGTCGCCGTTATTGCGATCGCTCCACACATAGGCGAGCACGAAGCGGCCATCGCTGGTGGCCGAGGTGATGTACACCGCGTTGTCGCCGAAGGCTTTTTCCAGACTGCGGTACAACCGCGCAGTCGGCGCTTTCTCATCGAAGAAGCGGTTGCGCACCCGATCGCTCATGTAGCTCACACCGATCGGCGTGGTGCCGTCCAGATCCTGCAAAATCCGGTAGGGGTCGACGGTGTCGTCGTGCAACAGCGGCGTCGACTTGCCGGTGGCCGGGTCCCACGCCACCACCACGTCGGTGCCGGTGGCCTGCTCCACTTCCAGATAGGCCTGCGTGCCATCGGCAGAAAAGCCAAGCGGAAATTCGCGATGCTGGCTGGTGGCCGAGTCGTTGATCAACTTCCACGGCGCTTGGTCGTTGTCGCGGTAATACAGCTTGCTGGCGTTCTCCACATCCGCCCCGTGCGCAAACCGGATACGCCCCTGCCGGTCGGTGACAAAGCTGGCGCGGCGCACCGGTGAAGTGGCCACCGTGCTGCGCCGGCGCGTGTAGATGTCCAGCTTGTCGATGCGGATGTTCGGGTCGCCGACGAACGGAATCGACGACACCAGGATATTGCGTGGATCGCCCGGCAAGGTGTCCAGCATGAAGGTGCCCGGATCCAACTCCATCTTCAACTGCGCACCGTTGATCTCATCGTTGGTGCCGTAGGGGCTGGCCAAGAGCCGCCCGTTCTTGCCATCTGCATCGATCGCATGCAATTGGCCGATGGCCATCGGTTCATCGCGCGAGCCCAGCCGCTGCGCCATCGACACCACAATGCGGTCGTCGTTGGCCCACCAGAAATCATCCACCACGCTATTGGCGCCGCCGGTCACCTTGGCCGTGGCCACCTTGTCTTCGCGCCGCACCACACCCAACACGGTGCGATCTTCCAACGGCATGGTGATGGCGTAATACGCGCCCGAGGGCGAAATCTTGATGCGCTCGAACTGGTCGTTCCTGAGATACGGCGTCAGATCCAGCGGTTCCTGTGGGGTTTGCGCGTGCAACGGCACCGCCATCAGGCCTGCCAGCACGGCAGTCGCCACCATCGTCCAATAACGCATTGCTGCACTCCGCTTCTTCCTTGGTCGGCCTATGGTGGCAAAGGCCGTTTGCGGAGTCCATGGTCTGGCGTGACATCGGGGGCGTTGCGCAGCGACATGCCGCATACCTCACAGGGCATTCTCCGCAGTGCCTAGTTTGCCTTGATGCGCTCAGCCACCGCGGCGTGTGCGTTGACCCAACAAGCCGATACGCCGGAACCACATCTCCAACGGCACCGTCACCAACGGCGGCAACGCGGCCAACAAGCTCAGCGCCCAAGCCCACCAAGGCCAGCGCAAACGCAACGCGGCAAGTACGCTGACCGCTACATAGAACAGGAACGCGGCGCCATGCAGGCGCCCGAACAGCCACACCACAACCTCGGTGGTGTGGGTGCCGTACTTGAGCAACATGCCCAGCAGCAACCCGGCCCAGGTCAGCCCCTCTAAAAATGCAGCCACGGCAAACAGCCGACCCATCGGCGACAACGCAGAAGAAGCACGCATGCAAGACTCCAGACGGACAAGGATTGCCGCGACGCGATGGCGGCGGCGACGCCCGCTGGCAACTGCATTCTACAGAGCGCCTGCCGCATCGGCAGCGCGTCGTATTGCACGATGACGAGGTTGGAAGCGGCATCTGCAGTCAACCGTGAGGATCTGCCCGCGCAGGTCCATCTGTCTGTGGGCGAGTACGAGCAACGGCGTTACCACCACAACTACGACATGGTCACCGATGCGCAGGCCATGGTGCGGCGCTTGCGCGCATGCGTGCGGGAGGGCTCTGCAGCGCGCCCCACCCCCCCACTTCTGGCACATGGCGGAAATACGACAGCGCTTATACATTTTGCCAATGCGCACACCCACGCCAACGCTAGGCACCCTTGTCCGGCATCTCATCGAGCAACTCGATGGTGAGCTGGAAGAGGTTTACGCGGCCGCAGGGCTGACCTGGCGGTCACGCTACACCCCCGTGTTGCGGGCACTTCTCCGTGTGGGCCCTGCACCCATCAAGGTGCTTGCACAGGAGATCGGCATCAGTCACTCGGCCGCAAGTCAGACCGTGGCCCAGATGACCAAGCAGCGTCTCACCCACCTGAAACCGGGCGCCGACGCGCGCGAACGCATCGTGGTGCTGACACCCAAGGCCAGGAAGATGATCCCCGCATTGCAACGGCAATGGGCCGCGACAAATGCCGCAGCCGCGCAGCTCGATGCAGAGCTGTCGGTTCCGCTCTCCAGCATCCTCGGCGAAGCGATCGCCGCCTTGCATCAACGCCCGTTTTCGGCACGCATTGCCACGGCAGCCGCCGCCCTGCCCCGCCCACCCACTCTCTAGCAACCACACCACATGGAGTCGTACATGCACGCACCACTGCAACCGGTTGCCGGACGTTCCTTCACCGGGAACGGACCCACGACGCACCAGATCGAACTGGGTGATCGCAAGTTTCTGCACCCCGGGCGCCTGCGTTGGCTCCGCGCGATCGGCTGGGCAGTGGTATTGCTTGTCGTGGTTGCCACATTGGCGCCCATGGCCGGCAGGTTTGTCGGCGGTCTGTTCCCCAAGGACTCCGGCCCCCTGCAACTGCTCGCCAGCCTTGTCGGTATCGCGGTCGGGCTGGGTGTCTATGTGCTTGCAGTGCGCCTGGCCGAAGGGCGGCGCGCCAGCGAGCTCGCCGTGCGACCGATGCTGCCCCAGCTGATCATCGGCCTGCTGATCGGTGCGGCCATGTTCGCCACGGTCATGGGCATCATGGCGGTGTTCGGGCTGTACGACATCCAGGCACTGGGCATGGCGCCGGCATGGACGGCAGTCCGCAAGGCCTTGCAGGCAGGCGTGATCGAAGAGTTGCTGTTTCGCGCGATTTTCCTGCGCCTGATCTGGCGCGCGTTCGGCCCCTGGATCGCCTTCGCCGCGTCTGCTGCGCTGTTCGGCTTCGGCCATATCGCCAACCCGCACGCCACGGTCTTTGCTGCGATCTGCATCGCGCTGGAGGCCGGCATCCTGCTGGGCGCGTTCTACGCCTTGACCGGCCGGGTCTGGATGTCGATCGGCGTGCATATCGCCTGGAATTTCACTCAAGGCTATGTCTTCGGTGCAGCCGTGTCAGGGACCGACATGGGTCCGGCGATTGCCCGCAGCACCGCTCGCCCTGGCATCGCCGAATGGCTCACCGGCGGCCCCTTCGGCCCGGAGGCATCGCTGCCGGGCGTGCTGGTCTGCCTGGCCGTAGGCGTCACGGTCCTGTGGATGGCGTGGCGTACGGGCAAGCTTGCAAAGCAACCGTAAGCGCATAATGCACCCACCACGCCGCCTTGCTCACCGACTGACGGTGCGGCCGCCGTCAGTTCCGGTCACCGCCAACAGGCTCAAGACCCGGGCGTGTCCCTATCGGTCTGATCGCGCAGTCTGAAGCGTCCGCGATCACCCCCACATCGCGTGACGCCATGGTCAGTACTGCATGCCCTGCCCAGGTGCCTGCACATTGCGGGCACCACCTTGCCATCTCGCACACATGTGACGTCCTAGGCTTTGCGCTCCCACTCACGTCAGCTCTGGCTGCAGGATCCCAACCTGCATCGACTGAAGCGCATCACTGCAGAGGTCCACATGTCCCTGATTCATTCGATCCTGATGGCCGCAGTTGCAGGCATGCGCTCGATGACCCCGCTGGCGGCAGTCGCCAATGCGGCCCGCACTGGCAACCTCCCCGCCAACAACTGCGCACCGAAGCTGCTTGCCAATCCGCTCGCATCGGCCGGCATGCTCGCACTCGCCGGTGGTGAGCTGGCTGGCGACAAGATGAAGACCGCACCCGACCGCATCGTGCTCCCCGGCATGATTGCCCGCATCGCCACCGGCGTGATCGTCGGCACGGCACTGGCGCCACGCGAGCAACGCGGCATCGCTGCACTGCTCGGTGCCACCACTGCCGTCGCTGCGGCCTATCTCACCTTCAACGCACGCATGCGCGCAATCGAACGCTATGGCCAAACCAGCACCGGCGTGGTGGAAGACGCCATCTCGGTGGGTGCGGCAACGCTGATCATGCGTAGCGCTGCCAAACGCTAAGCATTTGGCAGTACATACGGTTGCCGCAATCGCGCTTCGGTCAACGCGGCAGCGTGCCTGAGCGCGGCGGCGCGCGGCCGGGAGATGCATCAACCACCACGCCCATGCGGCGCATCCAGATCCAGCACCGGCCCCATTGGAACGATGCCGGTGGGATTGATCATGTCGTGGCTCTGGTAATAGTGATTCTTGATGTGCTGGAAGTCGACCGTCCCGGCGATTCCCGGCATCTGATAGAGCTCGCGCAGAAAGCCGGACAACTGCGGATAGTCGGCAATGCGCTGCAGATTGCATTTGAAATGCCCCACATACACCGCATCGAAGCGCACCAGCGTGGTGAACAGGCGCCAGTCTGCGTCGGTAAGTTGCTCGCCGCACAGATAGCGTTGCTGGCTCAAACGCGTCTCAAGCCAATCCAATGTCTCGAACAACGGCACCACCGCCTCTTCGTACGCAGCTTGCGTGGTCGCAAAGCCCGCCTTGTACACGCCATTGTTGACGCTGTCGTACACGCACGCATTGACCGCATCGATCTGCTCGCGCAACGGCTCGGGGTAGAAGTCGCCGTCTGCAGCGCCAACCTCGTCGAACGCGCTGTTGAACATGCGGATGATGTCTGCAGACTCGTTACTGACCACCGTGTTGCGCTCGCGGTCCCACAACACCGGCACGGTCACGCGCCCTGAGTAGTGAGGATCGGCCTTGAGATAGACCTCGTACAGATGCTGCGCATGATGAATCGCATCGCCCACCACACCCGGGCCTTGCGCGAAGGTCCAGCCGTGCTTGCCCATCCGCCAATGCACCACGGAGACGTCGATCATCGACTCCAGGCCTTTCAGCCGACGAAAGATCAACGTGCGGTGCGCCCAAGGGCAGGCCAACGACACATACAGGTGATAACGCCCCGGAGCGGCCTGAAAGCCGCCCTCGCCGTGCGGACCCGCACTGCCATCGCGTGTCACCCAGTTACGAAATCGCGACTGCGACCGTTCGAAACGCCCCTCGCTCTTGTCGGTGTCGTACCAACCGTCTTGCCACTTGCCGTCGACCAACAGGCCCATGGTGTCTTCTCCCACAACAACAGTGAGAAGCAACCCTAGCTCACCTGATTTGGAGAGTACGTGAGTAGCCTTGGTGGCTTGGGCAAACGCGACAAGCCATGCGCTGTTGAAGACAGAAAACCAACAGCTACAAGGCAACAAAAGCCGCGCTTTGCAACTGGCTGGTAACGCACGCTACCTGGCAATCGCCGACGTGCCAGTTAGCGCACCAAGTGCACCAGTTCTCACACCAGTCGATGCTGAGGTGCGTTGGATTGCTCTCGCTGCTGCTCCTGCTGCGGAGACTGCTGCTGTGTTTCTCTCAAAGACTGAAGTTGTGCCGGGGAATGCTCGACCGGTTGCGCGATCGCATCGCCTGTCTTCATTTGCACCATCTTGTGCGCAGGGTCGTTCAGCGCACCCTCTACGACGAAGACGTTCTCGCCCTGCCTCGTCGACGCTGTGTTCTCGCTCAGTACGATGTGATCGATCCGCGACAGACCGTTATCCCTTGCCAGATGCGCGGAGCTTGCGGCCAGGCGGGCGCTGTTGTCGTCGTACTCCCTTCCAAGACCTTGCTCTAGGCGGCGCACCGCTTCCTCTGCCTGGCAATGAAGAGGGTCTGGAGACGTGCCGTCGGCAATCGCACGACCAGGGTCAGAATGCCTGTCGTTGTCAGACAAGATGTGCTGCCATACATCGCGTTCGGGCATCGGGTTCCGCACTTCCTTGTTCAACTCGCTATCCGGGAAAGGCGGCCTGATTTGCTGGATTTCAGGCTCGTTGTGCAGCACCTTCGGCTCGCCTTCATAGCCTTTTATGCCTCCAAGAACGGTCTGGCGATGAAGCCCGGCATGATTCAACGCTGCCCAGCTGAAATCGACGCACGAGTTGGCGAACGCGTCGTACTTCATATCGAAGCCGTGCTTTGCAGGCTCGTCTGAAAACTCACGAATCTTTTCGTACTGATCTTTAGATATCTCCACCGTCCTAGCGTAATAGGGATCCTTGTAGGATTCGATGTCTTCACCAGAAACCTTGCCAAGGCCACTTTTACGATGATCCTCGCGAGGTTCAAAGCCGAAACTTTCCAGGCTTTCACCGCTGGTTTTTCCAGTGGCAAGAAACATGTGACCCGTCAATGAAGTTCCGCCGGCTTTGAGAGGCGTTCCCGGTGAAGCGAGATAGATCGTCAATGTGTAGCGCTCTTTGTCTTCCATTTCATTTCGCCTTACTTGCATAAGCGAGCAGCAGCTCAACAGATTGTCCCTTCAGCCTCGGATGATCCTCCAGAAGCTCAAGAGTCAGTCGATAGTGGCCGGGGGCAGGACGATGTGCCTCTGCCAGCAAAAGCACCTTGTAGAACATGCCCTGCTGAATTAATCCGACGCGACGAAGCATGGACTCATCGACGCCGCTCCAGGTCACGCCGGCAACACGTCCGTCCGCACCGATAGGAACATCGGTTCCAGGAGCGGGGCCGATCCGGTAGAGAGGTATCTGCGTCGACTCCCCATTGGCAAGATTCCGTAAATTCACTCGAGCAGCAAGTCCCTCGTCAACTAGCCGATCAGATGGTGCGCGGAGCGCTGCACCTTCATTGGCCTGCAAGCGAATCGCCACTTTCAGCAATGACGAGGCCCCAGGCCCGGGCGGCGGCAGATCGAACTCAACGTCTGCAACCGTGCCAGCCTTGTCCAGGGCCACCGGGCGCGTCAGCGGAACGACCGTTCGCAGTGCTGCGGCCTCTTGGCTGATGGCAGGTGAGGGTGTCGCTTGCTCCGAAGCGGCGCCGCATGCGGCCAATCCGGTGACCGCAGCGGCAAGGGCGAACCGGCAAAAACGCTTAACTGTAAACCTTGGCATGACGGGCCCTTCCTGGCTGGACATGGTGTGGACATCCTCCAGGGCCTTGTTGCTGGCCCTGCGTACACACAAATTCTAAGGGAGTGGGCCGTAGGACAAGCGAGTAGGCCCCGGAACCTGCAGGTGGTGCGCGCCCCAACGGCCGAAGCTGGTGCCACCGTGTGCCGAGGATCGCGCCGAGATTCTGGCGCCTCGCTCGTCGCAACAGTGGCCTCGACCACCCGCCTCAGCCACTCATTGGCGCCAACCACCCACAATCGGCGAAAATGGCGGCTTACCAGCTTACGCGGCCTGCGGTAGAGCGCTCCGGCGCCCCTCGCCCGTCCGCGCAGTTGTCATCGCCTTCGCTCGTCGGCCGCACGCCGCCATTGCCACGGCTTGTGCCGCCTCACTCCGGATCCATCTTGAACACCAACGCCCCGCCCCTGCCCGCCGACGACCTGCCCCTCACCGACCGCCTGCGCGTGGCGCTGGACCTGCTGGAGGCCATCGAGGCCGACCGCAGCGTGCTCGACGCGCTGCCCGAGGCCGACCGCGTGCGCCTGCACCAAGTGGTGGCCAAGGTCTATCACCCCGAGCCGAAGGCGCGGCGGCAGCTGCTCAAGCAACGCGAGCGCGAGCGGCATCAGGAGAAGGTGCGCAAGGCCGAGGCATTGCTCGAACAGCGCGGTATCCGTGCACTGAGGCGCAAGCCGGTGTTCAGCACGCCAAACGTCTTCCCGCCGCATGCCGCCGGCCTGCACGATGCGCACAACGGCGAGAACGCCGCTGCCGCGCCGGAGCCCACGCATTCGCCCGAGCTGCGCCATTGCTATGTGTGCAAGCAGAAGTTCACCCAGCTGCACCACTTCTACGATCAGATGTGCCCGGCCTGCGCCGAGCTGAATTTCTTCAAGCGCACCGAAACCGCCGACCTGCGCGGCCGCGTGGCATTGCTCACCGGCGGACGGGTCAAGATCGGCTATCAGGCTGGCTTGAAGTTGTTACGCGCCGGGGCCGAGCTGATCGTCACTACGCGTTTCCCGCGCGATTCGGCTGCGCGGTATGCGCAGGAACCGGACTTCGCAGAGTGGGGCCATCGCGTGCAGATCTTCGGCCTGGATCTACGCCACACGCCCAGCGTGGAAGCGTTCTGCAGCCAGCTGCTGGCCACCCGCGAAAGGCTGGATTTCATCATCAACAACGCCTGCCAGACCGTGCGCCGCCCGCCGCAGTTCTATGCGCACATGATGGCCAACGAAACCGCCGCGCTGGATGCCCTGCCCGACACCGTACAAAAGCTCGTTGGTCACTACGAAGGCCTGCGCACGCCCGAGCTGTTGCGCGAAGCCTCGGCCACCGCGCTACCGGCCATGCACGGGCGCGGCCTCGCCGATGCCGATGGCCTCACCCGCGCCGCCGAGCTGTCGCAGGTCGCGCTGCTGGACGACGAGCTGGTGGGCCAGGAACATCTGTTCCCCGAAGGCCGTCTCGATCAGGATCTGCAGCAAGTCGATCTGCGCGGCCGCAATTCCTGGCGCCTGCTGATGGCCGAAGTGCCGTCGGTCGAGCTGCTGGAAACGCAACTGGTCAACGCCATCGCGCCCTTCATCATCAACGCGCGTCTGAAGCCGCTGATGCTGCGCACACCCGAGCGCGACAAGCACATCGTCAATGTCTCGGCGATGGAAGGCCAGTTCTACCGCAACTTCAAAACCACCCGTCACCCGCATACCAACATGGCCAAGGCCGCGTTGAACATGATGACGCGCACCTCGGCGGCCGATTATCAAAACGACGGCATCCACATGAACAGCGTCGACACCGGCTGGGTCACCGACGAGGATCCGGCCGACATCGCCGCGCTCAAGGTGCAGCAGGAACGCTTCCACCCACCGCTGGACATCGTCGACGGCGCCGCCCGCATCGTCGACCCGATCATCCACGGCGCCAATACCGGCGAGCACGTGTGGGGGCAGTTCCTCAAGGACTATGCGCCGACGGATTGGTGAACAAGCCGCAACTCCATCGCAGCTAGATTTGAACAATGGTGCAGGCGCGTTTGCATGGCATGGTGCAGTGATATTGCACCATGCCTGTAATGCTATATCTGCGATGGATTGAAAAAACGCACACGGCCGTCCTCGTGCACCTCTGCATTCCATGTACGATCCAGCCATCGTACGCAGACAAGGAGTTCGGCGATGAGTGCGATTCATTCCAAGAGTGCGTTCGTCTATGAGCAGGTCAGACGTGCGCTGCAATCCGGGCGCTACCTGCCCGGTCAACGGATCGATCCAGGCAAGCTTGCTGGCGAATTCAACACCAGCGCTACCCCGGTGCGTTTTGCCTTGTATCGCCTGGTCGGCGAAGGGCTGGTTGCCGATCACGCACGCTATGGCCTGCAGGTGCCGTTGCTCACCGAAGTAGCGTTGCGCGATCTCTACGACTGGATGGAGCGCCTGTTGTCGATGGCCTGCGATATCGGCATGGCACCTGTGCCACGCATCATCGTAGCGCCGGAATCGACCACCACGCAGGACGATGTGGTGAAGCAGACCTGGAAACTGTTTGACGCGATCGCGCGCGGCACCTCCCACTGGTCGCTACACCGTGCTGTCAAACAGGCCAACGACCGGCTGGCGCCTATACGCCGTGCCAAACAGGGCATGCTCGACGCGGTCGACGACGAGCTCGTGGCGCTCGAGCATCACTGGCAACAACGCGACTTCGTGGCGTTGCAGTCGGCCTTGCAGGCTTATCACGCACGACGCAAACAGGCTGTGCCACGCATTGTCGCTGCGTTGAACGAGCGTAGCCGCGACACGCGATAGTGCATTGACGGTCTGCAGCAGCGCTACAAAAGTGCCGTCATTCCGGGCATCGATCACAGACCGGATTTAATTACCGGAGTGCAACGCAGTAATCATTTGAAAATCAAATTCCTCGCTTCTTACCTTGTGCATGTCATGGAGCCCCATGACACAACCAGGAGACAGCGATGAACAGCAACGACACCACCCATAGCGATGCATCCAACGAGATCACGGTGCTTGGCGTTGCCAGCACGGACACCAAAGGCGGCCCGCTCGCTGGCGAAGAGATCGGCGGCTTCAATGTGCCCGGCATTTCCGAAGAGTGAACCCGAGGCGTGCCTATGTGCACGCCTCTCCCACCAGGAGTAGAGACCATGGATACCAGCAACAACGACGCTCGCGCCACCGCGTTGGATCAGGATCTCATCGTACTCGGGGTCGCAAGCCTGGACACACAGGGCGGGCCATTGGCAGGCGAAGAAATGGGTGGCATCACCACCCTGGGCATCAGCCAGGACTAGGCACTGCCAACGCGCGGCAGTCGCCATTCGGCTGTACATGCCGATAAGCAACTTCACAGGCCACGGGGCGCACGCGAACGGTGCGCCCCTTCTCTCTCCAGGACAACGCCATGCACCGCTACACATTGCGCGACGACCTATCGTTCTGCCGCATAGGCAAGCGCCTGGTGTTCCTGGATGTCGGCAACGACCGCTACTTCCGTCTGCCCAGTGCACAAGAACACTCCCTGCTCGCCTACCTGGCGCAAGACCCGGTATCGGAGCCGGAGATCGACGGCCTTGTCGAACGGGGACTGCTTGTGCAGGGGTCGCAAGCCAGCGCCGGTCCGCAGCCTTCCGTCATGCCTGTTGCGCGTAGCGCGATGGAGACGCCCATACCAGCGCGACGACCACAGCTGTTTGAACTGTTTGAGGTGCTGATGCTCGTGCTGTCCACGCGGCTGGCGTTGAAGCGCACTCCGCTCAGCAAGATACTCGGCAGCCTCTCCGCTGGAGCACAGCGCAAGCGGGCGCAGCAAAGCTCGGTCGCCCGGCTCGAGCAACAGCTCATCGATGCGGCATCGGTCTTCCGGCACGCACGCGTGTGGGTGCCGGTCGAGATGCGCTGTCTGCTCGATTCGGTCGCGTTGGCCAGATTCCTGCGTAGGCGCCAGCTCGATGCCCGGATTGTCTTCGGCGTCGCACTCGATCCGTTTACGGCGCATTGCTGGGTGCAGGCGGGCGATCTAGTCCTGAACGACACGGTTGGAAACGTCCACGCGCATACGCCCATCCGGGTAGTGTGATGTACCGCTACATCGCCTTGCTCAACCATCCGCAGACACACCGCGATGGCGACCGCGCCGGTGTCGATGAGGCGCTGCGACAGATCGGGTTACTTCCACGGCTACGCACTGAATGCATCGATCTGTATGCATCAGACGACACGCCCGTGCTCGACCTGCCTGGTGGTGGCGCACTGATCGGCCATGTCTTTTCGCGGCGCGACAATACTCCCTTGGTGGACGGCGCATCGCTGCAGGCGTTGTCGGCAGCACAGCGTACGCGGCACCTGATCGATGCAAACTGGGGCGAGTACCTGCTGTTGCACGCACCACACGAGGACCCGGGCACTGTCATCCTCATGCGCGAGCCTTCCGGCGGCGTGGCATGCGCCTACGCGCTACAGCATGGCTTCATCACCTCAGACATTTCGATCGCCACGCATGCGGGTGTGTACACGCGCGAGATCGATTGGGACTCTATCGCCCATCATCTGTACTACCCTCACCTCAAGACCGAGCGCACCGGGCTTGTCGGCGTGCGCGAATTGCTGCCGGGCAGCCAGCTATGTCTCCAGACCAACCGCAGCAGTGTCGAACAGGTCTGGAACCCCTGGGATTTCGTCGCAGCGCCGCAGCGTCGGCACGACCCGTTCGCCGCACAGGCGCAGGTACGTCAGGCGGTGGCATCCAGCGTCACGTGTTGGGCGCAGACCGATGCGTCTGTGCTGCTGGAACTCTCTGGCGGCCTTGACTCGTCCATCCTCGCCGCGTGCCTGAAAGACACCACAGCGCGCGTGGCGTGTTGCAACCTGGTTACGCCGGTACCTGGCGCCGACGAGCGGCACTATGCCCGGCAGATGAGTGATCTGTTGGGCACCGAGCTGATCGTGCGGACACTCGGGTTCGACGCTGCGCCGGTCGATTTCGCATCGCCGGCTCATGCGGTCGCGCCCAGCACCTGGTTTTTGCAGCATGCCTCCAATGCGCTGAAAGAAGCGATCGGCACGCAGCTGGCCATCACCAGTTTCTTTTCCGGCGGCGGTGGCGACACCGTGTTCTGCAACACCAGAACCGCCGCGCCCGCCGCAGATGCCTTCCGCGCAGGCGGCCTGCGCGCCGGCTTCAGCGCAATCCACGATCTCGCCAAACTGCATCAATGCACGCTCTGGAAAGCAGGCAGGTTGACGATGAAGAAACTCCTCGCCAAGGCCGGCCCGCCGCGCAAGCCGGAGCGATCGTTTCTGCCGAGCACGCAGGCTGAGGTTCCGTTGCAATCGCATCCCTGGTTCGATGCCCCGCCCGGCAGCCTGCCCGGCGACCGCGAACGCATCTTCGATCTGGCCGGCACCCAGGTGTTCCGCGATGGATTGGCACGCAGCGCGTCGTGGCACCTGCGCATGCCGCTGCTGTCGCAACCGGTGGTGGAAGCCTGCCTGAAGGTGCCGAGCTGGATGTGGATCGACTGCGGCCGCAATCGCGCCGTCGCGCGCGATGCGTTTGCCGATGTGCTGCCTACACAGATCCTGCATCGCCGCAGCAAAGGCACCTTCATGAACTACTCCGGCGCGGTCTATCGTCAGGGCAGGCAGCAGATCCGCGATTATCTGCTGCATGGTCGACTCGAAGGCCAGGGGCTGCTGGATGCCGATGCCCTACGCCACCATTTCGACCACACGCTGGCCGACGGCGACCACAGCGTCATGCGCATCTTCGATCTGTGTGCGGTCGAGAACTGGGTCCGTCATCAAGGCTGATGTTGCCTGCGCTGGGTGGAAGCCTGCCGTGTGCGTGGCACGTGTGCCACGTGGAAGCGGCATCACGCACGCTAATCGCCACGCGCCGGCAGTGCCGCCTTGATTGCGCGCCAGCGCGCGTACTGCGCGGCCTTCTCCGGCGCAGCGTCCTGGTAGTCCTGCAGCCAAAAGCGGAACCAATCTACATTGCGCGCATACACCGCCAACTTGTGCTGCGGCTGAAACTTCTGGTGCGGCTCGTTCGGAAACACATACAGCTCGGCACGTTGCGCACGCAGCAGCGGAATAACGTAATCCAGTGCATACAGATACTCCTGCTCGGAATGCTGAAACAGGATGGGCGCGCGAATCCTGTCCAGCTTGAACGCTGGCGACAACGCCTTCCACCGCTCAGGCGTCTGCTCCGGTGCGCCCAGGCCCCACATCTCGCGCAAGCCCTTGAGGAAGGGCTCGCCTTTCATGCTGCCAAACAGGTAGTACGTCGGCGACACCACCGGGTTGGCCACCGAGGCGGCGGCCAGCAAGTTCGACTCGGTGGCCGTCCACAGGGTCACCGCACCGCCGAAGCTAAGCCCGCCCATGCCCACGCGCGTAGAATCGATGCCGGCCTGCGCTGACAACAACGCCACCGCACTTTCCACTGCCGCCAGCCCCTCGCCGTGCCGTTCCAGCGCATCCATGGTGTAGCCAGGCAACTGGTTGATGCACAACGCCGAAATCCCCACCTGCGCCAAGGCGGCCAGCGGCCACTCGTCGCCCACGCCACCGCGCACGAAGCCCGGGCAGCTGTAATAGGTGACGAACAACGGGAGCTTGCCCGCGCCGTCACCGCGTGCCGCAAAGAACTGGCCGCTGTACTGCCGCCCACGTGCATCGCGCCACTGCAACAGCCGTGCGGGCGTCGCACGCGCCATGTCCGCCGCAAGCTCCGCGTTGGGATCGAACAGCACCTGCCGCGCGCCATCTTCGAGCGCGATACGTTCCAGACGCGGCGGGCGATCGGCCTCCGCTGTCACGCACACCAGCGCAGCGGCCGACGCACCGCAGTGTGTGGAGGAATCACGTCCGCCATTGATCAGACCACGCCCCTGCACCACCGCATGCACCTGCCCGGTGGCCGGATTCCAGCGCTGGATGGATTGCGCCAGGCCCAGCGCAGGATCGGTGATGGTGAACAGCACCTCCGCGCTGCCCGGCCGCCACTGCACTGCGGTGATCGCCTTGCCCACGCAGGCCGCCGCCGTGCAGCGCAGCGCCTTGCGTGCATGTGCACCGGGCAACACCGACAGCGCCACCTGCGGCCGGTAGAGCTGGCCGTTGCCATCACCCACATGCGACAGCACCGCCACCGCGTCGCCCTGCGGCGCACGCACGGATTGCCACGCATCACCGTCGATACCGCGCAGCGCACTGACGGGCGGTTCCTCCGCAGGCACCTGCGCAGCGGCAAGCGGCCGCGTGCTTGCCGTCGCCAGGTCCAGCGCCAGCCAGTGGTCCGGCACCTCGGCCAACAACCCGGCGCGATCGAACCACACCCCACCGAAGCGCTGCGTGGCCAAGCGCCCTTCCACATTGCCCGAGCGGAACAGGCCCTGCCCCAGCGGCACCGTCTCGTCGATCCGGATGCCCTGCGCATACTCGTCCTGTTCGGCCGCCATCACCTGCGCGCGCGTAGCACCGACGCGATAACGCAGCACCTGCCCCTCCGCCTCCAACACGAAATCCTGCACGTCTGCCGCATCGTGGGTTGCCGCTTCCGCGCCAGAGCCATCCGCCGCCGCGCGCCACACCGCAATCACGCCATCGCGTAAAGCGCGGTAGTACAGCCAGCGGCCATCCGGCGACCACACCACCTTTGCAGGCAACGCGCCGCCGGCCGAATCGCGCAACGGCACACCGCCATCGGCCACACGTCTGGGCGCAGCATCCTGCAGGCCTTGCACATACCAGGTGCTGTCGTAGGTATTGCGCTGCACCGATGCCTGCTCGGTGCGGAATGCCACGCTGCGGCCATCCGGCGACAGTGTGGGGCTGGCGATATCCACCACCTCCAGCAATCGCTGCGGCGACACCGTTTGCGCGTGGCCCACGCACACACCTGCCGCCATCAGCACGCCTGCAAGCAGCAGGCGCCATAGCTTGTGATTGGTCACGCACGCACTCCTCTCAGCAACGCTCAAAAACGGTCGGCTGCACATCGGCTGCAGCAGGCAGCCGACGCATCACCAGTGCTTGGACACCGACACGCTCACGAAGCGGCCAATCGCCGAATAGTTGGTGGAGTCGTACGCCGCCACGTACAGCGGCGAGGTCACCCGGTACAACGGCGGATCGCGATCGAAGGCGTTGTCCACCGATACGCCGAACTCCAGCCCGGCCCACGCATCGCGGCGTGCGCCGGTGGCGTAGCGCAGCGCCATGTCCACCGTGGTGAACGATGCCGACTCCACCCCATCGGCGCGGTTGCGCACCCCGCCGCGGTAGTTGCCGAACAGCGAGGCAGTGAGCCCGCCCTGCTTCCACACCGCGCCCACGCGGCTGCTCAGCGTGGGCGGGTTGAATAGCGTGCCGGCCAGATCGAACGCCGGTTGCGTGGGCAGCGTCTGCTGCGTGCTGTCCAGCCAACTCGCCGAGCCGCGCAACGTCAGCGTGCCGCGCGCCAACGCCACCTGGTAGCTGCCGCTCGGGTCCAGACCCTCGATGTCCTGCTGCGCCACGTTGGCGTACTGCGTGTAGATGATCGCCGCCACCCGGCCCGGGTCGTAGGCGACGCCGGCAAAGTTGGAGAACCGGCTGGCGAGCGCGATCACATCGGCCTGCGCCTGCGGCGTCGGCGAGCGGTCCACAAATGGCGCGTAGATCGGATTGCGCAAGGCCTGGCTGGCATTGGTGATCGGCTGCAGCACGCGGTTGCTGTAGTCCACGCCGAACCAGGTCAGCTCCGCCTCCAGGCCATCCAGTGCCTCGGGGTGCCAGGCCAGCGAGACCGAGCGGGTGATGGCGCGCTCCGGCTGCAGATCCTGGTTGCCGCCATCGGCCACCAGCACCGTGGTCCCGGCGGGAAAGCCCACCCCGCCGAAGGCGCCCGGCTGGAATAACCACGCCTCCTGCGCGTAGTTGCGCTCGAACAGCGTCGGCGCCTTGAACGACTTGCCCCACGAGGCCTTCAAGGTCACATCGCTGCCAGGCGCGTACAGCACGCCGAACTTGGGTGTGGTCACTCCGCCGAAGCTGCTGTAGTCCTCCCCGCGCACCGCCGCTGTCAGCGTCAGTCGCTGCACACCCGGTACGCCTTGCGCCGGGCCCACCAACGGCAGGTTCACCTCCGCATAGGCGAAGCGCGCGCTTTCGCTGCCGTCGATCGTCTCCACGCCACTGACGTGGTTGACGTTGCGGAACGTGTTGCTGCGATACCCGATGCCGGCCGCCAGCCGCGCATCGCCTGCCCGCAGCGCGAACAACGGCCCTTCCGCACCCAGCTCGTAACTGCGGCTGTCGTTGCAGTAGCACAGGTCGGTCACGCTCACCGCACCGCTGGCCAGCGCCGTTTCCTGGCGGTATTGATCGTGCTTGCTGTTGCCGTCGGTGGCGCCCAGCGTCAGCGTCCAGTCGCGGGGCAACCACACCACCAGGCTGGGCGAGAGCAGCAGGCTGGTGGTGGTCGGCGTGACCCGGCTGTTGCGGCCACTGACCGCGTAGAAATGCAGCTGGTCGCGTTCGGTGCGTAACGCGTCCAGCCGCAGCTCTGCATTGTCGCCAAGCGCCTGGTACGCGCTGAGCAGGCCGCCGCGCAGATCGCTGCCGGGATACAGCGTGGACGGGTCGGTGAGTTGCGCGGTGTAACTGCGCTGCCGGCTGTAGATCGGGTCTGCCGAGACATCCTGATACGTGGCGATCAACCCGCCACTGCGCCAGGTGGTGCCGGCAGTGACGCTGTATTGCCGAGTGGTGAGCCCGCCTTGCGTGGCACGCCCGAAGCGCGTGCCAACGCTCACCCCGTCGTAGTCGCGCTTGAGGATCACATTGCCAACGCCACCTACCGCGTCCGACCCATAGATAGCAGACGCACCATCGGCCACGATCTCCAGCCGCTCCACCGCCTCCACCGGGATCGCACTGATGTCCACCGCCTGGGTGAACCCGCCATAGGCCAGCCGGCGCCCGTTGAGCAGCGTGAGCGTGGCATCGGCGCCCAGGCCACGCAGGTTCAGGCTCGCGCCGCCGGTCATGTTCTGGTTCGCGTTGCCGGCCCCGGCCAGGTTGCCGCTCAGCACGCCCGGGTTCTGCCCACCGGAGAAGTTCTGCGGCACGCTGCGGATCACCTCGCCCAGATCGCCGAAGTCTTCTTCGCGGATGCGTGCCGCATCGATCGCAATCACCGGCGAGGGCACCGCACCGCCCTTGATGCGTGTGCCAGTGACTTCAATGGTCTCCAACTCGGTTGCGGATGCTGGCGTCGGTGGAATCGCCGCAGGCGCCGGTTCGGGAGAGGTGGCAGCCGCCGGGTCGCTGGTGCTTGCCGACGCGGGCGCCGGAATGCCGGCCGCCGCAGCCTGATCTGTTGCCGCTGCCTGCGGTGCCGCGGCCTGTGCCGTCGCCGAAGCTGCCGCCCCGCTGCTCATAGCGAACAGGGCGAGAGAAATGGCGTCGCGTAACGTACGTGTCTTCATGGAGCGTCCTTTGGCTTGCCTGGGTTGGCCCCGCCAACAGCGCACCCCGGTCGACCCCGGAGCACGCAGCCAGCTGAGCAAGATCGGTCCTGCACCTGACTGCCGAAACAAAGCACCGCTGCGACAGCGGGCCATGATCAGTATTGCTAACTGTTTGCCATACGATCAATCATCGCGCGCGCAAAGCGCCTCGGTGCCCACCCGGGCCCGACACGCCATCACTGCGCAAACTGTTGCACTTCCCCCACTGCCGGCAGTGGTCCCGACGCTCAACTCATCGTTGGCGTGGCCACCGCAGGCACTGCTGCAGCTACGTTTAACGTAGCCGTCACACCAAGACTACGTTTACCGTAGTATCGAAGTCAAGCCCGCTTTCGGAAGCTTCCGTGCATCGAAGTCCGGGACGCGCACACCCTTGGTTGAGAAACGACAGCTCCCCGTGTACAGCCGCCGGCTACGCGAGGCGCGCCAGGTCTACGGCCTGTCGCAGCGCAACCTGGGCATCAAGGCCGGCCTGGACGACTTTGTCGCCAGCACCCGCGTCAACCGCTACGAGACCGGCGTCCACCAGCCCGACCTGCAAACCATCCAGCGGCTGGCAAACGCCCTCGACGTACCGGTGGCCTACTTCTATGCCGAAGAAGACGACCTCGCACAGATGATTCTGGAGTACCAGCGGCGGGGCAAACCCGTACCCTGAGACGTGTGGATGAGCCGCCAGAGGATGGCAGCGGATGTGCCGGGCGCGGGACCTTCAGGCAACTAGGGCCTGTTAACACATCCGAAGCCCATCAACGACTAGGACGAAGCTGAGGAATCCAAGGAACATGACATCCAGCTTCTCGAAGCGCGAGAAAATCCGGCGGTAGCCTTTCAAGCGACGGAACAGTCTCTCCACTTCGTTACGCCGCTTGTACATCTCCCGGTTGTATTCCCAAGGCTCGACCCGATTGGATTTCGGCGGGACCACCGGCACGAAGCCAAGATCGAGCGCCAACTGGCGTGTTTCGTTGCCTTCGTAAGCACGGTCCATCAACAAATGAATCGGCCGCTCCACTGGCCCCAGGTGTTCAAGCAACGCGCGGCCTGCAGGTGCGTCATGCACGTTGCCAGGCGTCAATCCAAAGGTGATGGCTGTTCGAGCATCTGCGGCAACCATATGAATCTTGGTGTTCCATCCACCGCGAGACTTGCCGACGGCCTGCGGGCCGTTTTTTTTAATGCACCCGTGCCATCGGGATGGACCTTGACGCTGGTGGAGTCCAGCGAGACTGCTTCGATCTTGATGCGCACGATCTGGGACTTCTGCAATTGGGCGAACATCCGGTCCAGCACACCCGCCTTGGCCCAACGGTTCATGCGTGTGTAGACCGTATGCCAGTTGCCAAAGCGCTTGGGTAGGCCGCGCCATTTGCAGCCATGCTCGGCAACGTAAAGGATGGCGTTGACCACTTGCAGGTTGGTCATGCTGACATTGCTGCGCTGCGCCGGCAGGCAGTGTTCGATCAGAGAAAATTGTGCTGGCGTGATCTCCATACCCAATAGTTTAATCGCTCGGGCCATTAGTGTTAACAGGCCCTAGGCATTTTCCGTTCCCCGTGTCCTCCAGGAAGCCAGAGCAGACGCATGGATCGGAAAAACAAACTCCCACGTTTGGCGAAGACATGGCTGGCATGTGCGGCACTTGCCACAACGCTATGCCCGGCGCAGCCCTCGCCAGCGTGCCCGGCTCCGCACCGATCTCGGACAACCCCGCAGCAAGCGTCGCTCTCGAGCCCGGCGAATACATCACGGAAAAGGGATGGGGGCATCTGCTGCTAACCAAGCGCAATGGATCGCTGTGGTTTGCTTTGGAAAGCACCACTGGCCAATCCATGTGCTTCCTGGAAGGCGTGATCGATGGACGCCAAGGCATTGCCACAAGCGACACGGGCCCCACGGATTGCAGAGTGCAGTTCGCGAACACCGCCGAAGGTATCGAGGTGACAAGCCCCACGCCGGTCGAGTGCAAGTCACTCTGCGGCTACAACGGCGGTTTCGAAGCACCTTACCTGCGGGCCAAAGAAGGCTGCGGCCGCAACGCCCTTGCACGCACGCGTGCGGCATTTCAGCAGCGATACGACCGCAAGGACTACAAGACGGCATTGACCACCCTGTCTCCGGTCCTGGCGCAGTGCGCGCCGACACTGGAATGGGGAGAAGAGGGAGATATTCGCAATGACCTGGCAATCACGCAGTACAAGAACGCGCTGTATGCGCAGTGCCTGGAAACCTTGAATACCTACGCCGAAGACGCAGCGGCAGAAGACGACGCAGTGATGGAGAACTGGCCACCGCTGCTTGCGGATCGCTATCTGGCAATCGTGCGCGCAGCGCGAACCAATCTTGCGTTATGCAGAAAAGGGCTGGCCGGGCAAAAGAACTAGGGAACCTCTGAACAACGCACCATAGATACGCGACACTACCCGCCTCATGTTGAGGAGTAATCCATGCAACTGACGTTCGGCGACGCTGAAGGCCTGGGCAAGCGCAAGCAGACCCGCCGGGAGATCTTCCTGGCCGAGATGGAGCAGGTCGTTCCGTGGCAGCACTTGCTCGGTCTGATCGCACCGCACTATCCGGTGTCGGGACGCCCTGGTCGACAGCCATACGCACTGGCGACGATGTTGCGGATTCATTTGCTGCAGCAGTGGTATGCGTTGAGCGATCCGGCGATGGAAGAAGCGCTGCACGAGATTCCGACCTTGCGGCGCTTTGCCCAGCTCGGTGGCTTGGACAACGTTCCGGACGAGACCACGATTTTGAACTTTCGGCGCCTGCTGGAGACCCATGGCCTTGCCGCGCGGATGCTGGACGCGGTCAACGCGCATCTGGCACGCAAGGGGCAGAGCCTGCGGTCGGGCACGATCGTCGATGCGACGCTGATCGCTGCACCCAGTTCGACCAAGAACGCCGATCACGCGCGCGACCCTGAAATGCATCAGACCAGGAAGGGCAATCAGTGGTATTTCGGGATGAAGGCGCACATCGGCGTGGATGAATTTTCCGGGCTGGTGCACCACGTCCATTGCACAGCCGCCAATGTCGCCGACGTCACGGTGACGCACGCATTACTGCATGGCAAAGAAGACAGCGTGTTCGGCGACAGCGGCTACACCGGTGCGGACAAACGCGAAGAACTGCAGACCTGCAAGGCTGCATTTTTCATTGCCGCCAAGCGTTCGACGCTGAAAGCCATCGGCAACAAACGCGAGCGTGCTCGGGAACAGCGTTGGGAACACTTCAAGGCCAGCGTGCGCGCGAAGGTGGAGCATCCGTTCCGGGTGATCAAGCGCCAGTTCGGTTACACCAAGGTCCGCTATCGCGGCCTGGCCAAGAACACCGCACACGTGCTGACCTTGTTTGCGCTCTCCAATCTGTGGATGAAGCGAAAGCAGTTACTGCCTGCCATGGGGAGCGTGCGCCTGTAACCCGGGAATTCCCAAGGAAAGTGCCAGAAATAGCGGAAGATCCGAAGATCCAAACGCGACTCTCCGGACCGACGCGACATCCCGCACTCTCAGGCCTCGTTGTTCAGACCTTCCCTAGAGCATTCAATTTCAATCGATAACACGTGGTGTGCGGCTCATCTCATCGCGATGCAAACATGCCCCTGCGCGACCTCACGTCGGGCTTCCGCAGATTCGCAAAGTCGACCACGGCTCAGCCTCCCTACGCTGCCTTCTGAAACTCGATAGGCCCTTGATAGCCCGAATACTTCTTCTTGATCAGGATGTGATCGGATGGCGTGACACAGCTATCTTCCAGGGAATTGGCCACATGCGCCTCGTCCACGAAGAACTCCTCGTAAGGAAGTGGCAGCACGGACGTTTCCCCGCCGCGATCAAATTTTAGCAGCAGGCTATCATCGCGCTCGAAGCACAGCGTCTTCCAAGGAAATCGCTCAACTTGCCGGCTTCGACCACAACCGAATCCTTGCCAGCTAGGGAAGGTCTGAATAACGAGGCCTGAGAGTGCGGGATGTCGCGTCGGTCCGGAGAGTCGCGTTTGGATCTTCGGATCTTCCGCTATTTCTGGCACTTTCCTTGGGAATTCCCCGGGTTACAGGCGCACGCTCCCCATGGCAGGCAGTAACTGCTTTCGCTTCATCCACAGATTGGAGAGCGCAAACAAGGTCAGCACGTGTGCGGTGTTCTTGGCCAGGCCGCGATAGCGGACCTTGGTGTAACCGAACTGGCGCTTGATCACCCGGAACGGATGCTCCACCTTCGCGCGCACGCTGGCCTTGAAGTGTTCCCAACGCTGTTCCCGAGCACGCTCGCGTTTGTTGCCGATGGCTTGCAGCGTCGAACGCTTGGCGGCAATGAAAAATGCAGCCTTGCAGGTCTGCAGTTCTTCGCGTTTGTCCGCACCGGTGTAGCCGCTGTCGCCGAACACGCTGTCTTCTTTGCCATGCAGTAATGCGTGCGTCACCGTGACGTCGGCGACATTGGCGGCTGTGCAATGGACGTGGTGCACCAGCCCGGAAAATTCATCCACGCCGATGTGCGCCTTCATCCCGAAATACCACTGATTGCCCTTCCTGGTCTGATGCATTTCAGGGTCGCGCGCGTGATCGGCGTTCTTGGTCGAACTGGGTGCAGCGATCAGCGTCGCATCGACGATCGTGCCCGACCGCAGGCTCTGCCCCTTGCGTGCCAGATGCGCGTTGACCGCGTCCAGCATCCGCGCGGCAAGGCCATGGGTCTCCAGCAGGCGCCGAAAGTTGAGAATCGTGGTCTCGTCCGGAACGTTGTCCAAGCCACCGAGCTGGGCAAACCTCCGCAAGATCGGGATCTCGTGCAGCGCTTCTTCCATCGCCGGATCGCTCAACGCATACCACTGCTGCAGCAAATGAATCCGCAACATCGTCGCCAGTGCGTATGGCTGTCGACCAGGGCGTCCCGACACCGGATAGTGCGGTGCGATCAGACCGAGCAAGTGCTGCCACGGAACGACCTGCTCCATCTCGGCCAGGAAGATCTCCCGGCGGGTCTGCTTGCGCTTGCCCAGGCCTTCAGCGTCGCCGAACGTCAGTTGCATGGATTACTCCTCAACATGAGGCGGGTAGTGTCGCGTATCTATGGTGCGTTGTTCAGAGGTTCCCTTAGGTGGCTGGGAACTACTATCGAGGTAAGGCATCGGGCGGGTATCGCTACCCAGGTCGATACCATTCCGCTCCAGCGCATCTTCTTTAAGTTTACCTGATTAGCCCTGACCATCAGCCGCCTGTCGCAGGATCTGCGCCGCGCTGGGTGGATGCTGCTGTCACCTGAAGCCAACGAGGTGGCGTGATGAGTATCAATGCCGTGCAGTTCCAAGCGGGATTGTCGATGCCTGAGTTCTTCGCGTCCTACGGCACCGAAGCCAAGTGCTATCGCGCGCTTTACAAGTGGCGCTGGCCGCAAGGCTTTCGTTGCCCTGTTTGTGCCGGACGCGTGCGCTCGCGTTTCAAGCGGGGTGCTGCGATCTACTACCAATGCAGCGCGTGCCGGCATCAGACCAGCCTGATTGCAGGCACGATGTTCGAAGGCACCAAGCTGCCGCTGCGCACCTGGATGCTGGCGTTGCACCTGCTGACCTCGACCAAAACCAACATGGCCGCGCTGGAGTTGATGCGGCATCTGGGCGTCAACTACAAGACGGCCTGGCGGATGAAACACAAGATCATGCAGGTTATGGCCGAGCGCGAATCCATGCGGAAACTGGCGGGTTTCGTGCAGATCGACGATGCCTATCTCGGCGGCGAGCGTAACGGTGGCAAGGCCGGACGCGGATCGGAGAACAAACAAGCGTTCCTGATTGCGGTGCAGACCGATGCCACCTTCACCGCGCCGCGCTTTGTGGTGATCGAGCCGGTGCGCAGCTTCGATAACACCTCGCTGCAGGACTGGATTGCCCGTCGCTTGGCGCCCGAATGCGAGGTCTACACCGATGGGCTGGCCTGCTTCCGCCGGCTAGAAGACGCCGGCCACGCGCACACCACGCTGGACACTGGCGGTGGTCGTGCCGCGACCGAAACGGCCGGTGCACGTTGGCTCAACGTGGTGCTGGGCAATCTCAAGCGCGCCATCAGTGGCGTGTATCACGCCATCGCGCAAGGCAAATACGCAAGGCGTTACCTGGGAGAAGCGGCCTATCGTTTTAATCGTCGATTCCGCTTGCGCGAGATGCTGCCACGACTTGCCACGGCCATGATGCAATCCACACCATGCCCAGAGCCGGTTTTACGTGCAGCGAGCAATTTTCATGGCTGAGAGTCGGGGCTAATCAGGTAAGTTTAAGACGCTGCAGATTGAAAATCATCGGTTGCTCAGGCGTACCTGGTGGTGCCTTGTTGTAATGACGCTCATAGATAGCAGCGGTACCGATGACCCAAGGGCCATAATGGTTGGGGTAATCAGAGAGGCCGCCCTGCCCGATCTGAGTGTCCTGCGCAGACTTATCAAAATAGTTGACTCCCATCGCCTCGACGTTCGCCGGGGTGGCTGACATGGTCAGATCCTGGTTTAACGACAGGTTGGGCTTCAAGGTATAGACAAGACCTTGGCTTCCAGCACTAGTGTCAATGAAGTCACGCATTCTTCCCGAGGCAGCGCGATAAATATCTTCCAAGGTTGGCTGCGGCACGCTGCCCTTGACTCTGCTCACTGTCGCATTCCAGCCTGCAATCTCAGCACGCGACTCATCCTCCCGATTGGTGGAGAGCACCTTCTCAGCAGCGGCCGTGTAGTCGTGGGTACTGCGTGCAATTGTGCGGGCTTCAACCATGAACTGCTGTCTTGCGCCCTCTGCTTTTGAGCTGAAAGCACCGTGCTGCAATTCGTGCCCAAGCACGAACGTCAGATCGCCGCTCGCCTGGGCGGGAACTCCTGATGGAGTTGCCAGTTTTGCCAATGGCACCTGGATGGAGTGGCCTACAGGGTCGAATGATCCCCCATGTGAGGATCGGTAAGAGGCTGGAAACTGGAAACAAGCTTTTGATCGACAGCCTCATTGAGTTGACGCGCGAGCTCCGGCGAATCAGCGAACAGCTTTTTCAGCTGATCAACGTGCACCTTGGTGACGCCGGGTGCATGTCCGAAATCATCTACAACCTTCAACGCATCGGGACTGAGTGCCATGTCCGCTCCTTGGAGTTATCGGATGTAAACCCATTCGACACACTTGTGCGCCACCAACTCCTGAGGTTCGGCAGCTTCGCCCCGCGGGAAAACCTCGATGCGCATCCCTGGGCGGGTGAAAAAGTCGCTCATCCACCTGCCGTCTTCCACGACGTTGCGCTCTCGCGCGAACCCCATTTTTCCAACTGTTTGGTAAAGCTGTCGAAGTCGAGACGGCATATCTCGGTCATCGGTGGTGAAGCGCCAGCCGTATTGCGATCAAACCGAAACTCGAACCATCGCCCATCGAGCTTTGTCTCCTCCAAGCCAAAGCCATAGCTCCAGTCATTGGTGAGCACGCCGAACGCGCGGTAACGGCGATCGTCGTCCTTCACGTTGTGAACCGCCTGCCCCATCGTCGACGAAAGGTACTCCGGCGTTAGGTCGGAGATGGCTTTGCTCCCTTTGATCAACTCCAGTAATCGGGAAAGCAAACCTTCTGCAGTGGGTGTGGCCGACGACGCGTGGGTGGGACTGGAAGAAGTCATGGCATGTGTCTCCGTGACGGTTGCCGGGGCTGGGGTGGCCGCCGTGTGGGCGCATGCGCCCAGAGCGAGGGTGGCGAGCAAGGCGTAGAGGGGCGCGCGATCATGAAGCGTCCGTTGTGCGCTGGTGGGGCTGCGACGCTAGTGGCATCCGGCACCGAGGTCAATCGCAAGGTCCCTGGCAGCGGCAGCATCACCGCCGCACGCCGCGCGCTTTGGACGGCACCTCCACCTGCGCCAACACCTCCATCACCAACTGCCCTTCGCTT
This sequence comes from Xanthomonas hortorum pv. pelargonii, assembly GCF_024499015.1. Classification (NCBI taxonomy): domain Bacteria; kingdom Pseudomonadati; phylum Pseudomonadota; class Gammaproteobacteria; order Lysobacterales; family Lysobacteraceae; genus Xanthomonas; species Xanthomonas hortorum. The sequence goes on along the minus strand of NZ_CP098604.1, from coordinate 3,251,828 downwards.
GCAGTGATACGCAACTTTGTGCCGATCGCAAAGCCCAGTTGTTCCAGCCATAGCCCGCTAAGGCGGACGTGGGGCACGTGCTGGTCGCCGGCGTGGTCGTGGGCGCCGGGGTAGAGGGTGTAGCTGACGGTGCATTGGCGCGGGCGGCGGGCGCGGCGGGGTGCATGCAAACGGCCGGGGCTTTGCGGCGTTGTGTCCGGCTCGGGCGCGAGCATCGGTGGCGGTTTGGGTGCTGTGAGGAGCGGACTTGCGCAAAGGAAATTGAGAAAAACCTTCTATCTCGCGAATTGATCAATCCTTTGCAAGCATGTCCGCAAACGATCTCAACGCGTCATCGTTGGTCCAGGCGGAGTGACTTCCTGTTGCGATTGCTCAAGCGCTTGCTGCTGCTCCCGTGCCTGCGATTGGGCTTGATTAATCGATTGCACGCGCTCGAACGACTGGTTTTCAGGCGTTTGCACTGCCTGCACAGTGGCCATGTCGGCACGGTGGTGCGCTGGATCGCTCTGGGTGCCCTGCACCAGAAACACCTTTTCTCCGGCCGCGAGCTTGTCTGTCGGGTTGTTGAGCAGCACATGGTCTACCCGCGATAAGCCTTCTTCCTTTGCGAGCACAAGCAGGCTTGCCGTCATGCGCTCACTCGATGCATCCCACTCCCGGCCACGTTGCGCATCGAGCTTTTCTACGCCACCTTTGATCTGTTGGTACAGCGCATGATCCGCGTGGCCAGGCTGCGAGGGCGACAGCGCCGGTGATGATTGTGATTGCGGGTCGCGCTCACGCAACACGTGCTCCAACTCCTGCACGGAGATTGGCGACACGTGCAAGTGGGTATTCTTGCTGTGCTGGAACAGGCCGGGCGTCGGTGGCTGCGTGCTGCTGTCGAGGTAAGGCATGGGGCGCGTATCGCTGCCCAGGTCGATACCGTTGCGTTCCAGTACTTCTTCTTTTAATCCCAGACGCTGCATGTCCAGGATCATTGGCTGTTCTGGATCGCCGGGCCTGGGCTTGTTGTATTGACGCTCGTAGATGGCAGCTGTTCCAACCACCCACGGGCCGTAGTGGTTGGCGTAGTCAGACTGCCCCGCGTGACCAATGCGAGTGCTCTTGGCAGCCTTGTCGAAGAAGTTGACGCCCATTGCCTCGACGTTGGCAGCGTTGGCGGGCATCGTCATATCTGCGTTCAAGGTGAGGTTGGACTTGAGCGCGTAATTAAATTGCGGCATTCCGCCAGTCCGATCAATGAAGTCATGCATACGGCCTGGCGCTTCCCGATAAATATCTTCCAAGGAAGCATGCGGATTTGATTGCCTTACCCTGCTAACGGTTGCATTCCAGCCTGCGATTTCTGCACTCGCTTCATCCATACGGTTGCTTGAGAGAACTTTCTCGGCTGCGTCAGAATAGTCGTGCGTGGTCTTGGCTATCTGCACCGCAGCGGTTTCGAAATCTTTACGAGAGGCGGCTGCGGCTGGGCTGTACTAGGCCATGTTGCAATTCATGGCCTAGTACAAACGTCATCTCACCGGAGTCGAGCGACTTCCCACCAGGTCCATTCGACAACCTGGCCAGAGGTAGCCGGATGGAATGATCATCCGGCGTGAACGTTCCGCCTGCATTCGGGTCGGTCAGGGGTTTGAGGCCGAGCACGCGCTGCTTGGCAACCGCCTCATTGAATTGGTCAAGCAAAACGGGCGATGCGGCGAGCACACCCTGCAAATTGACGACATGTTCGGGGCTGACGCCTGGCTGGCGGCCGAAGTCATCAACAATCGCTTGCGCATGTGGACTCAATGGCATGACCGTTCCTTGGATTAACGAATGTAGATCCATTCAACGCAGTGGTGCTCCACCCGCTCCTGCGGCGCATCGGCCTCGCCTCGTGGAAACACCTCCACGCGCACGCCTGGGCGACTGAAGAAGTCACTCATCCATCGCCCGTCTTCCACCATGTTGCGTTGACGCACAAACCCGATGCTCTCTAGCTTCTTGGTAAACGTATCGAAATCGACCCTGCAGATCTCCGTCATGGGCGGGGAAGCACCCGCTTGCGCTGGAACAAAGGTGAACTCGAACCAACGCCCCGCAGTAGGCGTCTGGTCCATGCCAAAGCTGTAACCCCATTCACTGGTAAGCGGAGCACTGGCGCCGTAACGCTTGGGATCTGTTGCCGCATGCGTCACCGGAACCCCCATTTTGGATTGCAGGTAGTCAGGTGTCAGATCGTCAAGTCCGTGAATCGCTTGAATCAATGCAAGCATGCGGGTAAGCGCATCCTCTGCAGTTCGTATCGGCCCGCTGGGTTCACTGCCAGCGGGAATGACTGCGGAATCGGGTGAGGAACGCATGGCAGATGTCTCCGTGACGGTTGCCGGGCCTGGATTGGCCCCCACGTAGACACATGCGCCCAGAGCGAGGGTGGCGAGCAAGGTGTAGAGGGGCCGCGCGATCATGAAGCGTCCGTTGTGCGCTGGTGTGGCTGCGACGCTAGTGGCATCCGGCACCGAGGTCAATCGCAAGGTCCCTGGCGGCCGTAGCGTCACCGCCGCACGCTGCGCGCCTTGGCCGGCACCTCCACCGGCGCCACCACCTCCATCACCAACTGCCCTTCGCTTGCAGTGATACGCAGCTTGGTGCCGATGGAAAAGCCCAGTTGTTCCAGCCATAGCCCACTGAGGCGGACGTGGGGCACGTGCTGGTCGCCGGCGTGGTCGTGGGCGCCGGGGTAGAGGGTGTAGCTGACGGTGCATTGGCGCGGGCGGCGGGCGCGGCGGGGTGCAGGCAAACGGCCGGGGCCTTGCGGCGTTGTGTCCGGCTCGGGCGGCAGCATCGGTGGCAGCTGGGTGCGATCGGGTTCGACGATGACCCACTGCACCCGCTTGGGTGGCGCGGGGTGCGCACGTTGACGGGTGGGCCGTGCGGTGGCGGACGCGTTGGGTGGGCGGCGGCGTGTCATGGCGCCTCCGGGTGGCGAGTGTTGGTGATGGGTGCAGCAACGCACTGCTGCAACGCCACGTCGATGCGTGCGGACAGGCTGCGCAAGGCCTGCGACAACACGCCGGGTTGGCTGAGCAATTGCTGCGCGGGATCGTCGTTGGCCTGCTCAATAGCTGCGCGTGCGGCCAGCCGGCGCAGCACCTCGCCCACATCCCACAGCAGGCCGTGAGCAGAGGCTGGCAACAGATAACCCGGCACCGATGCCGGCGTGGATGGTGCGGTAGACATGGCAACGCCCTCCTGGAACAACCCAAGAACCGCCGCCAACGGCGACGGGATGTCGGGAGGTTCGAAACCGCTAAGAGCCGGCGGGCGTATTTCCCTTGCGGGTGTTGTATTAGCCGCCCTCCCGACGCAGGCATCGCATCGGCTTGTACCTGCAGGATGCGGGCACAAAAAACCCACCAGTTTGACGGAGGTGGGTACCGCTCTTAGAGGAGTTTCGACGCTCCTTGGGCTTAGATTGCGAGTGCAAGGTGTGGCGTGTCAATAGCAACTGAGGAAGAGACTTGACGCGTTTGAGCAACGCGCTGGCGCGCTGTCGGCAGCTGAGGAATACTGACCATGACAGATGCATGTCGCACGCGCGATCGCCGAGGGAGGCTAAATGAGTTCAGTGGATGAAGCGGTAGCGAAACGCAGCGCCGACATCGATGGAGAGGCAGTCAAGCTCACAGACTCGAGCTTTCCCTCGCTCTCTGCGGCGATGGCTCACTACGCACAGGTGACCGAACAGAGCCGCGCCGGCCCAGTCGAGCGCTGGAGCCTTGCGATTGGCATGATCGGTGCGGGCGTCGGGATCTTGGCCGGTACTTTGCTAGATGACAAAACTGGCGCTTACTTGGCCGTTATTGGCCTTGTCACTGAGTTGACAGGCTTTGTTGTGTCGGCAGCGCTAACCGTCAAGCGCGAATGGCCTGAGTTCCGCCGCCCCTATGCGGATCACGCAGACCTGATGGAGCGGGAGTTCCACCAATATCAATCGATCGTTGCATCGCTTCGCAGATTTCCGCTGGAACAACGACGTCGACGCGAGGCATTTATGCGTGACCGTCGCACCAACATGCACGACCGCCTGGGACTGTTCACCGGTGGCATTGAGAAGCTGGGATTCATGCCCGTCTTGCTTGCCTTGTATCTGCAGCTGAAAGACTGGCGTATGGGAGACTGGACGGTATTGAGCAAGATCACCCTGATACAGGGCGTGCTGGCCTTCACGCTCCTGTTTGCCTTTGCGATGTCATGGCATCTCATTCGCCTACGTATACGCGTGCAGTCGTACGAGCAATTATTGGCTGAGGCAAATCGGCAAGATAGCGCCTCTAGCAAGTAAGCGGCCACCAAGCACGATATGCCACTTATGGTGCAATAATGAGTAACCACGATTGCCGATGCCGCACCCTTGCTGGTTGCCCTTGGCACGACGTAGCACAACGACCATTGCCTATCGCCCTGTTCGATAAGCCATACCATTTGGACCAGCAAGAAAGGAATTGAGATGTCATCGACATTTGAATGGGTAGATTTGCCAGCAGGTCGGGCCCGTTTTTCGGGCGGCATCCGGGGTGCTGACGAGCTTGGGCACGAAACCTTCGCCATTGAAATTGATGGCACGGAGTATTTTGGAGAGCTAAAGAATGATTGGCTTCCAGACCAAACCCACTATGACGTAGCAGTTGTTTCTTTTGGATTTTCGGTAGAGCTTCAGGTCGGGATGCCAATTACCGCCTGGTCAGTTCGCCCTTTCACCGATGACGAGCTTGAATCCATAAAGACTATCATCATCCAATTAATACAGACTGGAACTACCTTTACGAAAAAGCCGCTAATCATTAGTGAAAGCGGAGGGGCGATCTTCACGGGAAAGATCATTTTTAATGAGAACTGGGCATTGATCAAGCGTAACGATCAACCCGGAGTTCAGAAATGAACGACCACGCCGCCTCGATCTCTCTGATAGAGAGAGCAAAGTCTCTAGATGAAATATCTGAAATTGCAAGGTCGTATTCTGCAAAATCGGTTGATCAGGGCGGAATTCTTTATAGTCGTTGGGTTGGGGATGTCTCATCCGAAGTTATGGCGGTTGAACTTTCTGACAGGACTGGACTTCCCATCATCAACGACACGCCGCGCGCCAAGTTCCTCATGGAAGCCCGGTCTGCCGTCGAGGAGAAGGCTTCCGAGATTTTTAGGTCGCAGGGATTGCCTCCGAAGATGGCCAAGGAGTCTGCTGCGTCGTTCTTGTTCGGCGACCCGGCGGTTTCATCGCAGAGCCCCACGTCCTTGTCGAAGTGCCTCTGGGGCGAAGCCTCGCACGAATTCGCAAGCTCGCTGCGTGGTGACATCAAAGTAGTGGCTTCTGCTGCCAACCTGGAACGTGTCTTCGGCCAGGTTGAGGTGCCTGCTGTGCTGAACAACCCAAATGTCACTTCGCTGGGCGGTCAACCGATTCCCAAGTTGCAGGCGCTGTACGCACAAGGTGGTGCAGGTGCTGTTCTGCCGGAGGTGCAAACACACTTTATCCAGGCTGCACCCAAGGGCATCTTTGTAGCGCCAGAGAGCATCGGCTCAAAGATTGAAAGGGTTACGTTTTCGCGTGAGTTCGCTGGGAGCTTAGAACTGCAGCAAACACACTTCAAGCCATCCGCAGAACTCACTGCATCCGGCATGGTCCGCGCGCCGACCGGGCTCGATGTGCCAGCCGCGAGCATTGCAGAAACAGCGCTTACCGCAGAAGCAGCAGCTTCACGCAGGCTCTCTCCCGGCACCGTCCGTGGGCTGGGCGTTGTGGGCGCGGCGGCGGCCGTGTACGACCTGGGCGTGACGAGTAGAAACACCGAGCGGCTGGACGCGCAAGGCAATAGCACCGCAGCCGATGCAGAGGTCACTCGCTACGCCACACGCAATCTGGGCACCGCGGGTGGGGCCGTGCTTGGCAGTAGCGTAGGCGCAGCGCTAGGCGTGGAGTCTGGCCCGGGCTTGCTAGTCACAGGTGCGATTGGCGGCATCGTTGGCGCGGTGGGCGGCGACAAGCTGGCCGATGTGATCAATGATCATCGCATTTCCCACCAACAAGATGCGCAAGGCAATACGTGGCGCCTTGAGAGTCACCAAGCCGGAGAACGGTGGGCGCGTGACGTCAGCACTGGTGAGGTCGATCCCGCTGCAGTCGCCTTCGGCGAAGCCGGTGTGCCGCTCTACAAGACGCGGACAGAAGTTGCCACGCCGGAAGTCGCGGACTTACTCACCTTCAAAGCATCTCGTACGTCTATCGAGCTGGCACTCGGTTCGCCGCCGCAGAATAAAGATCCCTACACCCAACCCGCCAACGAGCACGACACGCGCAGCCTGCGCGAATCCCCGTGGATGCACAACGCGAATACGCAGCAATGGACGCGCCAGGTAGCCGATGGCCTGATCGATCGCACGATGAGCACGCACACCGAAACGGCTAGCCCTCAGCGTGCGTCGCAACTCGATGAAGCTTCGCGGCAAATCATCAAGCAGAACGCGATGCACACGCCAGCAGCGATGGCCGCGCACTACAAGGAGACCTACGAGCAGAATGGCTGGGAGCGTCACGCCTACATGCCCGCCGCAGTCCATGACGCACTGAAGCATCCCGGCCGGATCGTCGGCTCAGACGGCGACCTCTACGAACGTGGCAAAGATGGTCAATGGACCCATGACGGGATGCTCTGGGACAGCCAGGCCAAGGGAAATTTAAAGCAAGAGCTTGATGGAACCTATGCAGCCCAGCCCCTAGGCACACAGCGTACCGCTGCTCAGGTGGTGGCACAGGCTGCTGCTGAACCGATCAAAACGCTAGAGGCGGTCCATGTCACTGCGCCGAGGATGCAAAGCCACCACAACACGGACACCTCTTCGAAGAAGACTCAGGAAGACGCAGATGTACGCGGCCATAGCGCCACCGCACGGCCGCAAGCGTCAGGCCCGCAAGATCCGGGTCATCCCGATCACGCCATGTTGAAGCAGATCCGCGAAGGGGTGGCCAAGATCGATGAGAGCGTGGGCAAGCCGTATGACGAGATGAGCGAGCGCGTCAGCCGCTGCCTGCTGGCGGCGTGCAAGGACAATCGCGAGCGCTATCCAGAAGCAGGCAACACCTCGCTGGCTGCGAACGCGCTACAACGTGTGGATCACGTACTGATGGGCAAGAACGGCAACCTGGTCGCGATCGAGGGGCGCATCGACGACCCAACACACAAGCGCGCTGCCATTCCCATCGACCAAGCTATCAACATGCCTTTGGAGCAGTCGGACGCAAAGCTACAAGCGGCCAACCAAGCCATCGCCCAGGAACAGACACAAACACGACAGCAGGAATTGGCACGAAGCCAGCAACAAGATACTCAGCAAGCGCCACGTTTGAGTTTCTGATCGAAATGGATTCCACGACCTAGCATCTGACCAGTCCTGCCTCGCCCGTGTGCCGAGGTAGTAGGCGGCACTTTGCCGGACAAACCTCATCAATACGCATGAACATCAATCTAAAATCTTGCCTCATTTTTGGCAGGTGGTTGCTTGCAGTATCAGCCTTGACTGCTTGTACAGAAGGCAGCATGCGTTCTGATTACAAGAAGAACGATGTACAGCCGGTCAAAGTCGAAAAGTTAGGATCCACCTCACTCAACATCACTTACCACATGCCGGCAGAAAGCCTCTTTTATTCTCCGGGTGTTGATTTTGTAACGGACCACGGCGTCTTGCGCATTGCCATCCGCAGATGTGGCATCAGTGATAAATGCGATGCCATGGCGGAAGCTGTCATGCCAATAGCCGAGCCGTGGACACGGAAAGTCACCGTACCGTATGCAGGCGGAAAGGTCCTGGTGTTCTACGCAGACACCGAAGAAACTTTTACGCCTTAATTCAAAAGTCTGCGCTAACGGAGTCGGTTTTTGCGGGCGTCAGGCCCGCTCATCGGCCAAACCGAGCGCCGCCGATTGATAAGTGAGCCTGGCCCGTTATTGTTCCATGTGCACTTGCTTACCAAGCCACCTGTAAAAGGACGGATCGGGCAGCTGATGCAGCGGCTTGAGCGGAACTACATAGCGCTGTTCAATGGCCGCCACGGGCGCACCGGCACGCTATGGGTAGGGAGCTACAAAGCCTGCCTTGTGGAAAGCGCTGACTACGTCCTTCGCTGCTATCGCTACATTGAACTCGACCCGGTGCGTGTTCGCCTGACCGACGACCCGGCGTCGTATCACTAGTCCAGTTGCCTAGCCAATCTGGGTCAGCGCGGGCACTCGGCACCGGCGCCACATCCCTGCTGACTTGTGCTTGGCAACGACTCGCTTGGGCAATCCAACGCCTACCGCGCCTTTCTCGATAAAGCCCTGTCCGACTGTCGACTCCCCGTAAAATTGATCCATCCATAACTAGAGGTCTCCGGGCACACTAGCCACCAAGGAGACCAACGATGCCGCAAGAGCAAGTTCACCGAAAGCCAGATTGTCGCCACGCTGAAGCAGGTTGAGGGCGGCCGCCAGGTCAAGGATGTGTGCCGTGAGCTGGGCATTTCCGATGCGACGTACTACGTCTGGAAGTCCAAGTACGGTGGCATGGAGGCAGCCGATGTGCAGCGCCTTCGCGACCTGGAGACCGAGCACAGCAAGCTCAAACGCATGTACGCCGAGCTCGCGATGGAAAACCATGCATTGAAGGATGTCATCGCAAAAAGCTATAGACCCGGCGCACAAACGCCCGCTTCTTGCCTGGCTCGTCGAGCAGCATGGCTGGAGCGAGCGCCGGGCCTGTGCGGTCGTTGGCGTGGCTCGCTCGACAGTGCGCTATCGGCGTCGTCCCGATCGCGACGAGGAGGTCATTGCGCTGTTGTCCGAATTGGCCGAGCGTTTTCCCGAGCGTGGTTTTGGAAAGCTCTTTCAGATCATCCGCCGTCGCGGACATGTGTGGAATCACAAAGGGTGTGGCGCGTGTATTGCCTGATGAAACTCAATCAACGTCGTCGCAGCAGGCGCCGGGTCCCGACGCGTCATCCACAACCGCTGGCATGCGGAGAGCGACCCAATGCTGGATGGTCGATCGACTTCATGTCCGATGCGTTGTGGGATGGTCGACGCTTCCGCACGTTCAATGTCATCGACGATTTCAGTCGGGAAGCCTTGGCGATCGAAGTGGACTTGAATCTCCCGGCCGCCCGCGTCATCCGCACCTTGGAACGCATCGCAGCCTGGCGCGGCTACCCCGCCAAACTTCGCTTGGACAATGGCCCGGAGTTTGTCGCATTGGCCTTGGCCGAGTGGGCCGAGCGCAAAGGCATCGCCTTGGACTTCATCGAGCCGGGGCGTCCAATGCAAAACGGTTTTATCGAACGCTTCAACGGCAGCTACCGGCGCGGCGTGCTGGACATGCATCTCTTCCGCACGCTGAGCGAGGTTCGCGAACAGACCGAACACTGGCTGGCCGACTACAACCAGCAGATCCCGCACGACAGCCTGGGCGGGCTAACGCCCGCCGAGTTCCGTGATCAACATCAACCGCAGACCTCTAATTTTGGCTGGCATTGAATTACGGGGAGTCGACACGACGAACTGCTCGCCAGCATCGGCTTTCATCTACAGCAGCAGCGAGCCCTTGGCCACGACTCCTTCCGCGCGATGGTCGACGCCAAGACCCACCGATTTGCGTACGTCAGGCCCGCGCATCGGCCACGCAAATCGCGCGCGATCGACTCAAAGTTGACCTGACCCCGTTACTGAACTCATTGATTGCACCGAGTCGCTATTCAAGCTTCAATTAACCACCCCCATTTCACAGAAAATCATATGAGCGCTCCGAACCAATATAGCCCTTCGGCTGCCGTAAAAAACTGGAAAGCTGAGATTATTCGAGGCCTAAAATATTGCAAGGAGCATGGCTGGCTTCTTAGCGGAGGCATTGCCTTACTAGCTGCAATTAGCATTTTCAACTACTCAATGCGCGAAAATGTACCTATCAACCTCACAGCTGCATCAGCAATAGCTTCATTGCCCGTAATTTTTACCGCTATCGCCTGCATTGTTATTTTACTGTTAGGCTGTGTCCTGCTACCTACCGCCATCACTTTTATACCACCAATTCCAGGACGCCCGACACCAATAGTCAGAATATTCAGTGGCAGGCCAAAAGTGCGGATCAAAGCGCGCAAAAGTTTAATTTTAGCGCTTATGATACCCGCCGCAACAACTTCAATAATAATATTTTTCTACAGTTATTATAACGATGTAGAAAGTCCGCTATTCGGCCTTTCCGTTTTTCCTCCATCATTCTCTCGATCTCTTCATTCATTAGAATCCTAGGCGGAAAAGGTAATAAATTTTTTCCACGGATTTCTCTTGATTTTCTGGCTGTTTCGATAGCAGCGGCATTGATTCAGATTATTACCTGGCTATCTATTCTAAAGTTCTCATTATTTTTGTTCGCGGACGAAAAAACTGGATGCTGGGATTTGTTCTAGTTGCTATTGTTGCGACTTTGACTCTTACATTCCTACAAACCTTCGCAGCAGCAGGAATATCACAACTACTTGCAAGCTCAAAACCTCTCAACCATCTAGCCTTAACAATTACCACTATTGTCGTAGCAATGTGCGCATTTCCTCCGACTGGATCAATGCTAGCTGGATTTGTAATGCAGTCGATGGCTTCAGGTGGCCGCAACTGCGTGATAATCAAGTGGTCCAAGTCAGGATTTGAGGATCCTACGCTCCCATCACAAAACGATAAGAAAAGCAGTATCGCCCTCAAACTGATGGCAGTGGATGGGAGTGACTACCTCGCCAGAGCGAATAATTCTAAACAGAAGGAGATTCAGCGAATTCCCGTGTCTTCGGTGCGCTCTATGTACGAGTGCCCCTCCAAGAACCCAAACGACGAAAATTAATAATATTCCAGCGGTAACGGGGGTGAGGCTAACGGGATTAGGCTCACTTCCTAATATCCCGCAGCACATCGTGCAGCGCGGGAAGAACCGCTTGCCGTGCTTTCTGGATGATGGCGACCGATTGCGCTACGTGCACTTGCTGCATGAGGCCCTGCACGCCATAGGCTGCCAGCTGCATGCCTATGTATTGATGGACAACCACATGCAATTGCTTGCAACGCCACCTGCAACGGGACGGGACGAATCGGGCAGCTGATGCAGCGGCTTGGGCGCAACTACGTGGCACTGTTCTATGGCCGCCACGGCCGCGCCGGTACGCTATGGGAAGGGCGCTACAAAGCTTGTCCTGTGGACAGTGCTGACTACGCACTTCACTGCTATCGCTACATTGAACTCAACCCGGTACGGGCTCGCCTCACCGACGACCCGGCGGCGTATCGCTCGTCAAGCTGCCCGGCCAATCCGGGGCAGCGCGGGCACTCTGCACTGACGCCATATCGCTGTTGGCTTGCTCTTGGCAACGGACCGATTGAGCGATTCAACGCCTAACGCGCCTTGGTCGATGAAGCCCTGTCGGACGAATTGCTCGCCAGCATCCGTCATCCATTTACAGCAGCAGCGCGCCCTGTGCCACAACGCCTTCCGCGCGATGGTCGAAACCAAGACCCGCCGCTTTGCGGGAGTCAGACCCGCGCATCGGCCACGCAAACCGAGCGTCGTCGATTAATAAGTGAACCAGACCCCTTTACCAAACGCACTACGCCACCTGCTCACCGAAAACCAGTCAGACATGAGGTTTGTCGCTTGAAGAGTAGGGAAACCTCAGCCTCCGCCCCCTTTGTTCTCTTCTATCATTAGGAATTTACGTTAACGACCACTTAGAAGCCAAACCAAAACTAGCAACCTCGGCAAGCAGGTGATCAAGCGCAGGAACTCGCTGCGGGAAGACGCGGCAACCTGCAATTTTGTGATTATCCAACTTCGATGAAAACCTAGCTAATAGCCCGTCATCAGGCTCGCACATTGTACACTTTTCATCACTGCAGCCTAGATTCGCACATATCGAGTCCCATGAAACAGCCGACAAAGCCGAATGAGTTGCTTCGTGGGACTTATCGCCAATATTAAGATTGCGGAATCTACACAGCCTATCACCCTTTTTATGTCCATAAATCCGTGCAGAGGCCAATTTTTTCATTATAAAGTTCGCGCCGCACAATTCTATCACCTACATCGCTCTGGGCATATAATTCGGGCGGAACTACGTTCTCCAGCTCCCTTGCATTTAAAATATGAAGAGACCAACGCCAACTATTTGAAAAACTCTTTCTGCAGCTTTTTGCAGTACTACCAAGCGCACCATGCACGTGAGGGCGATCCGAGTCTACGACACAGAGCCCTAAGGAACTCGAATTTCGCTGATGGACGACTAATGTAAGCGAAGTGCCACCCCTCCACCAGAAACCGGGGTAAACCTAAGCCCCCCATCCCAAAGATACCTTTTTCTCTGAGGTGGATTTGAGCTAAAAATAAGATAACTTGATAATCATACATATGCTCCACAACTAAGATAGTTGATTCAAGCAAATTAGTATCACTAAAAGATGATAACGGAACAACCCAATCAATTCCTTGCTGATGACAAGCTATCGAATCGGGCACAATATTTATTTTCTTTAGCAATTTACCAAGCACAGCGACTTGAGAATATTTAGCCAAAACCGATTTAAAATAAGCTGAAGATTTTCTTGAGAGGCCTTGCACCTGCAATATCTTTGATATTACACCTCTTTCGCCAAGTATCAAATGCCTGCGGGCAAAACCCGCTTCCCCTAAATTATCGAGACTTTCTATAAAATTCGCGAAATTTACAGCATCCCCATCAGTTATCCAGAAAAACATTAATCCTCCGGCACAAAAAACCTAACGGCCAGGATTCAGCAAGTACACCGCTATCATCGAAGCTGACGCACTTGACCTTTGAGACGCCCGTTGAGTTGTCAAAGAGGATTATCTGAACATCGTCCGCATCGATAACTTCACTAGCAATGAGGGCACCGAGTCGATTCACGATGTGCTCGCTATGAGTTTCCACGAAAATTGGAACCCGTCGTGATTGTCTATCTAAAGCATGAGAAACACCAGCAAATACATCCGAAAGAAGCGCTTGATAGCGCGGATGAAGATGCAACTCGGGCTGTTCAATCGCAATTATACTAGCCGCCGAATTTTCATGCGAAGATCTTTTGATGCAGGAATGCCATAGCTGTAGAACTACTGGGAGAACTTGGGAGTAGCCAAATCCTAGGTCAGTTACGTTCCTGCCAACTGCGTCACTTCCAATCACCACTTTAATTTCTACATTTCCGCCAGCGATCTGCGTGTAAGCAAAAAATCCGAGATTTGACTTCATCCATTGCTTGAGGTCTTCTTTATCGCGCATATCAAGCGAATGAAGGTACATAGCTGTATTAGCACCACTTGAGTCAATCTCATCAACAGCAAGATCTTGCAATCGGTAATAACGCTCTACCGAGGCTCTTACTGGCTCGATATATTTCACCCCCTTTGCAAACCGCTCAAAATCATCGCCTACCTCCTTAACTATTTCGGGTAGCGCATGGAGAAGCAATAGTGAGCGAAGCTTTGTTAAGGAGGGGCCATTAGCATTTCTTAAAGCCAAATCATTTTTGAGACTTTCTGGAGCAGTAGTTAATCCAGAAAATTGTCTCTTAAATTCCACAGCTGGCGCATATGCCAACTCTTTAGCCACTAATCGAAGAGTAGCGGTTGAAGTATTACCGTGCGCCATAAGTCTCAATTGACTTACAATTAAACCTAAAATCCAAGATCGATCCTCAATAAAAAAGCCCCGCCCTCACCCTCCTCCCTGGAAAGGAATATCAGTCTTGGTATTTTTGACTCGACATCCCCGTACCAAAATTGATCTACCGCAACCTCGAACGACTCGTCATTTATAACAATTTTCTTTACCGCCTTATTGGCGCTGTAGATAATCGAGACATTATCACGACCAATCCCCAAACTTACTTTCGAAACCCTACCAGCTTCATTTTTAGTGCTATCCAATTCCAAAATAATTCTTATGTTGCGACTCAACCTATGAGTCGCGACTGTATCCTTTAACAAAACTTTCTGCGCACGACGCAACTTACTACTTACATCCAAATCGAATGATAGGGAAACTGGCACATCCTCCCCCCTCACTTCTCACTTGCTTAAGACTCCCGAAGTCGACAAGGCGTCCGTACCATAAAATTGGGCCTTTAGTTCTCACTTCAACACTTTGCTTTAATAACGGGAATATACGAATCAACGTACTTTTCCCAGAACTATTCATGCCGACTAGGATATTTATTTTTTGACAGGTATGTGCCCTGAATTGCGCAAAGCACGGATATTATTCAGCCCCATCCCAGATATCATTTATGTCTACCTAAGCTGCAAAAAGGCGACCCTTCGGTCGCCTTTTAAATTGTCAAAATTCCCAAGAAAAATCAAACCCCTACAGGATTCGCCTTCTCAGGATCAATCTTGTACTGCTTGATCGCCCGGGCCACATCCTTACCCGTCATCTTGCCATCCTTCGCCAGCGCGGCAATCGCCGCATGCGCGATGTAGTAGCGATCCACCTCAAAGAACCGACGCAGATTCGCACGCGTGTCCGAGCGACCGAACCCATCCGTGCCGAGCACGCTGTAGGTCATCGGGACGAAGGCGCGGATCTGGTCGGCGAACAGGCGCACGTAATCCGTTGCGGCGATTGCCGGGCCCTGGCGGCCTTCCAGCAGCTGGGTGACGTAAGGCTTGCGCTGTTCGGCCTCCGGGTGCAGGCGGTTCCAGCGTTCGGCGGCGAAGCCGTCGCGGCGCACTTCGTTGAAGCTGGGGCAGGACCAGATGTCGGCGGTGACGCCGAAGTCCTTGTCCAGCAGCTCGGCTGCGGCGATGGCCTCGCGCAGGATGGTGCCGCTGCCCAGCAGCTGCACGCGCAGTTCGCCCTTCTTGGGCTTGCCGGCGTCCTTGAGCAGGTACATGCCCTTGATGATGCCCTCGGCTGCGCCGTCCGGCATGCCGGGGTGGGCGTAGTTCTCGTTCATCAGGGTGATGTAGTAGTACTCGTCGATCTGGTCTTCCATCATCGCCTTCATGCCGTGCTGCATGATGACGGTGACTTCGAAGCCGAAGGTCGGGTCATAGCTACGCACATTCGGGATGGAGCCGGCGATGACCTGGCTGAAGCCATCTTCGTGCTGCAGGCCTTCGCCGTTGAGCGTGGTGCGGCCGGCGGTGCCGCCGAGCAGGAAGCCACGCGTACGCATGTCCGCTGCCTGCCAGGCGATGTCACCCACGCGCTGGAAGCCGAACATGGAGTAGTAGATGTAGAACGGCAGCATCGGCACGTCGGAGACCGAGTAGCTGGTGCCGGCGGCCATCCACGAGGCGATGGCGCCCGGCTCGCTGATGCCCTGCTGCAGCACCTGGCCGGTCTGGTCTTCGCGGTAGTACATCAGCTGGTCGGCATCGACCGGCTTGTACTTCTGGCCGAACGGGGCATAGATGCCGATCTGGCGGAACATGCCTTCCATGCCGAAGGTGCGCGCCTCATCGGCCACGATCGGCACGATGCGCGGGCCCAGTTCCTTGTCGCGCAGGGCGATGTTGAGGCTCTGCACAAACGACATGGTGGTGGAATAGCTGCGCTCGCCGCTGTCCTTGAGCAGGCGCTCGAACTTGTCGAGCGTCGGCGCCACGAACGACTTGCTGGCCTTGGGACGGCGTGAGGGCAGGAAGCCGCCCAGCACGTTGCGGCGTTCTTTCAGGTACTGCACTTCCGGGGAGTCTTCGCCGGGGTGGTAGAACGGCACCTGGCCGTCTTCCAGCTGGGCGTCGGTGACCGGGATGTTGAAGCGGTCGCGGAAGTGCTTGACCGCCGCGTCGTCCAGCTTCTTGGTCTGGTGGGTGGGGTTGAGCGCCTCACCGGCCGAGCCCATGCCGTAGCCCTTGACCGTCTTGGCCAGGATCACGGTGGGCATGCCGGTGGTGTTCACGGCCTGGTTGTAGGCGGCATACACCTTGTGCGGGTCGTGGCCGCCACGGTTGAGGCGCCAGATGTCGTCGTCGGAGAGGCCGGCGACCATGGCCGCGGTCTCCGGGTACTTGCCGAAGAAGTTGGCGCGCGTGTAAGCGCCGCCGAAGGCCTTGCAGTTCTGGTATTCGCCGTCGACGGTTTCCATCATCAGCTTCTTGAGGACGCCGTCGGTGTCCTTGGCCAGCAGGGCGTCCCAGTAGCCGCCCCAGAGCAGCTTGATGACATTCCAGCCGCCGCCACGGAACACGCCTTCCAGTTCCTGGATGATCTTGCCGTTGCCGCGCACCGGGCCGTCCAGGCGTTGCAGGTTGCAGTTGACCACGAAGATGAGGTTGTCCAGGCCTTCGCGGCCGGCCAGCGCAATGGCGCCGAGGGTTTCTGGCTCGTCCGACTCGCCGTCGCCGATGAAGCACCACACCTTGCGGTCGGACTTCTCGATCAGGCCGCGGTTTTCCAGGTAGCGCATGAACTGCGCCTGGTAGATGGCGGCCAGCGGGCCCAGGCCCATCGACACGGTGGGGGTCTGCCAGAACTCGGGCATCAGCCACGGGTGCGGGTAGGACGAGATGCCCTGGCCGTCCACTTCCATGCGGAAGTTGTCCAGCTGGGCTTCGCTGATGCGGCCTTCGAGGAAGGCGCGGGCGTAGATGCCCGGGGCGCTGTGGCCCTGGATGAACAGCAGGTCGCCCGGGTGGTTGTCCGAGGGCGCGCGCCAGAAGTGGTTGAAGCCCACGTCGTAGAGCGTGGCGCTGGAGGCGAACGAGGCGATGTGGCCGCCCAGGTCGCCGGGCTTGCGGTTGGCCCGCACGACGGTGGCCATGGCGTTCCAGCGGATGATCGAGCGGATCTTCCACTCCAGCGCGGAGTCGCCGGGGTTCTTGGCCTCGTTGGCCGGTGCGATGGTGTTGACGTACTCGGTGGTGGGCGAGAACGGCAGGTAAGCGCCGGCGCGGCGGGTCTGTTCGACCATGCCTTCCAGCAGCTGATGGGCGCGCTCAGGACCTTCTACATCGATGACGGCCTTGATCGATTCGAGCCACTCCTGCGTCTCAAGCGGGTTCGGATCGTTGTGCAGCACTTCGTTCAACCAGTTCATTAGCGCTCCCGGGGGGACACACCCCGCGGGTGTGTCGACATCGTGAATTCGTGAACCCCCAAGTGTACCGCACGCACCTGTTGCCATTCCTCGCTACGGGTGCGTATGGAATGGGATGGTGTTGTGCGGTGAATGCGTTGGTGGCGGATGCCACGCATGCGGGCGCTGCCGGTGTACGACCAAAGGATAAGGGCCGCTGGCGGGCGATTGCCGAGCGCCAGCGCCAGCGGCTCGGCGCGGAATGGGCCGATGTGCATGCACCGTAGGAGCGCACCTGGGCGCGAGTGGCGTTACCGGTAAAGCCCGTCGCGCCCGGGTGCGCTCCTACGGGGGCGGTCGATGGTGCCCGGTTGCGTGGCGCAGCCGGTCAGAACGCCTGCAGCGCTTCGGTCAGCTGGCCGTTGTTGTTGACCGCGCCCATGGTGTAGCCCTGCCAGCCGGGGTAGGCGTTGGGCTCCCAATAGAACACACCGAGCACGCGCGAGCCGATGGCGTTGCTGCGGCTGAGCAGGTTGGTGAGCATGGCGCGGGTGGTGGCGGCCTGCTGCCAGTCCATGCCGACCTCGGCCACGACCACGTCGCTGCCGTAGCGGGAGATCATGTCGCGCATGTTGGTGTCCAGACGGTTGTTGTAGTCCTGCCAGCTGCCCACCGGCGGGTAATGCGACATGCCGATGACGTCCCACTTGCCGCCAGCCGAGCGCAGGTTGTCGAAGAACCAGCGGAA
Source organism: Xanthomonas hortorum pv. pelargonii (assembly GCF_024499015.1). NCBI lineage: Bacteria > Pseudomonadati > Pseudomonadota > Gammaproteobacteria > Lysobacterales > Lysobacteraceae > Xanthomonas > Xanthomonas hortorum. The sequence continues at coordinate 3,233,990 of NZ_CP098604.1, read as the reverse complement.
GTTGGCGTTGTCGTAGCCGTTGGCCAGATGCACGATGACCTTGGCGTTGGGGTACACCGCCTTGGTGGCGTTGTAGCCGCTGTTGATGAACTGGCCCAGGTTGGCGAAGTTGGGCGTCTTGCCCTCGTTCCACAGCATGCCGCTGTTGATCTCGTTGCCCACCTGCACCCAGCTGACGGTGATGCCGTTGTCCTTGAGGTACCTGAGGATGCCCTGGGTGTGGCTGTAGACGTCGGTATTGAGCTGGGCGACGGAGTGGCCCGCCCAGGCGGCCGGCTTGGTCTGCTTGCCGGGGTCGGCCCAGCTGTCGCTGTAGTGGAAGTCGATCATGATGCGCATGCCCTGCGCAGCGGCGCGCTTGGCCTTGTCCAGGGTGTCGCGGCCATCGTTCCAGCCGCCGGACGGGTTGACCCACACGCGCAGGCGCACTGCGTTACCGCCGACGTCCTTGAACAGCTTGATGAAGTCGGTGGTGTTGCCGGCCGCATCGCGAAACACCTGCGGCGGGTTGGCCGCGGCCTGCTGGTTGAGCCAGCTGACGTCGGCGCCCTTGGCGATGCCTTGCGCGCCTGCGCCGGCGCTGAAGATGCACGCCAGCAGTACCAGCAGCAAGCGGCTATAGCCCTTACGAAACATGCTCATGAAACCCTCTCCCTTGATCGATGGATGTCGCGCCACGCGGCGCCTTGCCTGATCCCCCTGAATCTCGAGGCGTGCTGTGCGGCGATGCGGGCAATGCCGCGATGCCACGCACGCTGCGAAACGGTGGCGATTCAAACACGGCACTGCAACGCGGTTGCGCTCGCTATAGGTGCTGGGCGATTGCGGCATAGTTCGCGGCGGAAAAAACCTTGCGCCAGCGAACTGGCACTATTTTCGCCAGCACGATGTTGTGCGGGTGCAACAGAAAAACAGCGCGGTACTGCGCGAGGCAGCTGATCCTCGCGATCTGTCGCCGCAACGACATGCATGGCCGACCGTCTGCGACCGCAATGGACCTGGGCCTGATCAGACGCGGCAACGCGCTACAGGCCTGCCGGCAATTGGGCACGCTGCTAGAAGCGCAACTCCTGATGCCCTGCCTGTTTGACGCACTCAACGAACTCTCGCTGCAGGATCGGTAGCGATCAAACAAAAAACGCCGGGCAAGCCGGCGTTTTTGGTGCAACGTGCGATGGAAGCAGTCGCAGGTTGAAGCGGCACTGCGTCACGGAGGCTGGTTAAGCGAATGAACGCCACCGGGCCGCTAACGCATGACCGCACTCAACTCATCGCGCGGGCGCCCTGCTGTTGCTGCTGGGTCTGCGACTGCTGTTGTTCCAATGCCACGGACTGACGTGCGGCATTTTCTGCAACGCGCTGGCTGCTCTGTTCCAGCGGGGTATTGATGGCGGTCATCGTCTCCACGCTGACGCGCAGCTGCGCGGGGTCGTCCACGCGGCCCTGCACGGCAAAGGTGCGCGCCGCATCCGGGCTCATCATCACCGCGTCGATGCGCTGGCCGCCGGCGGCATGCATCTCCGAGGCGAGCGAGCCGGATAACTGCGCGCTCTGCTGATCCGGGCTGCGCCCGGCGCGTGCGTCCTGCGCGTGCACGCCACGTTGCGCATCCTGGAACAGGCTATTGCCCACGTGCCCGGGCTGATCGATGCGCAGCGAGGTGTGGTCGTTGCCATGCTCGCGCGCGTCGCGCTTGGCGGGCTCGCCCGGGGCGAGCGGGCCACGGATGGCGTCTATGACGTCCTTGCCTAGGCCGAGGTTGCTGCGGCTGATCACGGTGATGCCGGCGCGGATCTGATCCAGATCGGTGCGGTACTCGTTGATCATGCGCTTGTTCGTTTCGGCAAGCGTGCGTGCATTCGGATCGCTAAGGACGGAACCTTCGTTCAGAAAGTTGCCGAGCTTATGCGCGCCCAGCGATGCACCGGCTGCGACAACCGGTGAATCGGGAATCAGGAAATTGGCCCTACTGTTGCTGTAGCCGGCGTGGTTCAGCGTGCTGATCTCATCAGGCTTTGCGTAGATGCGCACCTGGCCAAAGTGCGGGGATGCCGCACTCACGGGATCGGACGCCATTACATGATTCACCACGCTGTTACCGCCTTCCGGAATACGGTAGGACAGGCTGGCCGCGCCATACGAGTTAAAGGTCTCGCCTTTGAGATCGTAGTGATGTGCGGAGATCTGCGCGAGTGCGCCGCCAAGGGAGTGGCCGGTGACGGTCACTGCTGGCGTACGACCGTTCTGCTCCCCGTATTCTTTTGCGTAGTCCAGCGCATGCTTTGTCAAGGTCAACGCATCGTCGGCTTGCGGATTATGCCGGCTCCGCACCATCGCCCCATCGGTGAGGATGTCGTCGAGCTTGCCCTCGGTACCGCGATGCGAGACCACGATCTCACCGGTGCTTTCACGGCGATAGATGGTGCCCTGATAGCCGGTAGCTTTGTTGTTGACATGCTCCAGGACAGCGTATTTCTCTCCACCGGTTTCAAACAGTTCTTTCTGATCCGGAGCACGCCGCCCTACCGCACGGTCCTCGTAAATATCGTTGGACAGATCAGCGTATTGCTGTGAAGGGATGGTCATGGCGTCGCTTCCTTGGCAGCCAATGTGATGGTGAACAGCTTGTCGCGAATCTCAGGCTTGAACTTTTCGGTATCAAGCTCGCCCATGTCTGGAAAATCGCTCATGCCCGAACGCGGATAGCGCTCACTCCAGTAATACTTGGTCGAAGCCTGCTGCGCAGTCACCGTCTTGCCTTCGATAAACGACAAAAAGCGCGTCTCTTCTTCGGCACCGGTGGCCTTGAGCAGCACGCTGGCACCGCTGAATTCCCAATGGCAGACGCCGCGGCCGTAATAGTCCTCGTCCTGCATCAGGTCCAGATAGACGGTGCCGCGGTATTCGGTGTCGGAGATCTTCTTGAGCGCGAAGTCTTCCTGGCTGGTGATGCGCCCGGCGGTACCGGTCTCGGCCTGGATCTTGCCGCATTCGGCTTCGTTGCTGACGTCGTATTGCGCCGCACCCTGGACCAGGCCGAAGGCACCGGGCGCCTTGTCGAGGGTGAGCGTGACCTCGAAGGCCTTGCGCGGGCTGGGATTCAATTTGGCAAGGCCGCGACCGCCCGCCTCCACGTCGGCTTCTGCAGTGGCCTCGGTTGCGGGGGATGTGGTCTGGGTCATGCTGGTCTCCGGGGCGTTACAGGCCGTAAGCAAAAGGGCCAGCAGGCTCGGTGTGAGAATCAGGCGCAAGGCCGGCCTCCATGGCGATAAGGGGGCTCAATCTAGTCCGCTTGAGCCGGTGGGGTCAATTTACGGCAGCTGACGTGAGGCAGTTGTTGCCCGCCGGAAAGCTGCCATGATTCGACCTGTCAGCTAGGGGGAGCGCGTTATCGCCACGGGGTTCACATCGCCAGCCGACAACGTGGCCGTCACCCCACGCGTGCACTGGCGGCGCAGCCTGCGCATGCGCGTGTTGCTGGCCGCCACCGCAGTGCTGGTACTGCTGCTGGCGGTCCTGGGCACGGTGTTTTATCTGGGCGCACGTGCCGAATTGGTGGAGGCGGCGCGCACCGAAGTGGATGGCTTGACCGAGCAGACCGCGCGTAGCCTGGCGGCGATGCTGGATTCGGTGCAGGTGAGCGGCCGCACATTGGCCGCCAGCAGTGGTGCGGTGGGGCTGCAGCCGTTCAATCTGCGTGCGTTGCTGCTGGCCACGCTCAGTGGCGACCCGGATATCGGCGCGGCGCGTTTGATCATCGAACCGCGCACGCAAAAAGCCGGCGATACCGGGTTTGTCTGGTACGTGCATCGCGAGGGCACGCGCGTGCTGGAAAAATCGGTGCAGGAGCTCGGCGACGACTACCGCGCGATGCCGTGGTATCTGCGCACCCAGCGCGAAGGGCGTGCATGGTGGTCCGAGCCATATATCAACACCAATGGCGGCGGCGAGTTGTACACCAGTTACAACCTGCCGCTGCGTCGGCCGGGCGATGCCGTGGATGCGGCGCCGGTGGGCATGGTGAGCGTGGATCTGCCGCTGCAACATCTGCGCGCCATCATCGACCAGCTGCCGCACGACATCAGCATCCGGCCGATGCTGTTGTCGCCGGAGGGGATGGTGATGTTCAGCCCCGACCCTGCGCTCAATCTGCATGACACGCTCGCTACCTACGTGGCGCGTTCGCGCCCGGATCTGGCGCCGCTGCAGCGTGCAGTGGCGGCGGGCCAACCAATTTCGTTTTCGCACACCGCGCCCGATGGCGAGCGCTTTCTGACCCATAGCGCGGCGGTGGGGCGCAGCGGCTGGACCTTCGTGCTGTCCGCATCGGAAAACTACGTGCTGGCCGGCCTGAACTGGCTGGCCGCATGGGTGGCGTTGGCGGCGTTGCTGGGCGCGGCAGTGTGGTGGTGGTTGATGGGGCTGATCACGCGCACCTTGACGCGGCCGATCGAGGAATTGACCGATACCGCCGAGCATTTTCGTCGTGGCGAATTCGAGTACCCGCTGCGGCATATCGAGCGCGATGACGAAGTGGGCGTGATGGCGCGTGCGTTCGACAGTGCGCGCGGTGCGATCCGCGACCATATCGCGCAGATCGGCGAGATGACCTCTGCGCGCGAGCGCATGTACAGCGAGCTGCAGATTGCGCGCGAGATCCAGCAGGCGATGCTGCCGTCCGGGCGTACCTTCGACCGCGCCAACTCGCATCTGGAAACCTGCGCCTGGCTGGAACCGGCCAAGGCGGTGGGCGGCGATTTTTACCACTTCATCGAGACCGAGCCGGGGCTGTTGTGGTTTGTGGTGGGCGATGTCTCCGACAAGGGCGTGCCGGCGGCCTTGTTCATGGCGCGCGCGGTGAGCGTGCTGGAAATCGCCGCGCGCCGGCACACGCGCCCGGACGCCATTTTGATCGCCGCCTCCACGCGGCTGGCCGAGAACAACGAGCCGTGCATGTTCGCCACCGTGCTGTGCGGGGTGATCAATGTGGTGAGCGGCGAATACTGGCTGGCCAGCGCCGGGCACGAGCCGCCGCTGTTGATCGACCTGGATGGCACGGTGCGGCCGTTGCCGCTGGAAACCGGTGCGCCGCTGGGCATCGAACCGCAGCTGGCCTACCCGGTGCTGCAGGGCCGCATGAGCGCCGGGCAGACCCTGCTGGGGTATACCGATGGCGTGACCGAGGCGATGGACGAACACGGCGCCAGCTACGGGCTGGAGCGGCTGCTGGCCGCGCTGCACCCGCGCCGTAGCGCGGCGGCACAGTGCAAGGCGGTCATAGACGACATTGCCGGCTTCACCGGCCAGGCCGATGCGTACGACGACATCACGCTGCTGGCGATCCGGCTGCGCCAGGAGCATGCTGAGCCGAATGCCGCCGGGGAGGCAACCACACCATGATGCTCGAGCTGGCCATCGCCCCGTCGCTGGACGATCTGGCTTATGTCAGCAACGCGCTGGAACACTCGCTGATACGTGAAGGCCTGCATCCCGAGCGTATCGGCCAGGTGCGGCTGATCGTGGAAGAGCTTGGCTGCAACGCACTGCTGCACGGTCAAGGCGACGAACAACCGCTGCGTGTGCAATTGCAGGTGGACGCGCAGGCCCTGGTGCTGGAGTTGCGCGACCCCGGCGACGCCTTCGATCCTTGCGCCGTGCCCGCCCCCGATCTGGACGCCGATCTGGATGCGCGCGCGATTGGCGGTTTGGGCCTGTTTCTGGTCAATCAATTCGCCGATCACATCGCCTACCGCCGCGATGGCGCATACAACGTGGTACGCGTCACCCTGCTTCACCCGTATGCCCCTGTCCCCGAGACCATGTCATGACCACGCTCGCCATCCACATCGATCCGGCGCAAGACACCCGTCAACGCGTCATCCTGACCGGGCGCCTGGACACGCATACCTATCTGGACCTTGAGGCGGCGCTGTCGCCACTGCTGGGCACCACCATCGTCACCCTGGTGCTGGACCTGACCGCACTGGAATACATTTCCAGCGCCGGCATCCGCGTCATCTTCAAGGCCCGCAAGACCCTGGCAACGCGCCAGGGCAAGCTGCTGGTGACCAACCCGCAACCGCAGATCCGCAAGGTCTTCGACATGGTCAAGGCGGTGCCGCTGAGCGATGTGTTCGCCTCCACCGAAGAGCTGGATGCGTATCTGGCCGCGATGCAGCGCAAAGTCATCGAACAGCACGCCGACGGCGACAACCCGATCCAGCCGCACTTTGCCGAAGCGTAAGAGCGGCTAACAAAACTGTAGCGAGCAGTGGTCAGGCGGGCGTGGATGGCGCGCTCAGAACCGGAGTGTACGAGTGGTACATGCCGATTCCGAACACTGGCGGCTCGCGCCTGACGGTGAGCACAGTCGTTTTGTTAGCCGCTTTAAATTTCATCGCCTGCGCGCACATGTAGTGCCGTGTGTGCGCATGGCGCGTCAGCGGCATTGGGTAGGCTATGACGCCCTGATACTTGCGTTGCAATGCCCGCACTGATCATTTTCGATTTCGACGGCACCCTGGCCGACTCGTTCGGCTTCTTTTTGAGCACGCAGCGCGTGCTGGCCGAGCGGCACGGGTTCCGTGCGGCACAAGCGCACGAGGTGGAGGATGCTCGCCGGCTGAGTACGCGGGAGCTGTTGAAGGCCTCCGGGCTGCGTGCCTGGCGCGTGCCGCTGGTGGCCGCCGACTTTATCCGCCTGATGCGCGCCGCACCGCCGATGGCGTTGTTTGCCGGCATTGCCGACGTAGTAGAGACGCTGCATGCCAGCGGCACGCGCCTGGCGGTGGTGTCGTCCAACTCGGTGGAGAATGTGCAACGCGCGTTAGGAGCGGAGTTGAGTGCGAAGTTCGCCGTGATCGACGGTGGTGCGCATCTGCTGGGCAAGCAACGCGCCTTGCGTCGTGTGTTGCGCGCCACCGGGTATGGCGCGACGCAGGCGGTGTATGTGGGCGACCAAGTTGCCGACTGGGAAGCGGCGCAAGTGGTGGGGTTGCCGTTTGCTGCCGTTGCGTGGGGCTATGCGCACCCGGAGGTGTTTGCCGGGTTGGCTGGGACGCAGTTGATTGAACGTGTGGACGGGTTGCTTGGGTTGGGTGTGCAGTAGCCCGGTTTTTCAATGGCTGGGATTTGGGATTTGGGATTTGGGATTCGCAAGAGCAAGAGCTTCCCGCCGCTACGTGCGGACGTACCCTCATCCGCCCTTCGGGCACCTTCTCCCGGTGGGAGAAGGGTACGAGCGTCAGGCGCCCCTGGGGTCAAGCCAGCTGCTTTAAGCGGTTCGCCACGGCGTCTCTACACACCACCCACCCGCGGTAACGGTGCAGGCACGTTCAACATTCCGCCCGCTGCCACATACGCCGCCAAGGCCTGCCCCTGACTCAACAGATGCCCGTGCATCGTGCGCTCTGCACCTTCGGCATCGCCGCGCCGCACGCACTCCATCAATGCACGATGCTCGGCCAACGACTGCGCCATGCGCCCCGGGGTCAACAGCTGACGGCCGCGATGCATCTTCAAGATGCGGTGCAGATCGTGGGTGACACGGATCAACCACGGATTGCCGGCGTACTGCTGCACGGTTTCGTGGATCAGATAATTGTTGCGGTAGTACTCGGCCAGGTCGCCAGCGGCGGCGGCGGTTTCCATCGCCGCGTGCAGCTCTTCCAACCGCTGCACGCCGGCCGCATCGATGCGCTTGACTGCATCGTGGGCGCAGCGGCCTTCGAGCATGGCCATCACCGGGAACAGCTGGTTGAGATCTTCCAGCGTCAGCCGCGTGACCCGGCTGCCACGGCCGGCGTCCAGTTGCACCAGGCCTTCGGCGGCGAGCAGCTTGAGGCTTTCGCGCAAGGGCGTGCGGCTGATGCCGAGTTCTTCGGCCAGCGCCGGCTCGTCGATCCACTCGCCCGGTGGCAACGCGTAGTCGTAGATCTTCTGGCGCAGGCGCTCGGCCACTTCCTCGTACAGCGGTACGCGCTTTTTGGCGGTGCGCGAATCAGGGGCGAGGGTCATGGCGGGCAGGTCGTTAGCGTCGGAGCGAGGGCGCCCATTCTACGGGGGCGCCCCACTCCGCCGCTGTGCGCGTGCCGGCTCACAGCCAGCCCGGCACCACGAACAGCAGCCACGCGGTCAGTGGCCCCAACAACACCACCAGCCCGCTGTAGACCAGGAAGCGGCGGAACAGCGCGTCGCGCTCCTCTTTCGCCGCCGAAGCCACCACCAGCGCGCCGTTGGTGGAGAACGAGCTGACATCGACGATGGTGGAGGACACCGCGAGCGCGCAGATCACCCCGGCCGCACCCAACTGGCCCTGCATCAGGAACGGTACCGCCAGCGGAATGGTGGCGCCCAGCACCGCCGCCGACGAGGCGAACGCAGACACGATGCCGCCGACATAACAGACCAGCAGCGCACCCAGCAACGGCATGCCGATCTGCGAGACACCGGTGCCGATGTAATCCACCGCGCCGGCCTTTTCCAGCACTGCGACGTAGGTGACCACGCCGCTGATCAACAACACCGTGGACCAGCTGATGCCATCCACTGCGCCTTTCTGCGCGCTGGGCGAGATCAATGCAAGGACCACAGCAACGGTGATCGACACCAGGCCGACATTGAGGTTGTAGATCAGCGCCGCGACACCCAGACCCAGCAAGCCCACCAGCGTGATCAAGCGATCGCGGGTGATGGCAACAGCCTCCAGCGCCAGCGGATTGGTCGACAAGGTACCGCCGCCAGCGGCAACCAGGGAGCCATGCCCTTCGATCGCAAATGGGCGTTTGGAGGCCTGGTCATCGGCCACTGGCACGTATTGCGCATCCGCCAGCGACACCTCTTGCCGACGCATCAGCTTGAGCCCGCCGAAGGCGCAGAAGCAGATGATCGCCATCATCAGGTTGAAACCAAGACTGGTGAGGAACACCGCCATCTCGGTGACGTCCAACCCGGCCTTTTCGACCACCTTGTTGGTGATGCCGCCATACACGCTGATCGGCGAAAACCCGCCGCCCTGCGCGCCATGGATCACCAGCAGGCCCATCATCAAGGGATTGATGCGGTACTGCTTGGCGAAGCGCAGCGCCACCGGGCCGATGATGGCCACCGCCGCCGGCCCGAGCGCACCGAAGGCAGTGAGCAGGCCGGTGATGACGAACATCACCCACGGGATCGCCACGATGCGCCCGCGCACCGCGCGTACCGCCCAGTGCACCAGCAGATCGATGGTGCCGTTCTTCTGCGCGATGGCGAACAGATAGGTGATGCCGACCAGGGTCAGGAACAGGTCGCCCGGAAAGCCGGCCAGTACCTCCTTGCCGTCCAGCCCCACCCACACGCCGCCGATGATGAAGGCCAGCGCGAAGGCCACCGCACCCATGTTGATGGGCAATGCGGTGGCGACGATGAACATGATCACCAAGCCAAGAATCGTTGCAATTTGCGGGGTCATGCGCCCTCCCAGACACCTGATACGCGTACAGCACGGATGGCCACCCGCCACCCAAGGGTCACGTCCTGTCAGACACCAGGAGCGGCCAACACCACTGATGCGCAGCTGCCAGGCGGTTGCCTGCTCGCTATGCATTGCTGGCTTCTCCTAGCGTTACCTCATGCCGCGCGCTCGCACGCGGCGTTGACCCACTCGACAACACCTTGGGTGCTGTTGAATTCGTCCACCGACCGCGCCTCGCAGTCCGGCAATACCTCCCGCGCCATGCGCGCCAATGCGCTGCCTGGCCCCAGTTCGAGAAACACGCGTGCGCCGCGTTCTGCGGCCTGCACCAGCACGTCGTACCAGCGCACGGTCTGCGCAAGCTGTGCGGCAAGTGTGTCGATCACCAAGGCCTGCGTGGTGACGGCACGTGCGTCGATACCGGCAAGCACGCGTAGCTTGGGCGCAGTGATTCCTGCGGTTTTCAATGCAATGGCAAATGCGTCGGCGGCCGCGCGCAACCACGGCGTATGCGCCGGCACGCTGACCGGCAGCAGCGTGATGCGCGCGCCTTGCGCCTGCGCAGCGTCGCCGAGTGCCTGCAGCGCAGCGTGCGGGCCACCGAGCACGGCGTGGTCGTCGCCGTTGATGATGGCCAGGGCCGCACCATGGGTCTGACACAGCGTTTCGAGCGCGCGCAGTGGCAGGCCGACCACCGCCATCAACCCGGCATTGTCCGGGCTGGCCGCGTCCATCAGGCGTGCGCGGGTGCCGGCCAGCTGCAGGCAGGTTTCACTGTCCATGCTGCCAGCCACCGCATGCGCGGCGAGCTCGCCGACGCTGTAGCCGAGTACCAGCAACGGTGTGGGCAGTTGCGTACGCAACACCTGCCATTGCGCCAGCGTACCGGCACACACCAGTGGTTGTGCAATGGCATTGACGTAACGGCTTGGGTCTGCGGCCAGCGTTTGCGCAGATGCACCAAGCAGCTTGGTCGCAGCAGCGAGTACGCTGGCCGCAGCGGGTGCATCGGCGACACGCGCAAACATCTCGGCGTGTTGGCCGCCTTGGCCCGGGCAGAGCACGGCGAGCGTCATGCGCTTTCCTGCACATGCAGAAACCAGGCGCAGGCCAGCAGATCGGCGCTGCCGCCCGGGCTCAGGCGACGGGCGACGAATTGCTTACCGATGGCGTTCAAACAATCGCGCCACTGCGGTTGCGCGATGCCGCCGTCGGTGAGGAAGGCATGTGCTTGCGCTTTTGCGTAAGCCAGCCCTTCCTGACCACCACGATGCAGTAGATTCAGATCGTCCACTTCGCTGACCAACTGCATCAACGTCTGCGCCAACGCCGCTTCCGGCGTGGCGCCGCTGTGCAACGCAGCGCGCAGGCACGGCAGCGCGACTTCGCGTAACAGCGGGTAGCCGGCTGCGGCCTGCTCGCGCACACCGCTGACCTGATACTGCGCACGCATACGCTGACCATTGCTGTGCGGATTCAGCGGCGCAGCCCGCAATGCATCGCCCCACACCTGCACCGCGTTGCAGACCGCTTCACCAGTGGGGCAGCGCCCGTGCGCGACACGCAAGCGCGCCGCCTGCGCAGTGAGCAGGCCGAGGCTGAAAATCGCACCGCGATGGGTGTTGATGCCGCCGGTGGCGCGCAGCATCGCCGCTTCGGCATCGATGCCGAGCCGACGCAAGTTTGCGAACGGGGCGTTGTCGATGCCGGCTTGTGCGATGGCGACAAAGTAGCCGCGCAAAGCGAACAGGCTGCGCAGAAAGGTGGCCGCGTCCATATCGGTGTGGCTACCGGTATCGAACGGGGTGACCAGGCCAGGCTTTGGTGCGCAGGCCAGTTCTGCATGCAAGGCAAGCACTGCAAGGCGGCCGAGTCGGTGCGCCAGTGGACTTGCCATGCCGCTGGTGAGACGCGATGCGCCCTGCAGCGATGCACGATGTTGAATATCGCCATGCGTACATGGGGTCTCGGCTTTGGTATCGGCAACATCCTTCGCCAGCGCACTCATGCCGCGCTCCACACAGGAAACAGCGCGGTGCGCGACGCCAGCCGGCAGCCATGATTGGATTTCACCAACACCTGCTGCGCGCTGCCAGCGTATTCGCGCCAGTTCACGGCGGTGCCGTCGTCGGCCAGCAGTAATTCGCCATCGGCGCGCAGGCCATGGCGTTGTTCCCAGCGCTGCAGCAGCGTCACCACCGCATGCGCTTGTTCGGGTGTTTCGATCGACCACGACAGGTCCAGATCCGATTGCGCGTGCACATACGCAAGCCCGGTGAGTGCCTGCCATGCAAAGCTGCCGAACACGCGTGGCTGCAATGCATTGGCCCGGGTCTGCACCAGCAAGGCCTGTAGCGCTGGCTGCGCGTCGGTGGGCGCGTGGGCGATCACTGCGTCCAACAGCAACGGTGCGGTGCTGCGTGCGATATCGACACTGCTGGCGCTTAACGCAAGGCGCTGCTTGCCTTCGCTCGGCGGCAACGGCACGCCGAGCCGCAGTGTGCCGGGCGCTTCGCTGCCGTCACCACGCGCCACCACCGCTGGCAGGCCGGCAGCGAACCACTGCTGCAGGCGCGGTTGCGCACCCGGCGTCAACGCCTGCCAGCGCGCGTCGGGATGCAACCACACCAGTGCGTGGCGGCCGGGCATGCTCAGGCCTCGCCTGCTGCCACGGCGGCGGCGACATCGCGCGCCAGGGTACGGCCGCCACGTTGTGCGCCAAGCGTACGACGTTGGTCGCCGTCGCTGGGCGTGGCCAATGCATCGGGCAGCGCCTGCGCCAGATCGCCCTCCCACAACGATTCCACTGCGCCCATGCGCACGTAATTTTCCACACCCGGCGCGAACACCGGCGAGCTCTTGCTCAGCGCCTGCAAGGTGTCCACCGATTGCTTGGTCACACGTGCCATGGCGCGTAGATCCATCACGCGGATCTGTGCATCGGGCAAGGCGTGGATATGGTCGGCCATCAAGCCGAACGAGAGGAAGCCGCCGCTGACCGATTCGCCGTACACCAACGTGACCAGCCGCGCACCGCGCGTACGTGCAAGATCCAGCGCGCGTGCCAGATGCGCGAAATAGCCGTTGATCCCCAGCAGTTCGTCGCGGCGCGCGAGCCGTTGCCCGGCGGTGTCGGCCAGCATCACGATGGGCCGCTGCGGATGTGCACGTGTGCTCGCCAACACGGTAGCGGCCAACGCCAGTGCGTGGTCCACGCCGACTTCCAGTTTATTGGCGGTGCCGATCACGGTGACCTCGCCCGCAGCGGTCATCGCGTTGCCGGTGAGCACATCGTCGTTGCGTGCGATGGCGTGACCGAGCGGAAACAGCTGATCCAGCAGTTGGCTCAGTTCCATGGAATGCTCCGGTCGGCAGTGGCGGCGAGGAAGGCCTCGGTGTCCAGCAATGGCAGGTGCTGCGCATCGACGATGCCTTGGCGCTGCCAGATCTCCAGACCATCGCGGCAATCGCCGTAGGCGTCGATGCGTTTGGACAACTGCTGCTGCGCAAGTTCCAGTGCCTGCAATGCGGCCTCGCCTTCCGGCTCGGCAAGTGTGTCCAGCGCATGGGCAGCCGCGTCGGCGAATGCCGCGATACGGTCGGCGACCAACGTCTGCGCCTCGCCGAGCAGATAGCGATGCTTACCGCCGGTGACGCGCCACACCAGCGCGCGATCGCGCGCGTCGAACTCTTCCACGCCGCGCACGGTCTCGATCACGTCCGGGCCGGACAACGACAGGCGACCTTCTTCGGACATGATCACCGCGCTGCAACAGCGCGCCACGATGCCCATGCCGCCGAAGGCGCCGTTGCCGCTGCCGATCAAGGCCAGTACCGGCACGCCGGCAGCACGTGTGCTCAGCGTGGCGCGCATGATTTCGGAAATCGCGATCAAGCCCGCGTTGGCTTCGTGCAGGCGTACGCCGCCGGTGTCGAGCAATAGCAGCACCGCTGCCGGCTGCGTTTTTGCTGCGCGTTCGAGCAGGCCGGTGAGCTTGGCGCCGTGTACTTCGCCGACGCCACCGCCCATGAAGGCGCCTTGCTGCGCGGCGATCAACACGTTGCGCCCACGCAGCGTGCCTTCGCCGACGACGATGCCGTCATCGAAGGCGCCGGGCGTGTCGAGTTGCGCCAGATGCGGGCTGATCAGGCGGCGACGTGGACCGACGAATTCGCGGAAGCTGTCGGCGTCCAGCAAGCCGTCGATACGCTCTCGCGCATCGGCTTCGTAATAGCTGCGCTCGGCCATGGGGATGGTGCTCATACGTATCTCCCGACGACATGCGTAGGAGCGCACTTGTGCGCGACCGGGGCGTTACCGAGAAAGCTTGTCGCGCTCAGGCGCGCTCCTACGAGATGAGTGGTGGTGCTCATGTGCGGCTCCCGATGGCTCGCGTAGGAGCGCACCTGGGCGCGACCGAAGCGTCACCGGGAACGCCCGTCGCGCCCGGGTGCGCTCCTACGGGGTGAAAGGGGCGGCTCATGCGTCGGCTCCCTGCAAGACATCCATCGCCTGCTCCAGTCGCAAACTCACCACCGCTGGCGTGGCGCCGACATCGTTGATGCTGATGCGCACATCGCGCAGTGGATGGCGTGCGGCAAAATCGTCCAGCACCGCTTGCCAGATCGCGCCGAACCCGCGCGCGGCGGTGAGGATCTCGATCTCCATCGCGCCGTCCAGCGGCACGCGCTCGACCAGCACTTCCAGATTGCCGGAGGCGACCACGCCGACCAGCGCATGCTCCAACCCGGCGCGTGCGCCGTGCTGGCCATCGAAGCGATACCGCAGGGTTTCCATGCTGTGCCCCTACCAATTGCGAAAACGTTTCGGCGGGTCGTACAACCCACCGGACCAGCGCACCAGATCCTTGACCGTGCGCGCGGCGAGCAGGTCGCGCGTGGCATCGCGTGGACGAATCCCCAGGTCTTCCGGCCGTTTGATGACGCCGCGATCGCGCAGATTTTCGACCGCGCGCTTGTCGCGGCCCAGGCCGACGGCGGTATAGCCAGACACGCCGCGAATCGCTTGCTCGCGCTCTTCCGGCGTGCGGCACAGCAGCAGGTTGGCGATACCTTCTTCGGTCAGCACATGGCTGACGTCGTCGCCGTAAATCATCACCGGCGGCAGCGGCATGTTGGCGCGCTCGGCCAGTTCCCAGGCATCGAGTTTTTCGACGAAGGCCGGCGCCATGTGCTCGCGGAAGGTTTCCACCATCTGCACCACCAGCTTGCGTCCGCGCGGCATCTCGCCCGGTCGTGCGGCTTCGCGCCCGGCCTTGAGCCAGGCGTCGCTGGCGTGCCGGCGGCCGCGCGCGTCCGAGCCCATGTTGGGCGCGCCGCCGAACCCGGCGATGCGGTCGCGCGTGGCGGTGGAACTATTGCCCTGCAGATCGATCTGCAAAGTGGAGCCGATGAACATGTCGCAGGCATACAAACCGGCGGTCTGCGACAGCGCGCGATTGGAGCGCATGCTGCCGTCGGCACCGGTAAAGAAGATGTCCGGGCGCGCGGCGATGTACTGCTCCATGCCCAGTTCCGAGCCAAACGAATGCACCGATTCGACGAAGCCCGATTCGATTGCCGGAATCAGCGCCGGATGCGGATTGAGCGCCCAATGCCGGCAGATCTTGCCCTTCAGCCCGAGCGATTCGGCGTAGGTGGGCAACAGCAATTCGATCGCGGCGGTATCGAAGCCGATGCCATGGTTGAGCCGGTTGACACCGTATTCGGCGTAGATGCTCTTGATCGCCATCATCGCCATCAACACCTGGATCTCGGAGATCTGTGCCGGGTCGCGGGTGAACAGCGGTTCGATATGGTTGGGCTTGGGCGCCTGCGTGACGAAGTCCACCCAATCGGCGGGAATATCCACGCGCGGCAGCGTGTCCACGATCTCGTTGACCTGCGCAATCACGATGCCGCTCTTGAATGCGGTGGCTTCCACGATCACCGGGGTGTCTTCGGTATTGGGGCCGGTGTAGAGATTGCCGTGACGGTCGGCGGCCTGCGCGGTGACCAGCGCGATGCGCGGGGTCAGGTCGATGAAGTAGCGGCCGAACAGTTCCAAGTAGGTGTGGATGGCACCGATCTCGATGCGGCCTTCGCCGACCAGCCCGGCCAGGCGCGCGGCCTGTGGACCGGAGAACGAAAAATCCAGCCGCTTGGCGATACCGCGCTCGAACACGTCCAGATGCGCAGGCAGCGACAACACCGATTGCACCATGTGCAGGTCGTGCACGCGCGCCGGGTCCACTTCGGTGAGGCAGCGCGCCAGATAGTCGGCCTGCTTCTGGTTGTTGCCTTCCAGGCAGACGCGGTCGCCGGGTTCGATCACCGCTTCCAGCAGTGCCACCACATCGCTGGCCGCCACCACACGCCCTTGCGGCGCAAGCGGGGCGGCGCGCTGCAAGCGCTGGCGCCGGCTCTCGGCCTGGGTGTCCCACTGTCGACGCATGCGGCTGCCTCATCGGGCCATGCCCGTAATGTCGGAGTAATTACATCGTAATTATGAAGAATTACGTTGTCTAGTCGCGGCGCAGCATGGATTCGGAGTTAGTCGGCCTTAGTGTCGATCGGCCGTTGAGGTCGTTCGGCATCGGTGCTGGCCGGCTTTGGTGCAAGTCGACGTTGGTGTCGTTCGACACCGGGCCGACTGGTCCCTGCTCTGCTTAGCGTGGGCACGGTGGTCGACGGCGTGGTGCTGGACCGGCCGGGCGAGGCCCATCGGGACGAGAAGGCGCACGGCCCAGGCGATCTCGCGTGCGTCAGCGCTTGCGAGCAGCGCGAATTCGATATATCGTTTCGTCATGCTTCGATATATCGAATGAACACGCGTCCTCCACCTGACGACGTCTCCGCAGACGCTGATCTCGCTTCCGATCCAGCGCCCGAGCGCGGCACAACTGGACGCTCGCGGCCGTTGGGGCATGGCGATCTGCGTTTGTTGTTGCTAGCGCTGATCGAGCAACAGCCGCGGCATGGGTACGAGCTGATGCGGCAGATCGCCGCGTTGTTCAAAGGGCTGTACACCCCAAGTGCCGGCGCGATCTACCCAGCGCTGGCCCAGCTTGAAACCGACGGCTGGGTGCAGACCGCCCTGGATGACGGCCGCAAGCGCTATCAGGTCACTGAGGCCGGCCGCACGCACGTGGCACAGCAGCGCGACGCACTCGACGCGGCGCTGGCACGCACACATCGCCGCGCACGCGAGTTGATCAAGGCACAGACACCTGCACCGATTCGCGAGGCGATCCACCGCATCAAGCACGGCCTGTTTGCGCGGCACGGGCAGTGGACCGAAGCAGAAACCGCACGCATCGCTGCGCTACTCAACGCCGCCGCTGACGGCATGGAGCGCGAAGACGGCTGAGTGCGTGTCCCTATCGCTGTGATCCGAAGCTGGCCGATGCGAGCTTGATTGCGCTTTGCAGCAGTGACACGTCATCGCAGTGTTCGCGTTGCGCGCGTCAGTGACGTGCATGAACCGCGGCACATGCGTTGCTCTGTGAGTTCATAACTCTGCAAATTCCAAAGCATCGACCTTGCGTGTTTGGCAGCGACGTAATTGCCTGTCTTGATCAAAATGCAATTTCAGAATCAACACACAGTTTCAGCCGCGGGACGGCAAGCCCCTCTCCCGCCGGGAGAGGGGTTGGGGTGAGGGTACGGGCGAAGCCACGTGTCATTGCAACTGCGCGAGGCTTCGCCCGTACCCTCATCCGCCCCTACGGGGCACCTTCTCCCGATGGGAGAAGGGATAGCTAACAGCAGCTGCTCCTAGCTGGTTTATTTGCCTAGCTGGTTTACTTGATTGTTTATTGCGCCATCAGTTTTGCCAGTTACTCCCCACTTCTTCCCATCGCGCATACACCCGGCAATCCAGGAACAATTCCCCCATGGCAACCCACACCAACACCCAAATCCGCCGCGACTCGCGCCTGCGCTCCGTGCAGGTGCTGCGCTGCGAATCGATCACCCCGCAGATGCGCCGCATCGTGTTTGGCGGCAACGAACTCGCGGGCTTTCAAAGCGACGCACCGGACGATCACGTGAAACTGTTCTTCCCCAATGCCGATGGCGCCTTCGTGCTGCCGACGATGACGCCGGAAGGCCCGCGCTATGACGAAGGCGCCCTGCCCTCACCCGGCCGCGACTACACCCCGCGCGCATTCGACCCGCAAAGCGGCGAGCTGAGCATCGACTTCGTGCTGCACGGCGATGGCGTGGCCACCAGCTGGGCAGCGCACGCACAGCCCGGCGACACGCTGAAGATCGGCGGCCCGCGCGGCTCATTTCTGGTCGCCGACGACTACGACCACTACGTGCTGATCGGCGACGAAACCGCACTGCCGGCGATCGGCCGCTGGCTCGAAGCCATGCCTGCCGACATGCATGCAGAGGTCTTTATCGAAATTGCCGATGCCGCAGAACGCCAGGAGTTGCTCAGCGCCGCCGACGTGGACGTGTACTGGCTGGAACGCAACGGTTTCGATGCGGCCAGCAGCACCTTGTTGGAAGACAGCCTGCGCGATTACGAGCCGCACGATGGCGATACCTTCTACTGGATCGGCGCCGAATCCATGCGTGCACGTGCGATGCGCAAGTTTCTTGAAGAACACCATGGCGTGGACAAGGAGTCGGTGCGCGCGAAGGGTTATTGGAAGGCTGAATCAGCTCCGCACTAACGGACAGCAGGGCGGCTCTGGGTGCTGAGTTTCCCCTGCAGACGGCTGTTGATCTGTGGATTTTCCGCAGGGCCCTTGCCTGCCTACCATCGCGGGACACGCCGCAAGTACGTCCGTGTAGGCTCTTACGCGGCATCCATGCCGCGTAAGGTCCCGCGACGGTAGGCAGGCAAGGACCAGTCCAGATGGTCGGTGCGCATGGTTGCAAGCAAGGCATGGTGTGTTATTTGGACAACGCTGCGGCCGATCAGCTTCGCAACGCAAAACGCGACGATCAACAGGTAGGCTTTCATCAAACAACCGATCAACTCTCTGGTGCGGTGTCCTTGCCGATTGCGGGACCGTGTGGCGGCATGGATGCCGCCACCGAGCCTACATGGACGTACTTGCGGCGTGTCCCGCGAGCGGCGAGGACACCGCACCCTCGACCGCAACGCCCAAAAAAACGGCGCTTCCCACCGAAATGGGGAAGCGCCTTTTTCTTCAGTGAACAGCATTACGCCAATCGAACGGCTCCTGCGTTCCACACATCGGTGCGATCGCTCGCACCGATGCATCACCTTTGCAGCGAATTACTTCGCGGCAGCAGCGTCACCGGCCTTGGCCTGCAGCGCTTCGGTGGTGATGCGGATCTTCACTTCGTCGCTGACGTTCGGGGCGTACTGGCCCACGCCGAAGTCGGTGCGCTTGATGGTGGTGGTGGCGTCGAAGCCAGCGGCCGGCACCTTCTTCATCGGGTGCTCGCCGGCACCGTTGAGGGTGACGTCCAGCACGACCGGCTTGGTCTGATCCTTGATGGTCAGATCGCCGGTGACGGTCAGCTTGTTGGGGCCGGCCGCTTCGACCTTGGTGCTCTTGAAGGTGGCGGTCGGGAACTTGGCCGCATCGAAGAAGTCACCGCTCTTGAGGTGCTCGTCGAACTTGGCGGTGAAGCTGTTCAAGCCGGACAGCGGCAGGGTGACCTGCACGGTGGACTTGGTCACGTCGGCCGCGTCGTACACCAGGGTGCCGTCGACATTGCCGAAATGCGCGGTGGGGTTGGAGAAGCCGAAGTGGCTCCACTGCGCCAGCACGTCGGTGTGGCTCGGGTCCAGCGTGTAGGTGCCCGAGGCCACTGTCACGGCCGGCGCGGTCGAGGCGGTCGACTCGGCGGCAGCAGGTGCCGGGGCAGCAGCGGCGTCGGCCGGTGCGGTGGCAGCCGGGGTCTCGGCGGCCGGTGCGGCGGCGTTGTCGGCCGGCTTGGAGCAGGCGGCAATGGCCAGGGTCAGGGCGAGCGGCAGAAGCAGTTTGTGGGTGGTCTTCATTGAAACTCCATGTGATGAGAGACGCGTTGGATCAACGCGGATGGGACAGAACGCAGACGGACGAGGACTGCAGGAAAGGGGGGACGTACGCTTATTCGATGCGTGCGGCTTCGTCAAAACTCAGGCGCGGCAGCCGCGGATACAACGCGGCCGGGTCACCGTAGCCGAGATTGATCAGGAAATTGGATTTGATCGGCGTGCCGGCAAAGAACGCCGCATCCACCTTGGCATTGTCGAAACCGGACATCGGGCCGGCATCCAGACCCAGCGCACGTGCGGCCAGGATCAGATAGGCGCCCTGCAGCGAGCCGTTACGGAACGCCCGGAGTCGACGCGTCCTTGGCGCGAACCTTCGAACCAGCTCTTGGCATCGGCATGCGGAAACAGATACGGCAGCTTTTGGTGGAACTCTTCGTCAAACCCAACGATCACCGTGACCGGCGCGCCCAGCGTCTTGGCGGCATTGGCGTCGGACAGCGCCGGCTTGAGCTTCTGCTTGCCTTCCGGGCTGGTCACGAACACGAAACGTGCCGGCGAGCCGTTGGCGGCAGTCGGGCCCCACTTCACCAAGTCGTAGAGCTGGCGCAGCTGGTCTTCGCTGACAGGCGTGTCGAGAAAGGCGTTTTGCGTGCGGGCTGTACGGAACAGCTGATCCAGCACGGCAGCGTCGAGCAGGTCGGACATGGAGACTCCGGGAGGCAAAGGAATGGGCGACAGTAGAGTGCGGCACCGGCCAAGGTGTGAAGACCCGCAGTGTAGAGTGACGCGATTGCTGCAACACACGCTCAATCTGAAACAAATCTATGTCGGATTCGAAACGATGGTGCTGACCTGGGCGGTCAGCGATGGCCGCGCCGGCAATGCACGCCAGGCCGAGGCGCTGGCGCGTGCGTTGCAGCCAGAGCCGATCACCGCGCTGCATTTGCAGGGCCGCGCGCCCTGGCGCTGGGTCGCGCCGCGTCTGCTGCCAGGCGCCCAGGCCGCGTTCGGACCCGGATTCAGCCGACAATTGCAGCAGCCACCGGCGCTGGCGATCGGCTGTGGCCGCCAGGCCGCGCTGGCCACCCGGCTGTTGCGTGCGCACGGTAGCCGGGTGGTGCAAGTCCTGGACCCGCGCCTGGACCGGCGCCATTGGGATCTGCTGATCGTGCCCGAGCACGATGCGCTGCGTGGCGCGAACGTGATCACCCTGCTCGGCAGCCTGCACCCGGTGGACGATGCCTGGCTGGCCGCTGGCCGCGCCGCGTTCCCCACGCTCGGCACCCTGCCCGGCCCGCGCGTGGCGCTGTTGATCGGCGGGCCAACTGCACATGTGCCGTGGACGACCCAGGCGTTGGCGGCGCTGTGCGCGCAGTTACGCGAGCAGTTGCATGCGGTCGGCGGCAGCCTGCTGGTGACCACGTCGCGACGCACTCCGCCGGAGGCAATGACGACGCTACGCAAGCTATGCGCAGATCTGCCAGGCATGCTGTGGTGCGACACGCGCGATGGGCCAAATCCATACGCCGGCCTGCTGGGTTGGGCCGATGCGATCGTGGCCAGCGCCGACTCGGTCAATCTGCTCTCCGAAGCCTGCGCCACGCGCGTACCGGTGGCCGCAGCATTTGCCGACCAGGCGCAAGGGCGGGTTGAGACATATGTTCGGGCACTGCAAGCGCATGGCCGTTTATGCGAGGCAAGCGCTGTTTTCGCAGCGCAGCCGAACCTTGAACCATTGCGCGAAACCCAGCGCGTTGCCACCCTGGTGCGTGAACGCCTGCACGTATGATGGCGCGGCCGTGAGTGACACGGGGCAGACACAAGGACGATGCACGCCCATGCTTATGGAACAAAAACGGCGCACCTGGCCGACAGCGGCGCTGTTGCTGATGTGCTTGAGTGCCGCACTGCCCGCCGTTGCCGCGCCGGTCTGCACCCCGCATTACCCCACACCGGCCACGCTGGCGGCGATGTTCGACATGGCCAAGTCCACCCAGCAAGCGCTGGATGCCGTGGACGGTGCGCAGGTGGTGCTGTTGGCGCGCGGCGGCCAGGATCTGAGCCGTTACGGCTTGAAACACAGCCATCTGGCCTTCGCGCTGCGCGAGGACGACGGCACCTGGCGGGTGAAGCACCTGCTCAACCACTGCAAGTCGGACAGCTCCGAACTGTATCGCGAAGGCCTGAGCAATTTCATCGGCGAAAGTGCACTCAACGCGGATCTGCGCGTCGGCGTGCTGGCGCCAGCCCTGCAGCAGCAGCTACACACGCTATTGCAGGATCCGGCCCCGCTGGCACACACGCTGCACGAAGCGCGCTACAGCATGATTGCCTATCCGTTTTCCACCGAGTATCAGAACTCCAATCAATGGGTGCTCGAAGTGCTGGCAGCAGCGCTGGCCGCGACTAATGCACAGGCGACGACACCTGCACCGGTGAGTGATCGACGCAGCGCGCAAGCCTGGCTCAAGCGTAACGGCTACCAGCCCACCCGCCTGCATCTCGATCTGAGCAAGCGCATCGGCGCACGGTTCTTCGTTGCCAATGCCGCGGTCACCGACCATCCTGCCAGCGAGCGTATCTCCGGCAACTACTCGGTGATCACGGTCGAGTCGGTGTTCGATTTCCTGCAGCAACATCAGCTGCTGCAGCAGGATCATTCCATTCCACACAGCGTCACCGCGCACGGAGCGTCTCCATGAACATCCCTCTTCGACCTGCCGGCCTTGGCCTGTTGCTGGCCATCGCGTTTGGTCAGCCTATGCGGGCCCACGCAGGCTTGACCACGATCACGCGCGGCGATGCCTCGATGATGTCGGCGATTCTGGTGGTGTCGGCACCTGTGTTCGTGTCGATCGCTGTCGGCCACAGTGTGGGCAGGGGCTCGGAAGCGCTCGGCGATGCATCGAACAAAGCCTCTGCCGGGCCGTTGCCGCCAATGCGGGTGAAATCGTTAGAGAAAACCACCGATGGCGGCTGCGAAGTGCACTTGCAGGATCCAGCGCAAGCCGACAACACCGCCCTGCTGCGCTGGCCAGCACGTCAGGACGACCCGACTGCCGGCTTCCACGTTGGCGAGACGGTGACCTTCCAACCGAGCCCGGCCGGCGCAGGCTGGACGGTGCAGTCACCACAGGGCCAGGCGTTGGCATTCGTACCCACTGCCGAATCCGCTGCGCAGAACAGCAGCAAGACCTGGTGATGTCGAAAAGCTGCGTACAAAAGCTCTCGGCTGCGATAGGGCGTCGCTGACACCTCATGTCTCCGGACACGGTGTTACACGCGGTGCGTGCGCGTGTATCGACCACTGTCTGCCGAACAGCCACGCCGTGGTACTGGTGCAGACACTGGCGGCCCCCGCGCGCACTGGCCCGCATGCGCCAACGCGCGGATAATTCGCGCTGATCGCTCACTGCCGCCCGCCATGTCCACCACATCCCCCACGCTGTTCGCTCCGCTCACCGCACGTGCCTTGACGTGGGCGGTGCTGGCCATGGGCGCGGTGGTGCTGTTGTCCAACATCCTGGTGCAGTACCCGATCAACGACTGGCTGACCTGGGGCGCGTTCTCGTACCCGCTGGCATTTCTGGTGAGCAACCTGATCAATCGTCGCTTCGGCCCGCGCGCAGCGCGCAAGGTGGCCTGGTGCGGCTTTGCGCTCGCAGTAGTGCTGTCGATCTGGCTGGCGACGCCACGGATCGCAATCGCGTCATGCACCGCGTTTATCGCTGCGCAGTTGCTGGACATCAGCGTGTTCGATCGTCTGCGCAATGGCAACTGGTGGCGCGCGCCAATCGTGGCCACCACCTGCAGCGCCACGCTGGATACGGCGATCTTCTGGAGCATCGCCTTTGCCGGCGTCGGCCTGCCGTGGATCAGCTGGGCGGCCGGCGATCTGGCGGTGAAGCTGGGCATGGGCGTGTTTCTACTCGGCCCGTTCCGTGCACTGCTGTGGCGGAGTGCGCCGCGTCCGAAGGTCTGACGAGCTCGCGGGATCCTTGCCCGTGGACGTGCAGCTAGCCATCCGTCGTTGCGACTCATGAGTTGCATGCATGGCGCCATGCCGTTGGCAGCAATACTGCGGCGGCAGATTGCGATTAGAGTTTGCACCTCGGCACTGCGACGGTCTTTATCGGCCGCGTGATGCATGGTTTTTCATCGTTCACCCCTTCGCTGTACTGATACGCATCGACTGGCTTGCGTCACTGCGCCATCAGTGGACGGCATGGATGCCGCTGAAATGATGGCTGGCGCACGCGGGCGTTGCTAAATAACCGTAGTACCGAGGCGTGCAGCTTCTAAACGCGCAGGATGCACGCTGCCCGCGCGCAAGACCATGCGGCTGGGCCACGTTCAAACATGGACACATTGATTGAACAGCACTGCGATCGAGCCGCGCTGCACTTCACGTGCAGGCGCAGATCCATTGACTGCGCCCCTCCTGAACATCACACCACAACGGATCGTCCAATGAGAAAGCTCATCGTGCTTCTGGGACTGTTGATTTCTTTCACCGCAATCGGAGCAGACATGTCCAACGGCGCCAATAATTTTTATACCAGCCCGCGCGTCACCGTGCAGAAGGTCACCTTCAAGAATCAGTACCAGATGACGGTGGCCGGCAATCTGTTCGTGCCCAACGGCCTTGACCCGGCCATCAAGCACCCGGCCATCGTGGTGGGGCACCCGAAGGGCGCGGTGAAGGAGCAAAGCGCCAATCTGTATGCGACCAAGATGGCCGAGCAGGGCTTCGCCACGCTATCGCTGGATCTTTCGTTCTGGGGCGGCAGCGAAGGCCAACCACGCAATGCGGTGTCGCCCGATCTCTATGCCGAAGACTTCAGCGCAGCAGTGGATTTTCTCGGCACCCAGCCCCTGGTCGATCGCGACAGGATCGGGGCGATCGGCATCTGCGGCAGCGGCAGCTTCGTCATCAGCGCGGCCAAGATCGATCCGCGCATGAAGGCGATCGCCACGGTCAGCATGTACGACATGGGCGCAGCAAATCGCAACGGGCTGCGTCACGGGCAGTCGCTCGAGCAACGCAAGCAGGTCATTGCTCAGGCAGCCAGGCAGCGCGATGTGGAATTCGCTGGCGGCGAGACCGCCTATACCGGTGGCACCGTGCTGGAACTGACAGCGCACTCGAACGCCATCGAGCGCGAGTTCTACGATTTCTATCGCACCCCGCGCGGCGAATACACACCCGAAGGCCAATCGCCGCTGCGCACCACGCGCCCGACCTTGACCAGCAACGTCAAGTTCATGAACTTCTACCCGTTCAACGATATCGAAACGATTTCTCCGCGCCCCATGCTGTTCATTACCGGCGACCAAGCGCACTCCAAAGAGTTCAGCGAAGAGGCGTACCGCCTAGCAGGGCAGCCCAAGCAACTGGTGATCGTGCCGGGCGCAGGGCATGTGGATCTATACGATCGCGTCGATCTGATCCCGTTCGATACGCTGACGGCGTTCTTCCGCAAGCACTTGCATTGAGTCAACGAAGCGAAACAGATGCAGAGCCCACCAACCTTCCGCTGCATCCGCGGTCTGTCGCTAGCAGGCGCACTGCTGGCCACTGCCTGCTGCGCTGCCACCGCGCCAGTGCAGGCCGCGCCCACTTCCCCACCGACCAAAGCGTCTTCCATGCACATCACGATCCGGATTGGTGCTGACGCTGTCGAGGCGGAGCTGGTGAACAATTCGGCCACGCGCGACTTGCTGTCGCGCTTGCCGATGACAGTCAAGTTCGAGGATTTCCACGCCACCGAAAAGATCGGTTACCTGCCCGGCAAGCTGGATCTGAGCGGCGCCGGCACAGCGGGAAACGCGCAGATCTGGGATCTGATGTATTACGTGCCCTGGGGCAATCTTGCGGTGTTTTACCGCCCGTACTCGCCGTCGCGCGATCTGGTGCGGCTGGGGCGCATCGTGTCGAATCATTCGGCCCTGACGCGGGCTTCCAGCTTCACCGCCACCATCGAACGCACGACCGCGCCCCAGTCACCGATGCCACAGCCGTAACGCACCGCTGCATCCGCAAACTGCAGCATCACCATCGCGCGGGAACGCTCCGCCGGCACCTACTGCGCATGCGCGTGCAGACGACTGACGGTTCAAGCGCCGCCCACCTCATTCCGGAAAGCCAGCCTTGCCAAGCGGAAACTCCAGACCCTGCGTCCGCGCCCGTCCAAAGATCTCGCGCGTGGCTTGCGCGATGGCAGGCGTCGGCGCGATCAAACGTGGCCGACGATCCAAGGTGCAACTCAGGCCCGCCTCCACCAACGTGGCGTGGGCGTGATGCAGCGGCGCTGCACTCTCGGCCGGTAGCCACTGCACCTGCACCAGCGCGTCGATCAATGCGGGCGTGGCGCAGGCCAACAGCAACGCCGGATGCTGGGCGGCCTGGCCGAGCACGCCGGCCTGCAACAGGAATTCCAGATCGACCAACCCGCCGGCGCCTTGCTTGAGATCCAGTCGCCCGGCATCGCTGCGATCGAGTTCGCTGCGCATGCGCGCACGCATCTTGCGTACATCCTCGTGTAGCAGTGCGGGGTCGCGCACGCATGTCAGCGTCTCGCGACGCACCTGCGCGAACGCTTCGCAAAGCGCGGCATCGCCGGCCACCGCACGTGCGCGCACCAGCGCCTGATGCTCCCAGGTCCAGGCACGATCGCGCTGGTACTCGCGATAGCTGGCGAGCGAGGACACCAACGCGCCCTTGCCGCCGTCCGGGCGCAGCCGCACATCGATGTCGTAGAGACGGCCGGCGCCGGTTTCGGCACCCAGCAATGTCATCACCTTCTGCGCAAGCCGCGCAAACCAGCGCCCGGCTTCCAGCGGTCGCTTGCCATCGGAGACTTCCACCTCGCGTGGGTGATCGTAGAGAAACACCAGATCCAGATCCGAGCCGAAGCCCAGCTCCAGGCCGCCCAGACTGCCATACCCGATGATGGCGAACGCGCCGCCGGGCACCTGCCCATGCGCGGCGACCACCTCGCGGCGCGCCAGTTGCAACACCGTCTGCACCACCGCCTCGGCAAGCCAGGCCAGTTGCTGGGTACTGTCCACGGGTTGTTGGCGACCATCGAGGGTGGCCAGTGCAATGCGGAAGCTCAACGCAAGCCGGCGCTCGTTGAGTTCGCGCAAGGCCGCTTCGGTATCGTCGATCTGCAAGGTATCGGCGCATGCGGTATGCAATGCGGCGCGGTCGGGCAACGGACCGCTGATGCGGGTGTCGAGCAATTCGTCCAGCAACAACGGATGCGCCGCCAGGCGCTCGGCCAGCAAGGCGCTGCGCGAGAGCACATCGACCAGGCGTGCGAGCGCGCTGGGTTGTTCGTCCAGCAGCGCCAGATAGCTGGTGCGGCGCAAGGTGGCCTGCAACAGTCCGAGCATGCGGCGCACGGCGGCATCGGGCTGGCTGGCGCGGGTGGCCGCATGCAGCAGCGCCGGCATGACGCGGTCGAGTCGCGCGCCTGCAGTATCGGAGAGCGCACGCACGCCGGAGGACTGCGCAAAATCGGCCAGCACCTGATGCGCGCCGGCTGGATCGTGCAAGCCGATGCCTGCCAACGGCGCGGCATCGCCTTCCGGTAACGCGCGCCAATAATCGGCAAGCGCGTCGGGCGCGGTGGCATGGACGCGCGGTGCCAGTAGCTCGGCAAATTCGGCGGCCACGCGCGCACGTTGCGGGGCCAGTGCCTGCAGCAATGCCGACCAATCCGCATAGCCCAGGCCCAACGCAATGCGTTCGCGATCCAGCGCTGCCTGCGGCAAGGCGTGCGTCTGTGCATCGCGCAGCATCTGCAGACGATTTTCGAGCCGGCGTAGGAAGCGATACGCCTCGATCAAGGCATCGCCATTGTCGGCATCCATCTGACCTGCGGCGACCAGCGCCCGCAATGCAGGCAACAGGCGGCGCTCACGCAGGGTCGGTTCGCGTCCGCCGCGAATCAGCTGCAGCGATTGCGCCAGGAACTCGATCTCGCGAATACCGCCCGGCCCGCGCTTGATGTCGTCCAGTCGATCGTGCCGCGCCACTTCGGCGGTGATCGCCGCCTTCATGTCACGCAAGCCATCCAGTGCAGTGAAGTCCAGATAGCGTCGGTAAACGAACGGCCGCAGCGTTTCCAGCCAGGCTTCGCCGGCGGCGATATCGCCGGCCACCGCACGCGCCTTGAGCCAGGCATAACGCTCCCAATCGCGGCCTTCGCGCTGAAAGTAGTGGTCCATGCCGGTGAACGACAACGCCACCCGCCCGGCCGTGCCGAACGGGCGCAGACGCAGATCCACGCGATGGCTGAAACCATCGGCAGTGGTTTCGTCGAGCAGCTTGGCCAGCTGCTGGCCCAGACGTGCAAAATATTCCTCGGCGGCCAGCGGGCGCGCGCCATCGGATTGGCCGCTCTGCGGATATGCGTAGACCAGGTCCACATCCGAGGAAAAATTCAGCTCGCCACCACCGAGCTTGCCGAGCCCGAACACCACCAGCCGCTGCACGCTGCCGTCTTCGGCAAGCACCTGGCCGTGGCGGTCGCGGAATTGCTGCTCCAATGCCTGCAGCCCGCATTGCAGGCAGGTTTCGGCCAGGCGGGTTGCGCCGGCCAGGGTGTCGTCCACGCTGTCCAGATCGAGCACATCGCGCCACACCAGCCGTGTGGATTCCGCGCTGCGGTAGCGCCGCAGCTGCGCCGGCCAGGCCTGGGGCTGTGCGGGATCGAGCAACGGCAGTGGCAACGGCGGGGGATCGGGCTGCGCCAGGTGCTGCAGCAACGCCGGCTGGCGCGCCAGGGTATCGAGTGCAAACTCGCTGGCGAGCGCGACTTTTTCGAGCCGCTGGTCGACGTCATCGCCCGGCCAGGACGGGTCGGCAGGCAGAGCATGACGGACGCGCGCTACGGCTCGCTCGATCAGAGCGGTGAGCGCAGGAGACACGGAGACGATGGGCGGCGACATGCATGGATTCTGGCATCCCTGCGTGATGGCGGCACGTGTCTATGATTGATCCGGCGGTGTCTAGAGCGGCCAACATAACTACAACATATGTGCTCTGTGGCTTCCGTGCAGGGCCCTTACCCGCCCACCATCGCGGGACACGCTGCAAGTACGTCCTTGTAAGCTCTTACGCGGCATCCATGCCGCGTAAGGTCCCGCGACGGTGGGCGGGCAAGGACCAGTCGAGATGGTCGGTGTGCATGCTTTTGAACAAAGCAACCAGCAGACTTTCTGGTGCGGTGTCCTCACCGCTTGCGGGACCATGTGGCGGCATGGATGCCGCCACTGAGCCTCCACGGACGGATTCACGGCGTGTCCTGCAAGCGGCGAGGGCATCGCGCCCTCGACCGACCAGGCTTTTGACTGCATCTAAACCCCCATGCAATGAGGTGCGGTCTGCTCGGCGCGCTCGTTTGGATCCGAGCAACGTCCCTGCCATTCCCGGCCTCACTTCACTGGCCAACCAACGCCACACCACCTACTACGCGCGCCAGCCAATCACCACACACGCCACGCAGCCCAGCAGCAACGCCAGCCATGTACTCCAGCGCGGCGCGTACGCCAGGCCCAGCGCCGCCCACAGCGCGCCCACGCTGAGAAACCCCAACCACAACATCGTTCCCACCGTGCCGCCCCAACCGAGTACGCACAGCACAAGCGCAGCAAACAACAGGCAGGTACCGATCGAGCGCAACAGCCACCGCTGCGTGACTGGTGCAGTGCGGCGCCCGGTCAGCTGCTCGTAATGGCGATGCATCGCCACGGCCAACGCCAGCATCCCGGCATGGCACAGCGCCGTGCCCAGTAGCGCAGTGATCAGCCCACCCATGGCGTGCTCCGCAGTAGCCAGTTCGCGCCAGCCAGCACTCCCAGGCACATGCCCAGCCACAACCACATGCGCAACGCATTGCGCGCGCGAAACATCCATAACACCACGACGGTGTAGATGACGAAGCTGAGTAACGTTGTGCTCAGTACCGCCACCGTAGGCAAGACGCCGGCAAACCGGGTCAGTAGCTGCGCCAGCACACTGCACCCGATGGAAGTGAGTGCATAGCCACCGACACTGGCGGCCAGCACGCGACCGGCGACCGACCAGCGATCACGCGTCACCGATGCAGTGCTGGAGGCACGATTCACAACGCATCCATCGCGGTAGTGGCACCCCGTTTGGCACGCACCGGCGCAGGCCGCATGGCACTGCGATGCGCGCGATACGCCGCGTACGCAAATGTCACAGCAAACGCGAGCGAGACCAGCTCGACCCCGGCGCGCTGCAGATCGCCGGCAGGTAGATACACGCCAACGTGTTGCCCGGTCGTCAGCGCATTGAGCAGCGGCAAACCAAGGCACAGCAGCGCGGTCATTGCCAATTGCTCCACCCATGCACGTGCAGGCGGGCGCAGCAGCGCATGCAGCAGCGTGGCCATCCACACCCACAGGAATGCATGGATTTCGATCTGCACGCGCTCGGCCTGCGCAGCCGGCACCAAGCGATTGGCATAGAAATACGCAATGCTCGCCAATGCGGTTCCGGCAAGCGCGGCGACATTGAGCGCTTCCACCACCCGATAGATGCCGTCGGTGGCCGCACCGAACTCCTGCTCGCTGCGCCGACGCCGCTTGATCGAAAACAGCAGCGTGCCGGTCGCCATCATCAAGGTGCCGGCCAGGCCGCAGATGAAATACAGCCACTTGCTGGTCCAGCCGCCGAAACCGGCCACATGCAAGGTCTTGATGACCTCTTCCACATCCTGCGCGTGCACGTCGGTACGTGAGGCGTCTGCATGCTGCTCCAGCACCGCGCCGCTATTCGCATCGAACACCACGCTATTGGCTGGATTGAGCAGACGCCGAGAGCTGCCGGTGTCGGCCACAGGCGCAATCACGCGCAGCTTGCTGCCGGGTTGATCCGGGCGCTCGATCACCAGCGTTAGCGCAGGCGCGCCGTTGAGTACCGCAGCGCGCTGCACCAACTCCGGCAGATAGGCAGGCACTCTGTTCAGCCCAGTGGCGTCTGCACCTGCAACAGGCGACGCCAGCGACAGATCATCGGCATACCGCGTGTACGCTTCTTCATCGCTGCCATATACCGCCTGCAACGGCGCGGGCATGTAGCTGGTGTAGAAATACGCCAGCCCGGTGTAGACGATCATCAGCAGAAACGGCAGCGTCAGTACCGCCGTGGCGTTATGCGCGTCCAGCCACGAGCGCTGGCCCTTGCCGGGGCGAAAGGTGAAAAAATCCAGAAAGATCCGCTTGTGCACGATCACCCCGGACACCAGCGCGATCAGCCCGCACATCGATACCCAGCCCACCAGCCAATAGCCGGGAATGCCGCCGTGCAAGGTGTAGTGGAAGCTCATGAAATGCCGGCCGCCTTCGGTCTGCCGCCCCCACGGCGACGGCAAGACTTCGCCGCTACCGGGATCCAGTGAAGCCTGGCCCTGGCCATCCGGCGTACGCCAGAACAGCGTCAGCGCCTCACCTGGATACGCAGGCAAGGTGATCCGCCACAGGCGTGCCTGCGGCGCTAGCTGACGCAGCTGTGCCAATGCACGCGGCACCAGTGCTTGTTCCGGTAACGCAGTGTGCGTGCTCGCACTCGGCAAGGCAGGTGTGGCTTGCATCCAGCGGGTGATCGGGTCGCGAAACACGCTGAGCGTGCCGGTCAAGAAGATCGCGCACAGCAACCAGCCGCAGGTGAGGCCGCACCAGGTATGCAGCCACGCCATGCTTTGGCGAAACCCCTCCTTCATGCGGCCATCGCCAAGCACCATCTCATTGCCGATGCCTGCATTACAGTGCGCCGCGCAGGGTCACCATCACATTGCGTGGTTCGCCGTAATAGCGGCCGTTAACGAAGCTGGACAACGTGTTGTAGTAACGCTTGTCGAACACGTTGTTGAGGTTGACCGCCAGCGACCACTGCCGGTTGACCTGATAGCGCGCCAATGCATTCCACACCGCCCGTCCTTCGATCGGCGCGATTGCGGTGCCGATCTGCCGATACGCCGCACTTTGCGCACTGACGCCGCCGCCAACGGTCACATCCTGCAACACGCCCGGCAAGCGATACGTCGTCCATACCCGCAGCAAATGCTTGGGCGTATAGCTGTTGAAAGCCTGTCCCTGGCTGCTGACATCCTGCAGATAGGTGGTGCGATTGAAGGTATAGCCGGCAAACACGTTCCAATCGCGCAGCACTTCACCGCTCACTTCGGCATCGAATCCGCGGCTGCGCACCTTGCCGCTGTCGATGTAGCAGAAGTCGTTGTTGCGGCAGGTGGGGCTGGTGGTCAAGTCGGCCTGCGCGCGGTTCTTCTGCTCGATCTGGAACAGCGCAAAGGCGGTGTTGATGCGGCCGTCCAGCCATTCCCCCTTCACACCCAGCTCGTAGTTGGCACCGGTCATCGGCTTGAGCATGTCGCCGGCTTCGGTCTGCGCGTTCTGCGGCTGAAAGATGTCCGCATAACTGGCATAGGCCGACCAGGTCGGGCTAAGCGCGTACAACAGACCGGCATACGGCGTGACCTGCCCGGTCTCGCGGGTGTGCTCGATCGATTGCGACGGCGACAGCCCGGTGGTGGTGGTGTTCCACTGGGTCTCGTGCCAACTCACACGGGTGCCGACGATGGCTTTGAGCGGGTCGCTCAGCTGCCAGCGCAACGCGCCGTACAGGCCGAACTCGCGCGATGTGCCATGCCGTGCCTCGCGCGCATTGGCGAAGATTTCTTCGTCGCTGATCGCCCGCACATTGCGCTGCAGATCGAACACGTTGAAGGTCTGGAAGTTGTTCTTGGTGCCGTAGACGGTGTCGACCGTGTTCTCGGCGAAATTGCTGCCCAGTACCAGCTCATGCCGGCGGCCCAGTGCGTTGAAATGCCCGATCACATTGGCATCGAAGCCGAACGCATCCGTATCGGAGATGGTGCGTGCCGCCAACAAGGCGCCGGTGCCGTTGGCCGGATTGATCGCACGGCTGGAGCTGGCGTATTTCAGATCGTGCAGCTCGCGCACCTGCACCGCACTGAGTTTGAACACCCAATCGTCATTGAAGCGATGGTCGAGGTCCAGATACAGCCCGCGGTTGGACGAGGACTGCCGGTTCCACTGCGCGCCCAGATTGGTCTCGCGTGGCAGGCCGATATCGCGGCCATCGGTGAAGCTGGGCAAGCCGCCGAAGAACGGCCGGCCTTCGACCTGTTCGTAGCTCACGCCCAGGCTGAGCTGGGTCTGCGGCGAGAACGCGTAATCGAGCGTGCCGTAGTAGGTAGGCGTGCGGCGCTTGACGCCATCCACGAACGAGCCCTGGTCCTGATAGTCGATCACCCCGCGCGCGCGCAACGCGCCATCGGCAGTGAGGTTGGCGCTGCCATCGATCAGCGCGCCGTAGCGATCCCACGTACCACCCTGCACCATCACGCTCACGCCCGGCACATCGAGCGGGCGCTTGCGCACCAGGTTCACCGCACCACCGGGATTGCCCGCGCCCTGCAGCAGGCCGGCCGCACCGCGCAGCACTTCGGCGCGATCGTAGATGCCCATGTTGGCGCTGTAGTTGCTCGCCCGGCCGTACATGCCGCGATTGAGCGGCACGCCGTCGTACTGCACCGTGGTGATGTCGAACCCGCGCGAATAGATGTACTTGCCGCCCTGCGGGCTCTGCACGATGGTGATGCCGGTGGTGCTGGCCAGCGCGTCGTAGACCGAGGTGATGTTCTGCTCGTCCATCAACTGGCGGGTGACCACACTGATCGACTGCGGGATGTCCTTGAGCGATTGCTCGCCGCGGCCGATGCTCACCGCACGCGCGGTATAGCTGCCGGTGCCGCTGGTGGCCGCACTGCGGTTGGCCTGCGCGGTCACCTTGACGGTCGGCAGCAACCACGCATCCACTTCGCTCCTGGTCGCGCTCACCCGCGGCGCGGCACGCAGCACATAACCGCCGGTTTCCAGCGGCACCGCCTGCAAGCCGCTCCCGGCCAACAGCGCTGCCAATGCAGCCGGTGCGGTGTAGCTGCCATCCAGCCCGGCAGTGGTCTTGCCGTCGGTCTGCGCGGCGGTGAAGCTCAGCAACAGATTGGCCGAACCGGCCAGATTGCGCAGCGCCGGTGCCAGCGGGCCGGCGGGAATGCGATAACTCTCCCGCGCATCCTGCGTGGCAGTCTGGGCCATTGCATCGGGCATACCCACACACAACGCCAGACCGCACAGCGCGAGCGCGATCGCCGTGCTGATGGGCCGCTGTACGGCCTGCACCGAGGCGATGCGCTGAAACGGAGAAGAAGAACGTTGGCCGCGGCGGGCAGTGATCGACATGCTGTTTCCACAAGATGTTGGTGTCGCACTGACACCGTCATTGTGGAGGTGCCGCAACTGCGGCGATCGGGCAGACCGGCGGCAAACTTTTTTCATCGAGGTGCCGCTTGGCAGCGCCTCAGCCCTGCCCGGCCGCCTGCACCGTCACCCAATACCGGCTGCGCCGGCTCACCCGCACCGGCAGCACGCTGGGCAGCATCGCCAGGATGCGCTCGGTGTCGTCCAGCGGAAAGACGCCTGAGACGCGCAGCGCGGCCACCTGCGGGTCGCAGCGCAGGAGGCCGGGGCGATACCGGCCCAGTTCGGCGATGAAGGCATCCAGCCGCAATTCGTCGGCGATCAACTGGCCGCGTACCCAGGCCGCCACCTGCGCATCGACTGGGGCGATGGCGCCGAGCGCCTCGGCGGTAAAACGACACTGCTCTCCCGCATGCACGCGCCCGCCGGCCTGCGCGACCGCAAGCGGGCGCACCTCCACCGCGCTTTCCAGCACGCTCACCTGCGTCTCGCCCTCGTCCTGGCGCACGCAAAAGCGCGTGCCCAGCGCATGGATATCGCCTTGGGCGGTGCGCACCACGAACGGCCGCGCATCGTGGCCGGCGCCCAATGCGTGCGCGGTGGTCACCAGGATTTCGCCGGCCAGCAACTGCAGCAGCCGCTGGTGCGCATCGAAACGCACATCGATAGCGCTGCGCGTGTTGAGCGTGATGCGGCTGCCGTCCTGCAGCTGCAGGTCGCGGCGCTGCCCCGTTGCGGTGGCGTAATCGGCGGTGGCGCGTTGCCAGGGTTCGGTGCGCGAAACCAGCAGGCCGGTAGCACCGGCCACCCCGCCCCACAGCAGCAGATTCAGCGCCTTGCGCCGCCCCGGCGATGCCTGGCCGTTGTTGCCGGCATACGGCGACAGACTGCGATACGCCGCCTGCGGCGTCAGCGTCTTCAACCGCCCGGTCACCGATTCGATATGCGCCCATGCCCGCGCATGATCCGGATGCGCATCGCGCCACTGCTGCCATTGCTGCAGCTGCGCGTGGCTGACGCTGCCGGACATCAGCAGCGTCAGCCACTCGGCTGCCGCATCGGCGACCTGCGCACTGATCGGTTGCCCGCCGGCCAGCAGTGGCCGCTGGGCGCCAAGGGACTGCGTGCTGCGGGACGCGGCATCACCCATCTGTGCGAGTCACGCCGAGAGCGCGAACAGGCAATGCCGGTTGGCACGCGTGAGGTACTGCTTGACCGAGCTGCTGGACACCCCCAGCCGCTGCGCGATCTGCGCGTAGCTCAGCTCCTGCAGATGGGCCAGCAAAAAGGCCTCTTTCACCTTGGGCGGCAGGCCGTCCAGCGCCTGGTCCAGCTGCTGCACCGCTTCCAGCGCCAGCAGTTGCAGCTCCGGCGACGGCGCCACTTCTTCCGGCAGCGCCGCCAGCATTTCCAGGTAACTGGTTTCCAGCAGCTTGCGGCGCTGCCGGTGCGCCATCAACCGGCGCGCGATGGTGGCCAGGAACGGCCGTGGCTCGCGGATCTCGGCGGCCGCACCGGCATTGATCACGCTGATGAAGGTGTCCTGCGCCAGGTCGGCGGCCACGAACGCATCGCCCAGCTTGCGCCGCAGCCAGCCCTGCAGCCAGCCATGGTGGTCGGTGTACAGGCGCTCCACCTGCTGATGAAGCGCGCCTTGCGTGACCGACACGATGACCTCCTGAACGGCTGAGCCCGGACCGCGAGGCGTCCGGCGATAAATGAGAATTGATCTCATTCTATCGGATGCCAGCGGCGCGTGCAGGCGCGCGCTCCGGGCCGGCCTATCTCACTGGCTTCCGGTTGCGGGTCGATGCTGCCCATTGCGAGGCACGGCTGGCTGGCCTGCCAGCCGGCTGACTTCAGGCGTTTTTCCCGCTGAGCGCAGATCGCGGTGACTTGACTCGCCAAACCTCAGGCAATAAAAAAGCCCGCTTGCAGCGAACTGCCAGCGGGCTTTGCTCCTCCCCCACGTCGGGATGCAGGATCATAGTGCGCGCCCCGAACGCCACTTGCACGCTGCACTGCAAAACAATACTTGGCAGTACAGAACTGGCGCTTTTCCTTCACACCGTCTTGCCGCGCAGCGCCCTCAGCGCAGCAGATCGGGCTGGGCCTGATACCACTGGGGCGCGCGCAGCAGATGCCATTCCGGCGTGTCGCCGCGCAGGCCAACCGCCGCGCTCAACATCCCCCAGCGTGCAAGCAGGCTGCCGCTACGTTGGGTGCCCTGCAAACGCAGCCGTGCATCCACCTGAAAGCGTTCGTTGCGTGCCTGCAACCGATCGACGATGACGGTCTCGTCCTGCCAATGCACGCGACCGGTCACTTGCGCCTGCCCCGCATCCACCAGCCGCAGCATCCAGTTCGGAATCGAGCGATCGCGCGCGTACAGCGACATCAGGAATGCCAGATCGCGCACCTGGATGCGCACGCGCCCATCCACACCGATCGGCTTGCGCCATTGCATGTGCGTATCTTCAAGCACGATGCGGGCCCACCACCCATCGCGACGTTGTCCATCCGGGCCGGTGAATCCGATATTGCGCAACTGGATGGTGCTGGCATCGAGGCGGAAATTTTCTGCACGCAAATCGCCGCGCTGCAGACGTAGATCCGCATCTACATCGCCACGCAGTGCGAGGCCGGCAAACTGCAGCCGCGCCGCACGCGCACCGATGCGCAGCCCGCCCTTGCCGATACGCCCACCGGGTTCGATCTGCAGATCGCCACTGAGCACACCGTTGCCGCCATCGAAACGCAGTTGTTGCTGCGGCAGATAGCGGTTGTAGGCACGCAGATCCGGCACGCGCGCATTGGCGAACACAAGATGTGCGCGCGTGGCATCGCGCAAGGTCGCCAGATTGCGTGCATCGGCACGCGTCTGCAGATCCAGACGCAGATCGCGGCCCTGCACGAACGGGCGCGTGGGCGCATCGCTGTGCGCAATCGAAAACTGCTGCATCTGCAATACAAGGGCAGGCAGCAAGTGTCCGTTGGCATCGGCGTCCACACGCAGATCGGCACTGGCTTGCCCATCGATCGCATGCCCCATCACGCCGACATGCGCACGCACATGCGGCACCTGCAGACGACTGCCGGCGCCGAGTTGGCCGCGCTCGATCTGAAGATCTGCATCCACCAGGCCGTCGCCCTCCAGCGTCAGCCAGTCCACATCCGGAAACAGCGCCGGAATCCAGCTCAGCGATGCCAGTTGCCAGTGCACCCGCGCATGCCCGGAGGTACGCGGCAACAGGCTGCGCATGGATTGCAGCGGCAATTGCCGGCCTTGCACGCGCAGATCCGCATCCAGCGTCAGCCCGGCATCGGCCGGCTCGGGCATGCTGACCTGCAAGCGCATATCCTGATCGACTTGCAGTTGCGCCGTGAGTTCGCCCAGCAGAGCAGCGGGCGTACGCGTGCTGTCGTGCAACGGCGCGCGCCATTGCAGCTGGCTGCCGGGCTGCAGCGCGCCACGCGTCCAGCGCAACTCACCATCTGCGCGGCCTTTGCCGGCGCGCGTAGCGACCGTGTGGCGGCCCTGCGCATTGCGTGTCACATCCAACGCCGCAGTGTCGCCATGCACCGCCACCAGCGCGTTGGTGAGCTGCAGCAGTGCCAACCCGCGCGCCTGGTCCGGCGCATGGCGCGCGATGCTGGTTTCGATGCGCAGCTGGCCGTTGCGCAGCACTTCGCTGTTATCCCAGCGCATCCGCGCATTGTCGAAGGTTGCACGCGAGGGAAACAGTTCCATCGGACCACCGCGCAATTGTTTGAACACGCCTAGCTGCAGTTGGCCATCGCCTTCGATGTGCAGCTGGCGCAGCGTCAAGGCCTGCACTTGATCGGCGACGATGCGGTCGAATTGCAGGGTCCAGGCCGGAGCGGTCGGCAGGGTGCTGGCCGGGGGTTCAGCGACCTGGGCGACCTGGGCGGATTGCGGCGTGCTGGTGGGCGCGCCAGTCATCTGCATGGGCGGCTGCTTGCTGGCTGAGGCCTTTGCGTTGGTCGTTGATGCAGATGTCTTGTCTTGCGTTGGCGTTGGCGTAGTCGTGCCGACTGCGCCTGTCACCGGAGCAGCGGCAACCTGCGTGCTCGGCGCTGTCGCCGGCGCTTGCGTCGCTGCAGCACCGGGCGTCGGCACAGCCGCCTGCATCCCGCCACGCACATCGTGCGCATGCAACTCCGGCACCAGCAGCTGCCGATGCAACAACGGCAACAGCCGCACCTGCCCGCTCATGCGCTGCGCGCTGACGTTCCAGCTGTTACGCGTGGAGTGACCTTGCAGGTCCACATTCCACAGCACCAGACGCCCCGGCCACCAGGTCACTGCAGGGCCCCAGTGCATGCTGAATTTGTCCGGCTTGCGGTTGAGCGCTGCCGGCCCGAGCGGTGTGTTGAGCAACAGATTGCCCAACAGCAAATAGCTTGCATACAGCGCAACCAGCGCCAGCACAGGCCAACGCACCACACGGGGCAAACCACGCCAGCGGGCGCGAACAGGCATCGTCATGACGGCAGGCTCCTGAAGACCGCGCACGCGGCGTGGCGCAGTGTGCCAAGCAGGCCGTGAGTGCAGCGCGCAGCGGCCATTGCGGCTGGGCACCATCAGGCTGCCCGTGCGCATTCGATGTGCTACACGCGCGGCAGTGCGCGCACTGCTTCTGCGACGACGGCGAAGCTGGCCGCATGACGCGAGACCTGAAACAACGTACCGCTTACTTCGCCTTCGACACCGCCGGCAACAGCCCCGGCTGCGCGTCGTACCACTCGCGCGCGCCAGCCAGATGCCACTGGCGTTGCTTGCCATCGAGTTCGATCCCGGCGCCCAGCACGCCCCAGCGCAGATACAGATCGCCGCGCCGCTGCTCCTCGTTCAAGGCCAAGCGCGCACGCAGCGACAGGCGCGCGTTCTCCGCATGCAGGTCGTCGATCAGCACCTGCTGCTTGCGCCAACGTACCCGGCCGGTGGCATCGAGCTCGCCCGAGTCCAGCAAGCCCAAGACCCAACGCGGGTAATCGGCACGTTGCGCAAATACCGACAGCAGCGGCGCAACATCGCGCATGCGAATCGCCGCATCGGCATCCACCTGGAACGGCGCACTGGCCTGGATGGTGCCGGCGCCGACCTGCATTTCCCCCCACCAGTTGGCATCCGTGCTGTCGTCGCCTACGCGCATATTGCGCAAGCGCACGCGCGTGCCGCTGAGGTCGAAGAACTTGTTTTTGAAATCGGCGCGCTGCAGCTGCGCCTGCAACTCGGCATCGCCGCGCATCTGCACGCCGGCCAGTGCAAGGTGTGCGCCCTGTCCGCGCAGATTCGCGTGACCGCTGCCGACCTCGCCGGAGGCGTTGAGCGCCACATCGCCGGTCAGGCTGCCGCTGCCGCCGAGCAGGCGCACGTTGTTGCCCGGCAGATAGCGGTTATAGACGGTGAGATCGGGCACGCGCGCATCGCTGAAACGCAGCTGCGCCTTGAGCGTGTCGCGCAGGCGCGCCAGTTCGGCGTCGCCATGCATGGCCAGCTGCAGATCGCGGCCGTCCAGCAGGATCTGTTTGGGCGCATCGCGCGGCGCGGCCTTGAACGTGGGAATGCTTACCTCCAGATGCGCCTGCGGCGTGGCGGCATCATCGATGCGTCCGTGTGCGGTGGCGACACCGGCCAGGCGTGTATCGAACACCTGCGCCACGGCTTCCACCCGCGGAATCTCCAGGCTGCTGCCACTGGCGAGCCGGCCTTGCGCCAGCCGCAGATCGGCCTCGACCAGGCCACCGCCTTCGAGCTGAAACCACGGCTTGCGCACGAACAACTCGGCAATCCAGTTCAGGGATTCGAACTTCCAACGCCCACGTACCTGACCGGACAATCGCGGCAACATCTGCGCCGGATCCTGGAAAGGAATGCTGCGGCTGGCGAGGCGCAGGTCGGCATGCAGCTCGCTGCCGGTCTTTTCATCGCGCGGCAGCCGCGCCTGCACGCGGATATCGCGCGCCACATCCAGTTGCAACGCCAGCATGCCGCGGTCGGTCGCGCCAACGCCCGCCATCAACGGCAGGCGCCAGACCGCATGGCTGCCCGGCTGCAGGGCGCCGCGATCCAGCGTGATGTCTGCCTCCACCCGCGCCGCCGAGGGCCCGCTGCGGATGTCCACGTGCGGCGCGCCGGTGTCGATCTTCAACGCCACCGTGCTGGCCTTCAACTGCAGGCGCGCGTGGGTGATGGCGAGCTTGCGCAGGCCCGATGCCTCATCGCGGTAATGGCGTGGAAACTGGAATTGCGTGTCCAGCTGCGCGCCATTGAACACCTGCACCCCGTCATAGCTGACCACCGCATCGGTAAAACTTGCCTCGGAAGCTAACAGCTCCGACGGCCCGCCTTTGAGCTGCTTGAGAAAGCCGACAGTGGCGTGGCCTTGCCCGGCAATCAGCAACTTGCCCAGACGCGCACTGCGGATGCTGTTGCTGGTGATCGCATCGAAGCGCAGCGTCCAACCCTGATCGCCGCGCGGCGGTGGCGGAATGGGTGTGTCGGAGGTTTCGACTTCCGCACTCAGGCCGGTGGCATGCAGCCACGGCAAGCGCACCTCGCGCCGGAACAGCGGCAGCAAGGCAACGCGCGCGTTGGCGCGATCGGCATGCAACACGTAAACGGTGCGGTTGGCCTGCCCGCGCATGCGCACGTTCCAGGCCATCACCTGCCCCGGGAACACGGTGAGTGCCGGGCCGGTCTGCATGGTGAATTTATGCGGCTGCCGGTTGGTGGCGGCGTCGAACAGCGGCGTGTTGAGAAACAGGTTGCCGGCCAGCAGATACAGCGCATACAGCGCCACCAGCACGACCACTGCAATGCGCCACGGCCGGGGCCAGCGCTGGAAGCGATCGCGAAGTGTGGGCATGGGCGCAGGCAGTGATGAGTCTGCCGTCACTATCGCGGTTGCGCTGGCGGCGAGGCGTGAACATGCACGCGGCCGGTGTCGCGCTCGCTCATTCCACCAAGGTCGCGCCCCGATCGAGGTGTACAGCGGCGATAATTGCGCTTCTCCCGTTTCCGCTGTGCTGCCCATGTCCGACGAACGCATCCTGCACGCGCCGCTGCGCGAACGCCTGGTTTCTGCCGAGGCCGCTGCCGCCTTGATCCAGCCCGGCGAGACCGTGGCGATGAGCGGCTTCACCGGCTCCGGCTACCCCAAGGCGGTGCCAATGGCGCTGGCGCAGCGCATCGAAGCGGCGCATCTGCAGGGCCAGCCCTTCCAGATCAAGTTGATGACCGGTGCCTCCACCGCACCGGAACTCGATGGCGCGCTGGCCAAGGCCGAGGGCATCGCCATGCGCATGCCGTTCCAGTCCGACCCGGATGCGCGCCAACGCATCAACGCCGGCACCCTGGACTACATCGACATCCATCTCAGCCACGTCGCCCAGCACGTGTGGTTCGGTTTCTACGGGCAGATCGATACCGCGGTGGTGGAAGTCTCGGCGATCCGCGCCGATGGCAGCCTAGTGCCGTCGACCTCGATCGGCAACAACAAGACCTGGCTGGACCTGGCCAAGAAAGTGATCATCGAAGTCAACGATTGGCAGCCGGCCGGCCTGGACGGCA
Organism: Xanthomonas hortorum pv. pelargonii; assembly: GCF_024499015.1. Classification (NCBI taxonomy): domain Bacteria; kingdom Pseudomonadati; phylum Pseudomonadota; class Gammaproteobacteria; order Lysobacterales; family Lysobacteraceae; genus Xanthomonas; species Xanthomonas hortorum. The sequence continues at coordinate 3,192,635 of NZ_CP098604.1, read as the reverse complement.
TGCACGACGTCTACTACGGCACCGCGCTGCCGCCGCATCGCAAACCGATCCCGCTGCTGCATGGCGACGACCGCATCGGCGAGCCCAGCCTGCGCTGCGATCCGGACAAGATCGTGGCGGTGGTGCGCACACATGGCCCGGACCGCAACAGCCCGTTTGCCGCTGCCGATGCAAGCAGCGAACGCATCGCCGAACACCTGATCGAGTTTCTGCGCCACGAAGTGAGCAAGGGCCGCCTGCCGGCCAATCTGCTGCCGCTGCAATCGGGCGTGGGCAATATTCCCAATGCGGTGCTGGCGGGGCTGGCACGCAGCGGCTTCCGCGAGTTGGAGGCGTTCACCGAAGTGATCCAGGACGGCATGCTCGCGCTGCTACGCGATGGCGTGCTGCGCTATGCCTCGTGCACCGGCTTTGCGCTCAGCCCGGAAGGCAACGAGGAGTTCAAGCGCAATATCGATTTCTATCGGCAACGCATCGTCATGCGCACGCAGGAGATCTCCAACCATCCGGAACTGGTGCGCCGGCTTGGCTGCATCGGCATGAACGGCATGATCGAGGCCGACCTGTATGGCAACGTCAATTCCACCCATGTGATGGGCAGCCGCATCATGAACGGCATCGGTGGCTCCGGCGATTTTGCGCGCAATGGATTTCTCTCGATCTTTTTGAGCCCCAGCATCGCCAAGGCCGGGAGCATTTCCTCGATCGTACCGATGGTCAGTCATGTCGATCACACCGAACACGACGTCTCGGTGATCGTCACCGAACAAGGCCTGGCCGATCTGCGCGGGCTCACGCCCAAACAACGCGCGCGCCAGTTGCTCGATCACTGTGTGCACCCGCGTTATCGCGATGCACTGGAAGATTATGTAGCGCGCGCCAATCGCGACAGCTACGGCAAGCACACTCCGCATCTGTTGACCGAAGCGCTGTCGTGGCATCAACGCTGGTTGGAGACAGGCGACATGCTGGGGTGATCACGCGCATTGCAGCTGCCCGATCATGCCGCGCTCTGTGCACCTGATCGTCGTGCCGGGCAGAGTGCACAGCATCGGGCGGATGCGCATCGGGTCGCAGCGGGACACCGATCGCGCCGCCCGCAGGCACGCGTGTTCGGGCGGAATAGCGGTTTAGCGATAGCGCCATGCTCAACACGTCCGATGGCAGCGCCTTATCGCGCGACTGCACACGTGCACCGGCCGCTATGCGCTTATGCAATGACGAGCGTGCCAAGTGTTTCCTCGCACGTAATGCGCGCTCGAACGCTCAGTGCCTCGCGTCATGCGAAATGGTCGCCGTTAACGCAACTCGAACTTCATTGCTGCCGCCGACATGCGGCGACATCGCATCGTCACGGACATAGCGGATAACGTTCCTGCCCGCTCGCATTCGGCGGCAGGACGGCTCTCTCCCCTCCTGCCGCTGGGCGCGACGGGTCATCACTGGTCTGTTGCCCTTGCGAGTGCGCCGCGTCGTTTGTGAGCATGCAATCTTAGATGGCTGTCTTCCGCCGTACCCTCACCCCAACCCCTCTCCCGAGGGGAGAGGGGCTCAATCACGCAGCTTCGGCAACCCGCCTCGCACGACGTGCACGCACCGCCGTCGCCAAGCGCTCCAGCACCTGTACCGAGGCGTCCCAATCCAGGCAACCGTCGGTGATGCTCTGGCCGTAGGTGAGTGCGCAGCCCGGCACCAATTCCTGACGTCCACCAACCAGATGACTCTCCACCATGACGCCGACGATGCGCGTCTCGCCAGCTTCCAGTTGATGGGCAATATCGTCGATGACCTTGGGCTGGTTCTCGGGATTCTTGCCGCTGTTGGCGTGGCTGGCATCGATCATCAGACGCGCCGGCAAACCGGATTTAGTGAGCACCTGGCTTGCCGCTTCCACATTGGCCGCGTCGAAGTTGGGCTGCTTGCCGCCGCGCAGGATCACGTGGCAATCCGGATTGCCGGCCGTCGCCGCCACCGCAGTGTGGCCATCCTTGGTCACGGCCAGGAAATGATGCGGGTGCGAGGCCGCACCCACTGCATCCACCGCAATCTTGACGTCGCCGCCGGTGCCGTTCTTGAAGCCCACCGGGCACGACAGGCCCGAGGCCATTTCGCGATGCACCTGGCTTTCGGTGGTGCGCGCGCCGATCGCGCCCCAGGCCACCAGGTCGGCGATGTACTGCGGCGAGATGATGTCGAGAAATTCCACGCCGGCCGGCAGGCCAGGGTTGTTGATGTCGCGCAGCAGACCGCGCGCAACGCGCAGACCCTTGTTGATCTGGAAGCTGCCATCCAGGTCCGGATCGTTGATCAGGCCCTTCCAGCCGATGGTGGTGCGCGGCTTTTCGAAGTACACCCGCATCACGATCTCCAGCGCGTCGCCAAACTGCTCGCGCAGCGGGCGCAGGCGGTGCGCGTAGTCCATCGCCGCAACCGGGTCATGAATCGAGCAGGGCCCGATCACCACTGCCAGGCGGTCGTCGCGGCCATGCAGGATCTCGTGCAGGGCAGCGCGCGAGTTGGTCACGGTCTCGGAGGCGCGGTCGTCGCAAGGCAGCAGCGACAGCAGCTGCGAAGGCGGGGCGAGGGCTTCGATCTTGCGGATACGCAGGTCATCGGTCACAGGCGGCATAACAGTGTCTCGGTGGGCGTGTTGCATCAGGGATGCCAGGCGAGGCGGCAACAAAAAAGCCGCCAGTGTGCGCTGGCGGCTTTTCGGGAATGCTGCTGAAGATTTCTTCAGGGTGAGCGCAATCCGTCCTCCGCCAGCGGCATCGGAAAACCGTAGTACCAAAAATAAAACTGGCTGCGGGGTGCGTTCATTGGGTGCATTGATACCACGCACATTTCGCCGTTGCCACTGTTTCATCGGCAACGGAACGTTGCAGCGATGTCATCGGGCAGGTGCATGCCGGCTGCTGTTAGACCCGCGCTGACCGTTTCCGCGCAAATGTATCGCCCCCCAAAAGGCTTCATGGACCTGATGACATTGCCGCGATTTGCATAGTCCTAAGATGCATGCGATCGGGTTCGACTCGAACGCTCAGCATGCCGAACAAGCGGCTGATTCGGTTGCGCTCGATGCAGCTGGACAAGCTTTTCGCAAGCCTCGACTTCGATCTCGACCGGGCCAATCTGATGTCGAAGCATCACTGCGGACAGAGACGTTTAAACCAGCCCGGCCCTTGTATTTCCGCAAGCGCTCTCTATGCCGTGCACCCTGCGAGTATCGTTTCATGACTCAGCGCTCAGGCGCCCTAAAAATCGCTTAAATTTCATATAAATCAGCCACATGGGAATCATTCCTGGGCAAAAAATCGTTTCATATATCGTTTCAGCAAGCATGTCTGCATGTATCGCACCCACCTCCACACTGCACCACACGCCACGGCGCTGTGCCGTGGCGTGTGGTGCGGCAGCCACATTCAATCAGAACGTAAACACATATTCCGCTGCCACTTCGCGGCCGATCGGGTTGAACAAGGTGGTGTTGTAGAAGCCGTAGCCGTAGAAGCGCTCCTTGTTCTCGTAACCCACTTCGTTGAACACGTTGTTGACGTAGAGGTTGACCTTGGCGTGGTCGGTGATCTTGTAACCGGTGCTCAGGTTCCAATAGATCGCCGGGCCCACGCGGCCGAAGTAACGCTTGCTGGTCTCGCCCAGATGCACGTTGGCGGTGTCGGTGACCACGCACTCATCGGCGGCACTGGGCTGATAGCCGTCGTCGAAGCGCGCGCAGGTGCCCCAGTTGACCGCACGCATCGAACCGAGCCGGCGGAAGTACACCGTCCAGTCCCAGGCGCCGCCGTTGTCCCAATGCACGCTGCCACGCACGCGACTGCGCACGCGTTCGTCGCGGCGGTTTTCGTCGCTGTCGGTGCGGTAGATCTGCTCGCGATAGGCGAGCAGGTTGTTGTAGTCCAGCGACAACTGGAAGTTGCCCCAACCCGCCGTGGCAAGGCGATATTTCAGCGAGGCGTCGATGCCTGAGGTTTCCATCTGCGCCAGGTTGATCGGGCCGCGCTCGATGCTGGCGATGGTGCCATCGGCATTGCGCACCACCCGCGAGCTGATGGTGTCGCAATAGCCGGCGCCGCCAGGGTTGTTCCAGGCGCCGCCGCTGATGGTGGTACCGGTGCGGCAGCCGGCTTCGGCCGAGAGGATCTCGTCGCGGTCCAGATCCTTGATCATTTCCGCAAGCTCGATGCGGTAGTAATCCACGCTCAGCGACAGGCCCTGCACGATGTCCCACACCACACCGCCGGTGAACGAGCGGCCGGTTTCCGAGCGCAGATCCGGGGTGCCGCGCCGGTTCACATCCACGGTGTAGAAGATGTTGCTGTTCTCGTCGTTGCAGCCGCCGGTGAGATACGCGCCGGAAGAAATGCAGCGGTATTGGTCGATCACGGTCTGGTTGGTGGAGCTGGGTTCGCCGAGCACGTAATGCATGTCCGGCGCGCGGAAGCTGGTGGCCAGCGTGCTGCGCAACAACAGGCTCTCGACCGGGCGCCATTCCAGACCGGCGCTCCAGGTGGTGTCGCTCTGCGTGCCGACATCGGTCGGAATCGCGGCCGAGGAACGATAGTTGCCGTAGCGATCATAGCGACCGGCGACATTCGCGCTCAACGTGGACAGCAACGGGATCTGGAATTCCAGGCCGGCCGAGCTGCGCAGGCGTTCGCCGCCGCCGCTATCGACCACGTCCACCGGATAGCACTCATTGGCGCACGGATCCGGCGACAGCTGGTAGCCCTGCTTGGCCACTTCGGCCACGGTGGCAAAGCGGATAGGCCCGGCCCAGCCCTGCACCACGTCGCCGCTCAAACTGAAACTGGCTTGATTCACCCACGAATAGGCCGAGTTATGCGATTTGGCGACCAGGTCGTCGTACTCGCTCGACGACAGTGGCGCATATAGCCGTGCTTCGTTGATGGCATAGATGGACGTGCCATCGGCAGCGGTGCCGGTGGGGCTGCCGAGGAAGTAATCGGTGGCGCGTGCGGTATCCACGGTGCGCACGTATTCGTCCACGGTGTAACGCGAGCGGCCCACGCTCAGCTCCCAATCGAAGCGATCGGCCCACACGCCGCGCAAGCCGGCGCTCAAGTCCCAGGACTGCTCCTTGTTGTAGTTGGCCAGCCGATCCCAACCGCCGGCTTCGCGCCGGGTGAGCTGGCGGATCGCATACAGCGAGCGGCCGGTGTCGGCGTCCTGGAACGGGCCCAGATACACGTACGGCGGGTCGTAGGTCCAGCGGCCGATGCTGCGGTTGGCCGATAGCGTGGCCCAGGCTTCGGTGTGCTCGCCGAACTTCCAGGTGCCGTAGAGATAGGCCGAATAGTCCTCGCTACCGGTCACCAGCCCCCAGTCGCCGTAATCGCGCGCCACGCCGCAGTAATCGCCGGCATTGGTGAGCGCGCCGGTGTTCTGGTTGTAGCTCAGCCGTTGCCCGTCGATGAACTCGCCGCCAAAGCGTGCACAGGTGCCGGGAGGTGGCGCGAGGCGCTCGTTGGTGTTGGCATCGACCAGGCTCAGGCCGGTGAACGGGTTGAAGCCGTACAAGCGGTTCTGGCCGGTCCAGTTGGAGTAGGACATGTCATCGGAGTCGTCCATCTCGGGGCGATCGCGCCCACTCAATGGATCGCGCCGGGTGGCCTGCAGCGCGTAGGTCAGGCTCCAGTTTTCGCCGGTGCGCCCACCTGCCCAGGACACATCGAAACTGTCGCGCCCACCTTCTGTCGCAGTACCGCCGCGCAGCCGCACCTGATCGCCCTGGTAATCGCGCCTGAGGATCACATTGATGACGCCGGCCACTGCGTCCGAGCCGTAGATCGCCGATGCGCCGCCGGTCAGGATGTCGATGCGCTCCACCGCAGCGGAGGGAATATTGCTGTAGTTGGAGAAGTTGCTCTCGCCGCCGTAGGGCAGCGGGTAATCGGCCACGCGGTGCCCGTTGACCAGCAGCAAGGTGCGGCCCGGCCCGAGGTCGCGCAGATTGATCGGCGAGGCGTTGGGCGTATGCGAGCCCCATTGCGTATCAGCTTCCACCGAGCCCTGCTGGTTCATGCTGTTGAGCACGTCGTAGACGGTGGCAAAGCCTTCCTGCTGGATCTGCTGTGCGGAGATGGTGACCACCGGCTGCGCGCCTTCGACCTGCGCGCGCTTGATGCGCGAGCCGGTGACGCTGACCGCATCCAGCGTGGAGGCGGCGCGCGGCTGATCCGGCTCGGTTTGCTGGGCAGTGGCCGACGGTGCGACGGCGGCGGTCAGGGCGAGGGACAAGGAAATCGACAAGGCAAGGCGATGACTGCGGCAGTTCATAAGATCCCCGGGAGAAGCCGGCATGACCGGCGTGGCGTTCCATTGCAACGACGCCTGCGAGCGATGCACTGCACCGCCGCCCCTGTCCGATGGCCCCCGACCGTTCGGCGCAAGCGCCTGCCCAGCGACGCTAGGACTGTGATGACATCGGTGTCAACACGCTGACATTAATCTGTGATAGCTAGCACAAAACAGCCCATCGATGCTGTGCTGCAGGCGTGTGATCGGATCATAGCGTGCCCATCCATGCGCAGCTGGCGGCACCGGAATCACTACGTTGGAGCGTCGCTACCGTTGTCACCGCCTGGTTGGGTACTTCCGGTGGCAGCGCGCCAGTTCGCATATCCGGTTGAGCCTGGTGCTCGCGCGCGGATCATGAAAGAACACCAAACACCGCGATTTGGTGTCCCCCACCGAACGGAGATATCCGATGGAGATCAAGAAAGCGCAGTCGGCAGGCCAGTCCTCGCAAGCCGAGTTGCAGAACGCACGCAAGCACGATGAAGGTATCGTGGAACTGCAACCTGCCGCATCGCCGACAGAGTCCCCGGTCAACCCCGCGCTATCGGCACTTGTCCCGCGCAGCCACTCACGCACTTCGTCTGCCAGTTCCGCGCCAACGTCGCCCGTGGAGCCATCCTCGCCCGCACCGCAGGCGTCACACTCGGCACGGGCGACTGCTCTATGCACTGCCAAAACGCTTACCGCGCGCGCGAACTCCGCGTTGGCAAGCGGCGTCCAGCATGCATCCGCTGCAGTGTCCAAGGCCGCTTCTGATCTATGGTCGCTGGCGGATCTGCGCACCATGCTGCAGATGCATGCAGACGATCCCGCATTTCTGCAAATGGTGCGCCACACCGATCCGGAACAGGTCGCGCCGCACAGCCTGGCCGCGTGCCGCCAGCAGATCACGCAGCTACGCGGCGCCATCGAATCTGCAACCGGTCTGGAAACACGCTTTTGTCAGCAATTGCTCAGCGACGTCAAAGCCGTGGAAGATGCGCTGCAGCCGCTGGAGCATGGGACACCTGCAGCAGGGAGGGCGCTGAAGTCGCTGGCCAATCTGGTCAATCTCTGGCCCCTGGTGGTACCCAGTCCGCTGCTTGCCAACCAAGCCAAGACTTTCGCCTATTCCATTGCCGCAGCAACCAAGGGCGTGATGAGTCTATCGGCATCGGCGCTGCGCCCCACCGCCGATGGGCTTCCGTTCCCGCTGATGGGCGGGCAGCTGGGGCGCGAAGCCAACGAAATGCATTTCTACGCCATCCTGCTCAACGGACTGTTCCTCACCACCGAACTCCCCAAGAAATTCGGCAACCCGTCCATGCGACAGCAGGCCGAAGCGGTGGAAAACAACCTGGGATTTGCCGCGGCCGCATCGACGGCCTGCACAGCGATGGTGCTGACGCCTTTCCTCTGGAACAGCCTCAACGCACTCGGCAATCGAATGCAGCATGGTGTCTCCCACCTGGGCGCGAGTATCGCGGACCGTGTCGGCCTTCAGACGCAGGCTCAGCGGCTGCGCGCGCGCCTGACGCCCGGACAGATCAGCGAGCGACTGCGCACGCAACTCAACGAGATCTGCGCCGCTCTGGAGAACGGCCGCGACGCTTTTCAACAAGCGCGCCGAAACTTCACCGAACCCGGCACAGGGCACGAACTCACCCGCACGCTCAATGCTCAATGCACGCATCTGCTGGAGACGCTCGATCAGTGCAGCAAGCGCCTGAGCACTGCGCTGCAAGTCGACCAGGACCAGCCAGCCACCATCCCGCGCCAACTGACCAACCAGGATTTCTCTTCCAAATTGGCATTGGCATTGTTGGGTGCCGGCGTGACCGGGCTGACCGTCTACCTGATCCAGCCGGATCGGATCGGCACGGTGGACCTGCTGGCCGACTCGGCCGTGGTGACGACCGTGATGATGCAGTCGGCGTTGAACAAGCACGCGACCCGCCAGGACACGATGGAGCGCTTCAAGGCCATGTGCTCCGGCAGCATGGTCATGGCACTGGCGCTGGGTGTGGAGAAGCTGTCCAAGACATTCGCAGACAAGAGTCTGATCGAAGCATCGTCGGCATCGCCCTACTACGCTGGCGCGATCATGTCGCTGATGTCGATGACGATGCCTGGCCCAATGGCGCGCGGCGCGGAACTGGCGATGAACTGGGGCGGGCGTCAGGTCATGCGGGTGTTCAAGGGGCCCGATGGCACCCCGCTCGCAACCCGCATGCCGTCCTCGCCCGAAGAGCTGATCCAGACCGTACAAGACACGGCGAATTATGTGGCAAGTCTGTCGCCGGAACAGGCGCAGCATTACGCGCAGATGGTTGGAGATAGCGCCCTGCAAGTGATCGAGAGCGCGGGAGCAGGTGCGGAGACCAGGCCCAGCAACAGCGTCACGATCACCGAAATCTCCGAAGTCGCCGAGATGGACGAGGCCGCCGAGGTGGCGGTACAGACCGCCTCCCCGGAACCGGAAGCGATTGCGCAACCGTACCCACCCAGCGATGACGCAACAATGCGCACAGCGCGTTCGCCCTGACATTGCAACCAATGGCAATGGGCTGTCAGCACCCACCTGCGCAGTAGTGGTGCGCACACAAAAGACCCCGCCTTTCGGCGGGGTCTTTTGTGTGATGCAACAGCCAACACGAGCACTTCGCCACACGCGATCATCCCGACCCCGCTGCGCGCCCCGGCCAGGGCTAGCGTCAGGGCGCCATTGGCGCACAATCGGCAACACTACAACTACCGCACCGCCCACTCACGCCAGATACCGCCGAAACCACTCGATGGTGCGATCCCAGGCCAGGGTCGCCGCCGCCTTGTCGTAACGCGGCGTGGAATCGTTATGGAAACCGTGGTTGGTCCCCGGATACACGTAGGCCTGATAGACCTTGTGCTGCGCCTTGAGCGCGGCCTCGTACGCCGGCCAGCCGGCATTGACGCGCTCGTCTTCCGCGGCGTAATGCAGCAGCAGTGGCGCGCGGATGCGGGCGACCTCGGCATCGGTGGGCTGACGGCCATAGAACGGCACCGCTGCGGCCAGCTCGGAATACGCCACCGCCGCCGCATTGGCCACACCGCCGCCATAGCAAAAGCCGGTAATGCCCACCTTGCCGGTGGTGCGCTCGCGGCTCATCAAAAATTCCACCGCGGCGAAGAAGTCGTTCATCAGCTTGGTCGGGTCGACCTGCGCCTGCAGCGCGCGGCCCTTTTCGTCGTTGCCGGGATAGCCGCCGACCGAACTCAAGCCATCCGGTGCCAAAGCGACAAAACCGGCCTTGGCCACGCGCCGCGCGACATCTTCGATATACGGATTCAAACCGCGGTTTTCGTGCGCCACCACCACGCCAGGCACGGCGCCGGTGAGCTTGGCCGGCCGCACCAGATAGCCGCGCACCTGGCCATGGCCATTGGGCGAGGGATAGGTGATGTACTCGGCCACGATGTCCGGGTCGGTGAACTCCACTTGCGTGGCGAGCGCATAGTTCGGGCTCAGCGATTCCAGGATCGCCGCCGCACTCAACCCGGCCACCGCAAACGCCGCAGCGCGGTCGAGAAAATCGCGCCGGCTGAGTTTGCCGTGCACATAGCCGTCGTACAGCGCGAGCAGATCGGGGTGGAAATCCTGAGCGGTCAGACGGCGCATCGGCGTTCTCCTGGGAATTGCAGTGTGAGTTGGAATGACGAGTGAGGGGGCCAGCAATTTTCCAAGCGGAAAATTACACATCTTGATGCCCTACTGGCCAGCCAGATTCAACACTGGGCACTGCCGTTCAATGCCCAGGAATTGATCAGCTCCTGATTTTTTATCCAACAAATTGAGTCAGTGGATCTCTTGCGCTACCTGATGACGATTGGCAAGCCCGGTCGCGGTAGCACCGCCTTCCATCGCATCATGCGGGATCAGTGCGTACCGCCAAGATTTTCCTCCGTTCGCCCGAGCATGTTCACTTGCATGTCGACACCACTCAACTGCTGCACGCGCTTTTTCCTGAACATCTGGATCACGCATTTCATTGCGCGCCTTAGGTTCCATAATCAATTTTTCCGCTTCAGTTTCAACTACGAAATCAGGCTCATAGGAACGCCCGCTTTTCCATTCGATCTGGAACTGGCCTGGACCGGGCTTCATCCAGCGATGCACTTCGCCATCATCTTCCAGCACAATTGCTAACCGTTGCTCACCTTCGGCTGACTGAAACCGCTGCAAGTCGTAGCAACACTTCTGGAAGCCCGTAAATACTAGCGAACGAATATTCTCGCCACGGAGCACCGGCTGACGAAATGGTCTGGGCAATTGTCCAGCAGCGAGGCTAAAAGCGATTGGGCGCAAGAGGGTGAAACCACGGGTGATTCGGGGAATGTAGTCGGTAGGCGTTTCCCAAAGATGCTGCTGCATCTGCGCCCAAACGAACTCGGCCAATTCGTGCCTGTAATAGATCAGCACATTCTCGACCGCTGCTTGATCGGGAAGATAGCTACGCAGATGAGCAACTAACTGCTCAGAAAGTGTGTAAAGCAATCTTGCGTGTGCGTCGTAATCAATTTCATCGCGCTCTATCAGCTTAGCAACGATGTAGTCTTCAAGCCGGCGTTCCTTACCCTCAACCTTACTCCATCCAATCAACTCACGTGCGTGATCGCGCAACTGCTGCACCACTAACTCTTCGGAAACAATCGGGTACGCGATTCGAGATAAATTTTCCAGAACGAAATCGTGGAATCCAAACGACACTTCACGGGTCGGTATCAGTACCACATTAGGGATTTCGATGGTGAGATCGACCAAAGTTCTAGTGACGCGCTCAACGACGCGTGCCACCCGGTCGTCAAAGCGCTCGCTATCGGATTCGATTAGCAAAGGCGCTTGACGCGGCTGTAGTATGGCCGCCACCTCGGCAGACACTTTCGCCCTTATCTCACCCGAATTCAATTGCGCAAGCGACGGCAATCGCTCATAGCGTTGAATTATACGAAGTGTCTCGCGGGCAATTTCTTGATCTGCTAGCGAGACGACTGTGTACTCAGCCGCCTCTTCTGCGATTTTTGAGGTAAAGGTACTGGCTCCGAGCCGCGATGCATCCCCAGTCAATGCGCTATGGCTTAACGGCTGCGCTTGCGCTGTTTGGGGCGCCTGCTCCGGCACATCGCCACCATTACCGATATAGACATGTTTGCGGATCACTGCATCTTCCGCACCGGCACGACTGATGATTTCTCGGAACCGATCGTGCGCAATAATTGTCAATCGATCCACAGCCGGAACGCCGGTGCGCTTCCCATAAGGCAGACGTAAACCGCGACCAAGTGTCTGCTCTGTCAAAATTTCAGACGCCGATGCGCGCAACGGCACGATGGTATAAAGATTACTGACGTCCCAACCCTCTTTCAGCTTATTGACGTGGACGACAACCTCGGTCGTCTCATCGCTCTCAACCGCTAGCAAACGCTGGGTCGCCTCATCCGATTCCTCGCCCCTCAACGCTGAATGCACCTCGATGACTCGACCGCGATAGCGGCCCCTCGAAGAAGCCAGCAGACTCCATCAACTCTCTGACGCGTGAAGCATGTGCGGTATCCTGAGCGACTACCAAGATGAATGGCTTGACCCGCGCCACGCCGGTTTGGAGGGCGTACGTTTCTAACTCCACCTTGACGTACTCATGATAGCGGATGCCGTCTTCCAGCTTGATCCGCTCCAATTCATCGCCAGACACTGAGGCCGGGTCGAAATCCTTACGCGTTGCAACCGCTGGCTCCTTCACCAGACCATCAGCCAACGCCTCGCCCAGACCATAGTGGTAGATCACGTTACGGAATGGTTGAGGGCGTGCGCCAATGGTTTTGGGCGTTGCGGTCAGCTCTAGTCCAAGCAGTGGCCGCAGCTCGCCAATTGCGCGTGCACCGGCACTGCCGCGATAACGATGCGCCTCGTCCATTAGCATCACCAGATCATCCAGTCCGGCCAAGTAGGCAAAATAGCTCTCGCCGATGTATTCCTGCAGACGCTTGATGCGTGGCGGCTTACCGCTGCGATCGGCTCCCCTCACGTCGGCATTGATCTTGGAGATGTTGAAAATATTGATCTGCAACGAAGTGGACGCGCCGAACAGTTGCGGCGTCGCGGTCTGCGGCGCAAGGCTTTCCGCACGCACGCCAATGCCGGTTTCGTAGTTTTCCCCGGTAATCAGCAGCGGTGCATGCAACGCCAACTGCTGCACGCCCTTGAACACGTACTTCTGGCTTGTCGGATCGAAATCTGCCTTCAGCTTTTCGTAGATCGTTAGGTTGGGGGCTAGCACGAAAAAGTGACGGCTGCGCCCGGTGAGGTACAGGTAGGCGATGAAGGCGCCCATCAGCCGGGTCTTGCCGACACCGGTCGCCAGCGCAAAGCACAGCGAGGCGAACTCGCGCTCGAAATCCTCTACGTGCGGGAATGCTGCCTGGATCGCGCCAAGCTGATCTGCAAGATCGGCATCCTTGCGCAACTGGACCCGCTCCAACACCTCGGCCAGGATTTCCAGCGAACGCGCCTGCGGCTTGCGCAGGCTCATGCGGGCACAGAGTTGGCGGACGTCGCGCGTCATGCGTTGTCCTCGCCAAAGAGATCAGATGTACCAACCGCAGTGGACGATGCACCACGTGTGCTACGCGCACGCGGCGGCGGCGGTACCTCTTGCTCCGGTAGGGATGGCAGCTCGGCGATGCGCAAGGAATAGTCGTCGCGGCCCCATTCGCAGCGGTCCAGCACAGTCTTCGGGATCTTCTGGATGGTCAGGTTGTCGAACGCATCGGCGTTGGCGCGGAAAGCCTTGCAACAAACCAGCAGGGTGCGCTCGGGCCCCACTTCTTCGCTGAGCGTGCGCAACTGCGCATGGCCGAGAGCGGCAGTGGTAACGTAGAGGAAGTCCTGTTCCGACGCCCGGCCATGCTGCCAATAATTCTGCTCGCTGGGCGCATAGGTGTATGCCCATCAGCTTGCACACCGCCTCGGCGAGCATCTCCGGGCGATACTCGGGATTGATGATTCGGTTACCGAAGGCGTCTTCGCTCAATAGCGACGGGGCGAGCCGGTAGTAGCGGAAACCGCCGCCGCCCTTCCAGCCGGTGGCTGAGGTGACGCCACCCGGATCGTCGCCATCGATCACCTTGCGCAGGCGCGGCACGATATGGGTATGGCAATGCTCCCCAGTTCAACCATGATCCAGCGCCGCCCCATCTTGTGCGCGACCGCACCGGTGGTGCCGGAACCGGCGAAGGAGTCTAGGACGAGGTCACCGGGGACAGTCGCCATCTCGAGGCAACGCTTAATCAACGCCTCCGGCTTTTTGCCCTTAGGAAACTCGACCCCTCCTTCGTTGTGCAGATTATTGGACAAAATATCGTCCCAAAGGCTGGTCAGGGGCTCTCCCGCCACATTGTTTCCGTCAATTAATTTTAATTTGTCCGAATAAAAAGAACTCTTTCGCCATTCAGAAAAAACATATCCGAGTGCGATTCGCGCTCAAGAAGCAGGACCTCTCCCCGACGACTTTTTGATTCATCGATTAATCTTCTTGCTTCTGCACTTACCGCTTTATAGTCAGGCCTTGCTAGACGCACTACGCGCGCCGAGTTTTTGAGATGAATTCGTATAATTTCTCTTCAAAATCATCACCAAGCTCTTTCTTTAGGCTCTTTTGTTGAATGCCAACAGCTGCCGAGAATGCAGACAACAAACTGACGAAACGCCAACCACTGATTCCAGACTCGTAATTATCTATGAATTGATTATATCTCTTGTCGCGAGCAGCTCGAGCAGTGAAGACACGACAAGGCTTCCAAATCGATTTGTTTTTAGCGTAAATTAAAACAAAGTTCGTGGTGTTTACAACACCAGGGTTAATTGACTTATGCCCAGTAGCCGAGCCTTGCTTGAATGAAACAACCGCTACCCGATTGTTTCGCCCGAATACTTCGTCTAGCAGAACAATCAGGTAGCCAAGCTCATTGTCATCTATATGGATGAAAATCGCGCCATCTTCGCAAAGCAATTGATTAAGCAAAACGATCCGATCTCTCATCATGGAGAGCCAGGATGAATGCTCCATCCCATCGTTATAATTATCGAAATCTTCTCCAGTATTGAAGGGCGGATCGATATAGATGCATTTCACCTGCCCACGAAACTCCTGCTCCAGCGCCTTCAGCGCTAGTAGGTTGTCGCCCTGGATCAACAGGTTCTCAAAGCGATCGGCTTCGTCTACACGATGTGCAGCGTGGTAAGACAGCCCCGGATCCTCCAGCAGGATGCGTGGCTCCAGGCGCGGGCGCTCATCCTTGCCAACCCAGGTCAGCTCCAATTTTTGCTTACGGCTCATCGTGATCAGTCTTCGTTTCGAATACGTTGCGGAGGCGGGTAGTCGAGTCCATCGAGAACGCCGCGGGTCAGCGGACTCGTCTCCGGATCGGCGGCATAGAGGGTCACACGCACGGCATTTTCTCCCAGCAACTCGAAATGCGGCCTGCGCCCGGACAGGCGCTCGCTACGGTTGAGGATCTGCGGCACGCCCTCGCCACGTTTCTCCATCACGCGACTCCGGCCGACGCCTTCCATCTCGACCGGGCAGCGCGCTAGCAGGTTGGTCAACAGTTCATTGCGGGTGGCGGTGCGCAGGGCGATCGACTCCACCGATTGGGAGTTAGGCAACGCGCCGGGCGAGGTGATCTCCAGCCGGTCGGTGAACAGATGCACCTGCACAGGCGCCCCGCTGATCGAGTAGTCGCGATGCGCACCGGCGTTGGCGATGGCCTCGAATACAGCCTCTGGATCGAACTGGGGCACGTCGATCCGGCCCAAATTCTTGCGTGCCGCAGTGCGCATGCCTCGCAGTACGAAGGCGGCAGCCTGACGAATCTGCTGATCCAGCGGACCCTGGATATCCTGCGCATCCAGTTGCTCCTGGGCAGTCTTCTCGGTACCGGCATAGTGCACGCACTGCACATAGGCCTGCGGCAGCCAATCGCTTGGCGTGGCCGTCGCCATCAAGACGCCTGCGACGCTGGCCCACTCCTCGCCAGGCTCTCCCGGAACCAGCAGCTTCAGCTTGCGCAGGCGCAGTTCCTCAGGTTCATCGGTTGTGCCGAGAAAGCGACCGTACAGCGCAGCATCAAAGTTCGCCTGCGTACAGCCCAGCACGGGCATCTCATCGAAACCCAGAGTTCCGGCGCGCTGCCGCGACTGCATGAGACGCAACAATTCGTTTGGCGGCAGTTCGTGCTTGGAACTGCCCTGACGGCGGAAATAACCACCTGGGGCGAGATGGACATAGAGCGAACGCGGTATGTCGATCACCAAAACGGCATGCTCGGTACCGGAGCGATCAGGGACCAGCCTGCGCCGCAAATAGATGGTGGGCTCGGGCTTGATGCGGTCATGCACGCAGTTCTCGACCCAGATGCTGACCGCGTCCAATCGATCCAATGGAATCCCGACCACGTCGCGGGTCTTGTCGTCCACACCCAGGATCAGGCGCCCACCGATGGCATTGGCGAATGCCGCGATTTCCTGGCTAAGGCTATCCCCGTTCGGGCCCTTGATCTTGTCGTTCTCGAACACGACGCGCTTGAATTCCAGCTGCGAGTCTTCGCCCAGCCGAATCTGCTCGAGCAAATCCCCAATTCACGTGAATTACTCATGGTTCGGGATGCTCCAAGGTCCACTCCACATCGAACAGCACCTGTACGGTGTGCTGCGTGCGCAACGCATTTTCGACCCGCTCCAGCATCACGTCCTGGCTACGCTCGATGCGCTTTCTACCTTCAAAAAATCCAGCATGGCATCATCACGCTGCTGCTCGATCCGCTTGATCTCGCGTTTGAGCTGGGCTTTCTGCTCCAGGGTCTCGAGCTGACGCAAGGTGCGTTTGGCATCGCGCACCTGCAGGTCGAATTCGTCGATACTCTGCTGCAGCAATAGTCTTTGATCCTCGCCCCAACGATCAAGGCGCTCGGACTCCTGCAAAAACCAACTCTCGTTACGCTTGTTTGCCTCTGCCAGCACGCGCTCAACTGCCGCTTCAAAAGCGGGAAGCGCACGATCTTCGGCGACGCGGTGCCGTGGTACAAAGCGGGCAGGAATTTCCATCAGACGCGCAGCGGTCTCGTCGGGCACGACACGCCCATCACTGCACAGCGCACTGCACACCAGCTCTTCCAGCACTTCCTCCGCGGTCTGGATGGTGACCAACGCTACACGCAGCTGCCCTCTGCTTCCCAGCCACTGGCGCACATCGGCACGCTGCGCATCCACAGCGGCGTAATCGAAATGAAGCGTGCCAGGTAGAGTCGGACGTTCTTTGGCCTGGCGGCAAAGCCTTTCCCCCAACCCCTTGTCCGGCCTCAACAGCCCGGCGTTGGCTTCTTCGGCCGGCGGCCAGCTGACGGCGTAATCGCCTTCCTCCAGTTTAACCAGCTTGTCGCTGATGCGCGCTTTAGGACGTTCGGCAGCGATCAGGTGTAGAAACTGACTTTCATACTGATTGATCTTGTGCAGCATGCCTGCGCGACGTGAGCGCAAGTTGCGTACGACATCCTCGTCAAAATGCTCCAGCAGCATGCGCCGCGCACTTTCCTCGCGCCGGCCGATGCTCTCGTCCAGCTCAGCCTGCAAGGTAGCGAACTCCGACTCGATCTGCGCGGCGTCGCGACAGTTCTGATAGATGCGCAGGATCCGCTGCTCGATGTCCACACCGGATTCGATCGCACCCAATATGTCGTCGCTGGCACCAAATACACCGTCAAACAGTTTGAACTTCTTTCCAGGAGCTCAAACACCAATTGATCCGCACGATTCTTGCGATTGACGAAATTCACCACGACCACATCGCTCTTCTGACCATAGCGATGGATACGCCCGATCCGCTGCTCCACACGCTGCGGATTCCATGGCAGATCGTAGTTGACCAACAACGAGCAGAATTGCAGGTTGATGCCCTCGCCGCCTGCTTCGGTTGTGATGAGAACATCACGATGATCGCGAAAAGCTTCGACCACTGCGGCCTTCATGTCTGCCGTCCTGGAACCTGAAACAAGCGTAGAGCCGGCGTGACGCTCCAGCCAGTCGGCATACAGCTGCCTGGAATCGACGTCGTCGTTGCTTCCATTGAGCAGGACGGTTCGTCCGGCATAGCCATGTTCTTCGAGCAGAACACGCAAGTACTCCTGTGTGCGCCGCGACTCGGTAAAGATCACTGCCTTACGTTGCCCGCCGAGCTTTTCGGCCATCGCAAGCGCTCGCCCGAGGACCAGTAATAGCGCGTCGCCCTTGCGATTGCTTTGAATCTGCTTGGCCAGGTCACGGTAACCGCGCAGACGATCGATTTCCTGCGCGCGGCAGAACAGCTCTGCCTGCAAGGCATCGCTATCCGGCGCATCGCCCTGCCTTTCCATTCCATCGGAATCCAGCTCATCACTGAGTTCGTCGACGGTCTCGAAATCTTCGATCTGCTTGGCAGTGAGCGCCTGGTTGGACTCGAGTCGACCGATGATCGTCACGAGCGTATCGGCGATGGCGAACGTCGAGGAGGCGAGAATCTTGCGCACCACCAATGTCACCAGATGCCGGGCTGTCGGCTTGATGGCAAGGATGGAAGGATCCTGCAGGTAAGCCGAAACCTTGTCGTAGAGCTCAAGCTCCTCGTCGGAAGGCGTGAAGTCCTGAGTGATGGAAAAGCGCTTGGTGAAATTAATGCCACCTTCGGCCTGGACCTGACGACGCAAGGTACGGTGGCAAATCGGCTTGAGCCGATGCCTCAGGTCGTTAAGACGAGCTTCGGAGCTCCGACCTGAGGCGTACTGCATCTGAAACGCCTTCTGACTACCAAAGAACTCGTCGCTGATGAAGGACACCAGCCCATACAACTCCATCAACGAATTCTGGAACGGCGTGGCGGTCAGCAGGACCTTTCGCCTGCCACGCAGCGCTTCGTTCAAGGCGACAGCACGCTTTGACGCACTCTTGCCCTTGTACAAGTTGCGCAGCTTGTGTGCCTCATCCAGCACGACCAGATCCCAGCTGACCGCAGCGAGCTCTTTTTGCTTGCTTGCGGCAAACTCATAGGACGTCACGATGATCGCGTCTTCGATCTGAAAAGGATTGCTTACGTCGAGCTGACGAAAAGCATTGAACGATTTGCTCTCGAGAATGACGGACGGTAGTTGAAACTTCTCTTCGAGCTCCTGTGTCCACTGCTTGCGCAGCGTTGCAGGGACGATCAACAGCAGACGGCGGCGACGTTGTGCCCAATGCTGGGCCAGCACCAGGCCGGCCTCGATGGTCTTGCCGAGTCCAACCTCGTCGGCAAGCAACACGCCCGCCTCCACAGGCGATTTGAGCGCGAATAAAGCGGCATCCACCTGATGCGGGTTCATATCGACGCGCGCAGCAGACAAGGCACGTGCAACTGCCGATTCGTCACGACTACGCAACGTCAACCAATGAGCGAAGAACTTGCCCTGGTGATGTGAGTACCGATGCGACCCAGGCTGACCACTGGGATAGACACCGCCGCTCGATGGCGCTGGCAGAGTGGACATGGAGAATGCCTTTATGAAAATACGTCGAAACTCTCGTCAGAGTATGCCGAGTGAAGCAAAACTTCGCCAACACGCGCGCGCACATCTACGCAAACGTGTTGTGACAAAAAACCCGCCTTTCGGCGGGGTCCTTTGTGATGCAACAACCGAGGGGCTGGATCAGAAATCCATACCGCCCATGCCGCCCATGCCGCCACCGCCGCCGGGCATTGCCGGCTCGTCCTTCTTCGGGGCATCGGCCACCATGGCTTCGGTGGTAATCATCAGGCCGGCGATCGAAGCTGCGTTCTGCAGCGCCGAACGGGTGACCTTGGTCGGGTCCAGGATGCCGAACTCGACCATGTCGCCAAACTCGCCGTTGGCAGCGTTGTAACCGTAGTTGCCGGTGCCTTCCTTGACCTTGTTCAGGATCACGGACGGCTCTTCGCCGGCATTGGCCACGATTTCGCGCAGCGGGGCTTCCATGGCGCGCAGGGCGATCTGGATACCGTGGGTCTGGTCTTCGTTGGCACCGGTCAGGTTACCGACGGCCACCAGCGCACGCACCAGGGCCACGCCGCCGCCCGGGACCACGCCTTCTTCGACAGCTGCACGGGTGGCGTGCAGGGCGTCTTCGACGCGTGCCTTCTTTTCCTTCATTTCGATTTCGGTCGAAGCGCCGACCTTGATCACTGCAACGCCACCGGCCAGCTTGGCCACGCGCTCCTGCAGCTTCTCACGGTCGTAATCGGACGAGGTGTCTTCGATCTGGGTCTTGATCTGGCCCACGCGGGCTTCGATCGTGGCCGAATCGCCGGCGCCGTCGATGATGATGGTGTTCTCCTTGGAGACCTGCACCTTCTTCGCGCGGCCCAGGTCCTTGATCGTGGCCTTCTCCAGCGCCAGACCCACTTCCTCGGAGATCACGGTGCCGCCGGTCAGCACGGCCATGTCTTCCAGCATCGCCTTGCGACGGTCGCCGAAGCCCGGCGCCTTGACGGCCACGACCTTGACGATGCCACGGATGGTGTTGACCACCAGGGTGGCCAGCGCTTCGCCTTCGACTTCTTCAGCGACGATCAGCAACGGCTTGCCGGCCTTGGCCACGCCTTCCAGCACGGGCAGCAGGTCGCGCACGTTGGAGATCTTCTTGTCGTGCAGCAGGATGAACGGGTCGTCCAGATCGGCCGACTGGCTCTGCTGGTTGTTGATGAAGTACGGGGAGAGGTAGCCGCGATCGAACTGCATGCCCTCGACCACGTCCAGCTCGTTTTCCAGGCCCGAGCCTTCTTCAACGGTGATCACGCCTTCCTTGCCGACCTTCTTCATCGCTTCGGCAATGATGTTGCCGATCGACTCGTCCGAGTTGGCCGAGATGGTGCCGACCTGGGCAATCGCCTTGTCGTCGGTGGTGGGCTTGGAGAGGTTCTTCAGCTCGACGACGGCGGCCTTGACGGCCTGGTCGATACCGCGCTTGAGGTCCATCGGGTTCATGCCGGCGGCCACAGCCTTGACGCCTTCACGGATCAGGGCCTGGGCCAGCACGGTGGCGGTGGTGGTGCCGTCGCCCGCATTGTCGTTGGTGCGCGACGCGACTTCCTTCACCATCTGCGCGCCCATGTTCTCGAACTTGTCAGCCAGTTCGATTTCCTTGGCGACGGAAACGCCGTCCTTGGTGATGGTCGGCGCGCCGAAGCTCTTCTCGAGCACGACGTTGCGGCCCTTCGGGCCCAGGGTCGCCTTGACGGCATTGGCGAGAATGTTGACGCCGCGCACCATGCGGTTGCGTGCGTCTTCACCGAAACGAATGTCTTTAGCAGCCATTTGTATGTAACTCCGGAAATGGGGAATAGGGAATGGGGAATCGGTAGATCAACAGCGTGAATCGGGGCGGGGTGGGATGGCGAAGGGCGTTAGCCGCTTTGCCGATTCCCGATTCCCCACTCCCGATTCCCGGCGCGTAGCGCCTGATCAGCCGATGACCGCCAGGATGTCGTCTTCGCGCAGCACCTTGTACTCGACGCCTTCGGACTTGTAGCTGCTGCCGGCGTACTGGCCGTAGATGACCTTGTCGCCGACCTTGACCACCGGCGCGCGCAGGCTGCCGTTGTCCAGGGGCTTGCCGGCGCCAATGGCGACGACTTCACCCTTGGTGGACTTTTCCTTGGCCGAATCCGGAATCACGATCCCGCCGGCGGAAACTTCGTCGGCTTCGATCGGCTTGACTACAACGCGGTCGTGAAGCGGCTTGATGCTCATAGAGAAAGACCCTCTTAAGTGATTGATTGGCCTGGAAATTATCGGCGATGTTAGCACTCGTATGTGACGACTGCCAGCACAGCGCGCGGAAAAAACCCGACAGAGCGGGTGCGGGCCAGAGATTGTGCTGCTCGGGCGGCTTTCAAGGGCTGGGGGCAAAAAAATTTCGACCACCCGTCGCATACAGGGGCCGAACTGGAACCAGGTTCCACCGATTGTCATGCACACGTTTTACAGTCGGCAACGCATTCCCCGATCACAAGGAGCTGTCGATGAGGTTGCCGTCCCGTGTCCTGTCCCTGAGCTGCGTGCTTCCCCTGGCCTGTGCGTTCGCACTGGCCGTCCCCACCGCCCACGCCGCGGTGTTCATCAACGAACTGCATTACGACGACGCGGGCGCTTCCGGCGACAGCGGCGAAGCCGTGGAAGTGGTGGCCACCGCCGGCGAATCGCTGAGCGGCTACCGCATCTATCTGTACAACGGCAGCGCGCCGAGCGCGGCCACGGTCTACGCCAACACGGCGGTGCCGGCCGGCAGCCTGGTCAGCTGCGGCAGCCAGGTGCGCGTGGCCACGGTCAGCTATGCCAGCAACGGCGTGCAGAACGGGCCCAACGACGGCGTGGCGCTGGTCGACCCGAACGGGCAGCTGGTGCAGTTCCTCAGTTACGAAGGCGCCATCACCGGCAGCGGTGGCCCCGCCGCCGGCGTCACCAGCCAGAACCTGCCGGTCAGCGAGAGCAACAGCAGCGCGGTCGGCAGTTCGCTGCAACTCACCGGCACCGGCAGCAGCGCGGCGAATTTCAGCTGGGCCGGCTCGTCGGCGCAGACCTTCGGGGCATGCAACCGCGGCCAGACCTTCAACGGCAGCGGCGGTGGCGGCGAAACCGGCGCTGCGCCTTCGATCACCAGCACCACCCCGACCCAGGGCGCCACCAACTTCCCGGCGGCAGGCGATCTGAGCGTGGGCTTCAGCGAGGCGGTGACGCTGAGCAGCGGCGCCTTCGCGCTGAGCTGCGCCAGCTCCGGCACGGTGGCGCTGAGCTACCCGACCAGCGGTACCCGCTTCAGCCTGTCCACCAACACCGCGCTGGTGGGCGGCGAGCGCTGCACGCTGGCGATCACCGCCAGCGCCATCCGCGACGCCAGCGGGCTGAGCCCGGCCGCCAATCAGGCCATCGCCTTCACCGTGGCCACGGCCAGCGGCGGCGGCACCGGCTACTACTCGCGGGTGAACACCGCCAATGCCGGCCAGCTGCGTTGCTCGCTGCACACCGTGATCAAGGGCCACACGGTCTACCCGTACAGCGGCTCGGGCACCAGCACCTGGACCATTCTCGAAATGGCCGACGAGGATCCCAACAAC
The DNA here is from genome assembly GCF_024499015.1 of Xanthomonas hortorum pv. pelargonii. Lineage (NCBI taxonomy): Bacteria > Pseudomonadati > Pseudomonadota > Gammaproteobacteria > Lysobacterales > Lysobacteraceae > Xanthomonas > Xanthomonas hortorum. The sequence continues at coordinate 3,170,130 of NZ_CP098604.1, read as the reverse complement.
AGCGGCCGGATCCTGGACGCCTACCGCAATCGCAGCTACGCCAAGGGCAGCGACCGCGCCGGCACCGGTAGCGGGCTGACCTACAACCGCGAGCACACCTGGCCCAACTCACTGGGCTTCGGCAGCGCCAGCGGCGACAAGGGGTTGCCGTATGCGCCCTACACCGACACCCACATGCTGTATCTGACCGACACCGCCTTCAACGCCGACCGCGGCAACAAGCCCTACGCCACCTGCACCAGCAGTTGCGGCGAGCGGGTGACCGAGGTCAACGACGGCGGTGGCGGCGGCAGCGGGCGCTATCCGGGCAATTCCAACTGGGTACGCACGCCCGACGGCAACGGCGGCACCTTCGAGGTGTGGGGCAAGCGCAAGGGCGACATGGCGCGTGCGGTGATGTACATGGCGATCCGCTACGAAGGCGGCACCGACGCGGCCACCGGGCAGTCCGAGCCGGACCTGGAGCTCACCGACGACCGCAGCAAGATCGTGCAGACCTCGGCCTCGCCGGCCTATATGGGCCTGCTGTCCACGCTGCTGGCCTGGCACCAGGCCGATCCGCCGGACGATGCCGAGCGCGCGCGCAACCAGGTGGTTTTCAGCTTCCAGGGCAACCGCAACCCGTTCGTGGATCACCCCGAATGGGCGACCTCCGGCCTGTTCACCTCGGCCAAGCCGGCCAGCTGCCAACTGGCCAACTGATCCAACCCGGCCCGGCGCTTGACGCGTCGGGCCGGTTTGCGGTGGCGGGCTTGCGGCGGCGATCAGCGCGCGCCAGGCCGTGCTGTCATCGTGCGACGTCAGCACCCGCAAGGCGCCGACCCATTGCTTGGGTCGTGCGTTGAGTGACACCCGCGCAGACGCGCGCCAGCTGCTTCAGCGCCAGCTCGGCCAGCGCGCGGTTGCCCTGTGCCAACACTCGCGGCACGCCCGCGGTCGCGGCAAAACACGCGCTCCCGGTGCATCGACAGCGCGGCCTCCACGACGCAGGCACCGATGCGCCAGATGCATCGATTGCTGAAGGGTGGATTTGGCGAAGTCAACGCCGCGTTCGGAACGTGCGGTCGATCCCGCGTAAGCGGAGGATTACACTGCGCAGCTACGTGAGCGCCTCTTCCCTCCATGTGTTGTTCAGTACCTGCCCGGATGCCGACAGCGCCGATCGCATTGCGCACGCGCTGCTCAACGAGCGCCTGGCCGCCTGCGTCACCCAGGTGCCCGGCGTGCAGTCGCTGTACCGCTGGAATGGGACGATCGAGCGCAGTCAGGAAGTGCAACTGTTGATCAAGACCTGGGAAGACCGCCTGCCCGACGCCATTGCGCGGCTGCAGGCGTTGCATCCGTATGAACTGCCGGAGGCGGTTGCGGTCCAAGCCAGCGCCGGGCTACCGGCATATCTCGATTGGGTCCGGGCCGAAACCCGCAAGGAATCCTGACGTCCATGAAGTCTCTGTCCCGCTGGATCGCCCGCTGCGCATTGCTGGCCGTACCGTTGTTCGCAGCCCCGCTGGCGCTGGTGGCGCCATTGCCCGCGCAGGCCGCAGTCACCGAGGCCGACCTGCTGCCGGTGGATCAGGCATTCACGCTGAGCGCCACGGCCGATAGCCGCGACAGCATCGCGCTGAGCTGGAAGATCGCGCCGGGCTATTACCTGTATCGCCACCGCATCAGCGTCAAATCCGGGCAAGGCTTTGCCGCCGGCGAGCTGGCGCTGCCGGAAGGGCAGAGCAAGCACGACGAGTTCTTCGGCCAGGTGCAGACCTACCGCAAACAGCTGCAGGCCAAGCTGGCCGGCAAGGCCGAGCCTTCACTGCAGACCGCCGTGTTGCAGGTGCAATACCAGGGCTGCGCCGATGCCGGCGTGTGCTACCCGCCGCAGCGTCGCGAACTGCGCGTGAGCCTGCCCGAGGCCTCGGCTGTCTCGGCCTCGTCCCCCGCCGCTGCGCCCGCCGCGCAGCGCGAAAACCTGGGCTCGCTGGTGCCGCGTGCACCGGCCGCCGCCCCGCGGCTGTTCGGCAGCCCCGGCCAGGCAGCCGGCGTGGACGCACTGCCGCTGCCGGCCGAGCAGGCCTTCACCTTCGAAGCCATCGTCGGCGACGGCAACAGTCTGCTGCTGCGCTTTACCCCGGCGCCCGGCTATTACATCTACCGCGACCGCACCTCGCTGGCGCTGGAAGGCGCCGGCGGCGTGCGGACCGGGTTGCCGCGCTGGCCGCAGGGCAAAGCGCACCGCGACGAGCATTTCGGCGATGTGGTGGTGTATTTCGACCAGGCCGAAGTCACCCTGCCGCTGCTGCGCGACCACGCCGAACCGGCAAAGGTGACGTTGGTAGCGACCTTCCAGGGCTGCCAGACCGACGGCATCTGCTACCCGCCGATGACCCGCCGCGTGGCGCTGGAGTTGCCGCCCGGCACGGTGTCGCCGCAAAACCAGGCGCAGACCGCACCGCTGATGATTTCACCGCTGGCCGCCGGGCAGACGCCCAGCGAACCGGCGCCTGCGGCTAGGCCCGCCACCAGCGCAGCCCCGGCTGCCGACGCCTCGGCCGGCAACCCGCAACGCACCCAGCCGCCGCATACCGAAAAAGGCCTGCTGGCCATGCTGGTGCTGGCCCTGCTCGGTGGCCTGGTATTGAACCTGATGCCATGCGTGCTGCCGATCCTGTCGCTGAAGGTGCTAGGGCTGGCGCATAGCGGCGAGAGCCGCAGCCACGCGCGCAGCCATGCCATCTGGTATTCGCTGGGCGTGCTGGTGTCGTTCGCGGCGATCGGCGGGCTGGTGATCGGCCTGCGCGCGGCCGGGCAAGCGGCAGGCTGGGGCTTCCAGCTGCAGCAGCCGTGGTTCGTCGCGGCGCTGGCCTACCTGATGTTTGCGGTGGGCCTGAGCCTGTCGGGCGTGTTTACGCTGGGCAGCAATTTGGGCGGCATCGGCCAGTCGCTGGCATCGCGCAACGGCCCGCTGGGCGACTTCTTCACCGGCGTGCTCGCCTGCGTGGTGGCAAGCCCCTGCATCGCCCCGTTCATGGGCACCGCCCTGGCGTATGCGTTCACCGCACCGGCGCTGCTGGCGATGCTGGTGTTCCTGGCCTTGGGCCTGGGCCTGGCACTGCCGTTCCTGCTGATCGGCTTCATTCCCTCGCTGGCGCGGCGCCTGCCCACGCCCGGTGCATGGATGGAAACGCTCAAGCAGGTGCTGGCGTTCCCGATGTATCTCACCGCGATCTGGCTGCTGTGGGTATTGGGCAAGCAGCGCGGCGTGGATGCGCTGGCGCTGATGCTGGTCGGCGCCACGTTGCTGGCGCTGGGCCTGTTCTGCTTCGAGCGCAGCCGCTGGAAGAGCCATCGCATCGGCATGGGCCTGGCTGCGGTGATGCTGGTGCTGGCCATCGTGCCGGTGGTGGCGGTCACCCGCCTCAGCCTGCCGGCCGCCACCGCCGCCGAAGGCGTGGTGACGTTCTCGCCGCAACTGCTCGACCGCCTGCGCGCCGACAACCGCGTGGTGTTCGTCAACATGACCGCCGACTGGTGCGTGACCTGCAAGGCCAACGAAAAGAACGTGCTGAGCAGCGCCGAGTTCCGCGATGCACTGCGCCGTGTCGATGCGGTCTACATGAAAGGCGACTGGACCAACGTCGACCCCAAGATCAGCGCCTTTCTCGACCAGCACCAGGCGGTCGGTGTGCCGTTGTACGTGGTCTACGGGCCCGGCACACCGCCGGCGGTGTTGCCGACCGTGCTGACCAACGCGATCACCGAGGATGCGTTGCTGCGCGCAGCGCGCTGAGCGCATCGCCACGCGCTGTGTGAGCGCGGCGTTTGGTGTGCAGTGCTTATGCGCGCTGCCGCATGACGCGGTGTGCGCGAGTCGATGAGAGGCTGCGCAAGCGCAGACACCAACGCGCGTCTGGCACCCAGACGTGCTGGATGCCCACGCATCCAGACACGCTCGATTTTGCGAGCTCTGATCGCTGTGCGGCCGCACGCAATCTACGGCCGCACAGCGACTGCGGCGTCGACTCAGCGGCCCGCGTAATACGCCGGTTGCGCGATATCGGCCAGTAACCCCAGACCGCTCGGCTGCCACCCCAACTGCTGCCGCGTTGCGTCGCTGGAGGCGGGCACATCTTCGCTGGCGAAGCCTGCAAACCAACCGAAATGCGCGGCATCGCGCGACTCCACCGGCAAGCCCAGCTTGTGCCCAAGCGCTCGGCGATCTCGCGAAATCGCACCCCGCTGTCGGCAACGGCATGGTAAGCGGCCTGACGCGTCGCACCTTGCAGCGCCAGCCGATACAGCCGGGCCGCGTCGGCAACATGCACCGCCGGCCAGCGATTGGCGCCTTCTCCGATGTAGGCCGACACGCCCTTCTCGCGCGCCAGGTCGATCAGCATCGGCACAAAGCCATGGGTTTCGCCAACGCCGTGGACCGAGGACGGCAACCGAATGGTGGCCGCACGCACGCCACGCTCACCGAGCAAACGTGTGGCTTCTTCCGAACGGCGCGGGTAGGACGGATCCGACGCAGGCAGATCGGCCTCGCTGGCGACCCGACCGAACGCACGCAACGCCGACAAGGTGGAGGTCACCAGCAGCGGCTTGTCGCTGTCTTGCAACGCGTCGCCCAGCGTGTCGATTACCAGGCGATCCTGCGCGGCATTTTCGATATAGCGGGAGAAATCGTGATTGAAGGCCAGATGGATCACGCCATCGGCAGCGCGGGCGGCCGCGCGCAGGCTGTCCAGGTCGTCCAATGTTGCGTGCAATACGTCGGCGCCTTTCGCCTTCAACGTCTGCGCTTTTTCGGGCGACCGCGCCAGACCGAGCACGCGATGCCCGTGCTGCAGCAACTCATCGACTACCGCTGTGCCCACCCAACCGGTGGCACCTGTGACGAATACATGCATGTGGATCTACCGATTCATGAGGAATCCGGATGCTATCGACGCCAGAGATACCCTTACAGTCGTGAGATTATCCCGGTATAGCTAATAACAGGATCGGGCCATGGCCGACGCCACTCTCAGTAGCTACCTGCGCGAGCGGCGCGAACGCCTGGACCCTGCTGCGCTTGGTTATCCCGTCGGCCGGCGGCGCACGCCTGGCCTGCGCCGGGAAGAAGTGGCGCAGCGCGCCAACATCAGCGCCACCTGGTACAGCTGGCTGGAACAAGGCCGCGGCGGCGCGCCCTCGGCGGGCGTGTTGAACCGCATCGCCAAGGCCTTGCTGCTCACCGATGCCGAACGCGAGCACCTGTTCCTGCTCGGGCTGAGGCGCCTGCCCGACGTGCGTTATCACCCGCCCGCCGGCGTCACCCCGCGGCTGCAACGCGTGCTCGATGCCATGGAAACCAGCCCGGCGTTCATCCGCACGGTGAGCTGGGACGTGGTCGCCTGGAACGCGGCGGCCGCAGCGGTGCTCACCGACTACGCAACGTTGCCGCCCAGCGAACGCAATGTGTTGCGGCTGATGTTCCTGAGCCCCGCATCGCGGGTGATGAATCTGGATTGGGAAGGCGTGGCCAGATCGCTGGTCACCGTGTTCCGCGCCGATGCAGCGCGCGCAGGCGCCAACGCCGCCATCGCCCCGCTGGTGGAAGAGTTGCGCAGCCGCAGCGAAGATTTCGCCCGCTTGTGGGAAGCCGGTGAGGTCAACGACCCCAGCGATGGCATCAAGCGTCTGCGCCACCCGATCCTTGGCGAGATGGAGATGGAGTATTCCTCCTTCGCAGTGGAGGGCCGCACCGATCTGATCCTGCTGGTATGCAATCCCATCCACCAGGCCGACGCCGGCAGCATCCGCGCGTTGACCGGCGGAGCTGCGGCGCGCGGCTGAGCAGCGAGACAACATGCAACCCAGTTGCGCAGACACAGTGCCGCTGATGCTTCCAACGCCTGGGTGTTTCACAGCGTCGCTCAGGCGCTGAGGTGAGCCATGCTCCGTGCACACAACGCCGCTGATCTCCCTGCCCGCTGCTGCCAGCCCACACGGCGCGCGGCAAACTAAACGCGCCGACGACGATTCAGCAGACGGCCGCACGGCACCAGTCGACGGGCAACGTTCAAGTGCCTGCCGCGAAAATGCCACCACACAAGGCTCCGCGTGCTCGCTCCAGGGCAGATGACCCGGAAATTTCAATCATCCGTTTAAAACAAGCCTAACTTCGCCTATCTGGACAGCATCGGCCACATCGCGCAGACTTCCGACCTTTCCGCTCTCCCGGATGTCATGGCCCACCTGCTGCTGTTGCATGGCCCCAACCTCAACCTGCTCGGCACCCGCGAGCCGGAGGTCTACGGGCGCACCACACTGGCGCAGATCGATGCGGCCCTGGTGGACCGCGCGCAGGCGGCCGGGCATACGCTGGCCTGCCTGCAGTCCAACGCCGAGCACGTGCTGGTGGAGCGCATCCACGCAGCGCGCGAAGACGGCACCGCCTACATCCTGATCAACCCGGCCGCCTTCACCCACACCTCGGTGGCGCTGCGCGATGCGCTGCTGGGCGTGGGCTTGCCGTTCGTGGAAATCCATCTGTCCAACCCGCATGCGCGCGAGCCGTTCCGGCACCACAGCTATCTCAGCGACAAGGCCGACGGCGTCATCAGCGGCTTCGGCGCCGACAGTTACCGGCTGGCACTGGAAGCGGTGATCGCGCGGCTGGAGCGCGACGCATGACACCCGCATTGCCGGCGCCCGCGCCGACGCACTGACCCCATTCCGCCGGCAACCGTCGGCACTCCCCACCGATTCACCTCATGAGGCCCGTATGGATCTCCGCAAAATCAAGAAACTGATCGACCTGCTCGAAGAATCCAATCTCGCCGAAATCGAGATCAAGGAAGGCGAAGAAAGCGTGCGTCTGGCGCGCGTGCCCAAGGGCACGACCGTGGTCAGCGCGCCGGTGCAGCAGTACGCACCCGCTCCGCTCGCGCAGGCCCCGGCCGCAGCCGCCATGCCGATGCAGTCGCCCACTGAAGCCTCCACCGGCGGTGCCAAGCAGGGTGCCGCTTTGCCGGAAGGCCACGTGCTGCGCGCGCCGATGGTCGGCACGTTCTACATCTCGCCGTCACCGGACAAGCCGGCCTTCGTCACCGTCGGCCAGCAGGTCAAGGCCGGCGAAACGCTGGCGATCATCGAGGCGATGAAGATGTTCAACCCGATCGAAGCCGACGTCTCCGGCACCATCGTGGCCATCCTCGGCGAGACCGGCCAGCCAGTGGAATTCGATCAGCCGTTGTTTGTGATCGGCTGATTGACGGGAATCGGGAGTGGAGAATCGGGAATCGGCAAAGCGGCCTCATGAACGCCTGGAGGCGTGGCGCGATTCCATGGCGCTTGTGGAAATGATCTATCGGTTCACCGAGGTCTTTCCCGAGCAGGAACGCTACGGCCTGACGGCGCAATTGCGCCGTGCGGCCGTCAGCGTTCCGTCGAATATTGCCGAAGGTGCGGCGCGACGTTCTACTCCCGATTACGCGCGGTTTCTCTCAATTGCGCGCGGCTCGCTCTCCGAACTGGATACACAGGTCCAGATCGCCGTACGACTGGGTTATAGCAACACCGAAGACGAAGACATCCTCGGCCAGCAGGTCGACCAGGTCTTCGCCAAGCTAACCGCATTGATGAATGCCTTACGCAAACGTGGAGCCGCACCATGATGCCCGCTTCTACCCATTCCCCATTCTCGACTCCCTATTCCCATGCTCGATAAAATCGTCATCGCCAACCGAGGTGAAATCGCGCTGCGCATCCTGCGCGCATGCCACACGCTCGGCATCCGCACGGTCGCGGTGCATTCCACGGTCGACCGCAACCTCAAGCACGTGGCCATGGCCGACGAGTCGGTGTGTATCGGCCCGGCGGCCTCCAGCGACAGTTACCTCAATATCCCGGCGTTGATCGCCGCGGCCGAGGTCACCGATGCGCAGGCCATCCATCCCGGCTACGGCTTTTTGTCGGAAAACGCCGACTTTGCCGAGCGCGTGGAAGAATCCGGCTTCATCTTCATCGGCCCCAGGGCCGACACCATCCGCCTGATGGGCGACAAGGTGGAAGCGATCCGCGCAATGAAGGCCGCCGGTGTGCCGTGCGTGCCCGGTTCGGGCGGCCCGCTGGGCGATGACATCGTCGCCAACACCAAAGTGGCGCGCGAGATCGGCTACCCGGTGATCATCAAGGCCGCCGGCGGCGGCGGTGGGCGCGGCATGCGCGTGGTGCATTCGGAGGCCGCGTTGAAGGCCGCCATCGAAACCACCAAGTCCGAAGCCAAGGCCGCTTTCAGCAACGACCAGGTCTACATGGAGAAGTTCCTGGAAAATCCGCGTCACGTGGAAATCCAGGTGCTTGCCGATGGCCAGGGCGGTGCGATCCATCTGGGCGAACGCGATTGCTCGATGCAGCGCCGCCACCAGAAGGTGGTGGAAGAAGCACCGGCACCGGGCATCACCGAAGAACTGCGCAACGAGATCGGCAAGGTCTGCGTGGATGCCTGCATCCGCATCGGCTATCGCGGCGCGGGCACCTTCGAATTCCTGTTCGAAGACGGGCGTTTTTACTTCATCGAAATGAACACGCGTATCCAGGTGGAGCATCCGGTCACCGAGCGCATCACCGGCATCGATCTGGTCTGCGAGCAGTTGCGCATTGCCGCCGGGCAGAAGCTCACCATCAAGCAGAGCGACATCGTGTTGCGCGGGCATGCGATCGAATGCCGCATCAATGCCGAGGATCCGGAAACCTTCATGCCCAACCCGGGCCTGATCACCGCGTTCCATCCGCCCGGCGGCCCGGGTGTGCGTGTGGATACGCACATCTACGCCGGCTACAAGGTGCCGCCGAATTACGACTCAATGATCGGCAAGCTGATCGTGCACGGCCCGGATCGCGAAACCGCGATCGCGCGCATGCGCGTGGCGCTGAGCGAGATGGTGGTGGACGGCATCAAGACCAACATCCCGCTGCAGCAGCGCATCATGCGCGACAAGGGCTTCCAGGCCGGTGGGCAGAACATCCACTATCTGGAAAAGCGCCTGGCCGAGCGCAAGAACAAGTCGATTGCGCTGGTTTGATCGACGCACGCAGATAACGAAAAAGCCCGGGAAACCGGGCTTTTTCGTAGTTCACGCTGTTGACGCACAGACACCGCGCATCACTCACGCCGCGGCGCCGCCGGCTGCTGGCTACCCGGCACCGGCACGATGCCGCTGGACGAGGACGGGTCGACCACGGTCATGGTTTCGGTGGACCCATCCGGCCACACCACCTGGAAGGTCGCCCCGGCCGGCAATGCCGAAAACGGCATCGCACTGCTGGCGCGATACACCGCCGCCACCTGGCTGGCGCCATGCCGCCGCTGCTGTTCGTCGGCAGTGACCGTGGTCGACTTGACCGACAGCGGCTGGTAACGGTGATCGGCGGTATCGATCATCACGATGCCAACGGCCGCTGCCGAATACGCCACGAACAACGCGACCCAGAACCAGAACTTGGCGCCATGCGCCAACCGACGGTAATTCATGACTGCGCTCCCGGCTCGGACACCAGTGTATCAACCATCTCATCCACCCTGTCTGCTCCCTGCCGCGGCACCGCGGCGTCGAATACGAATGACACAAAATCCTGTGCGCTATCGCGCGAGCAGATGCCCGCGTTGGCGCAATAACTGGTAACTAGAGTGCTTTCGGCGCTGCAATCCAGGCCCAGCCGGCATGCAGCGACCTGCCATGCCAGTTCGGCGAACTGATCGCCGGCCACATAGCCCTGCAGACTGTCGTCGCCACTGGCACGCGCACCCATGGCCGGGGCAAGCGCCAGATAGGCTTCCGGATCGCGCGAGGCCAGCACGCGCTGCACCAGCGCGCGCTTGTAGGTCGGCGATGTCTGCAACGGCTCGCCCAGCGCAAGCAATGCCGCCTCGGCAGCCAGGTTGCCGGCGCGCGCGGCGGCCTGACGTTGCTGCGCAACCAACTGCGGGCTCACGCCATCGCTGGGCGCAAAGCCTGCGCAACGCTGCGCCACGCGCTCGCGTGCCGCATGCATCGCCACCACGCCGGGGGTGTGTTGCGCGGCGATCCAGTCGCTGTCGGCAGCGTAGCCGGCCGGGCTGGCCGCGTACGGCGCGCAGTAGTCGTAGACCCGGCTCAAGCGCCAACCGGCCTGCGCATCGCCGGCACGCACCTGCTGCTGCAATTGCTGCGCGTAGCGATACAGATCCGTTTGCGCATCCACGGTATCGCGATAGGGCAACTGCAAGGCGGTGCTGCGTTCGGCAGGCGCGTGTAGCGCTGGCGCGAACAAGCTTGCCTGCGTGCTGCTTGCCGGGGCCGCTATCGCTGCAGCAGGCGACTCGGTCGGTTGCGCACGCACATGCCACCACGCTGCCGCTGCAAGCGCAGCAGGAGCGAGCAACAACCAAAGATGGCGGGCACGAGCAAGCGGCATGAACAGCAGCGACCCTGGCGCGGGAAAGCCCGCAGCGACGGCGCGGAGTCTAGCACCCGCCTTTCGCACGCCGCGGTGCGCAAGCGGGCGCTGCCTGCGCAAACTGCGGGAAGGGCAATGCATGGAGTGATGGTCTGCGCGCGAGTTTGAAGTGAGTGACGCGCTGCGGCGATTTGGTTGCCTAGACGCAAGCGTGCGGCACGCCCTGCAGCGGGACACGCGCCGCCGAATGCACTGAAGCGCCGAGCACCGCACCACCGGCGCTCGATGCGCTGCCTCGTCGATGCCGGTGCCACCCTTCGACATCGACCTTCAACATCAACATCGTCATTGCGCATCCATTGCCCAGACCGCCCCCCTCGCGCGACTTCGCGCAAGAGCCCGCCTGCACGAATGGTCTACGATGCACGCTTTCGAATTGCCCAACTGCCACGATGCCGTTTCTTGAACTGACCTTGCCCTGCTCCGATGCCACCCAGCCCCGTTACCAGAATGCGCTGGACGATATCGGCGCGCTGGCGGTGACGCTGCTCGACGCCAATGCCGATACCAGCAACGAGCGCGCCATTCTCGAACCCGGCGTTGGCGAAACGCCGATGTGGAACACGATAGTGCTGAACGCGCTGTTCGACGGCGACAGCGATGCGCTGGTGCTGCTCGCTGCACTGGAAGCGTTCGATCCCGGGCTGGACTGGAGCCAGGTCGGATTCCGCACGGTCGAAGACACCGATTGGGAACGCGCGTGGATGGATCAGTTCAAGCCGATGCAGTTCGGCGCGCGCACCTTCATCGTGCCGTGGAATCACGACCTCCCCGAGGCCGCACAAGCGCCCGACGCTGCGGTAGTGCGGCTGGATCCGGGCCTGGCCTTCGGCTCGGGCACGCACCAGACCACCGCGCTGTGTCTGCGCTGGCTGGACAGCCTGGCCGGCAGCGGCGAACTGCAGGGCCGCCGCGTGCTCGATTTCGGCTGCGGCTCGGGCATTCTCGCCGTTGCCGCGCTGAAGCTGGGTGCCGCCAGCGCGGTGGGTGTGGACTACGACCCGCAGGCGGTACTGGCCAGCGCCGACAATGCCGCGCGCAATGCCGTGGAGGCGCGGCTGGCGGTGTATCTGCCGCAGGACGAGCCGGTGCAGACCTACCCGGTGGTGGTGGCCAATATCCTGGCCTCGGCGCTGGATACCCTGGCCGAGACCCTGGCCGCACGTGTGGCACCCGGCGGACGGATTGCACTGTCGGGCATCCTGCACGGCCAGGAAGACGAACTGCTGCAACGCTACGCGCCGTGGTTCGAGCAACTGCGCTGCGAACGCGACGAAGACTGGATGCGCATCGACGGCATCCGCCGCGCCTGACGCATCCCAGGTTTACCGCGGGGGCCGGCCGGCGCGGATCTGCGCGGTGGTCAACGCGTCGGCAACGCTGATCGCGCGCAACCGGGTCACCGTCTGCCAACCATCGCGCTGCAGCGCTTCGTTGCGCCAGCGCCCGGCGTGTCTGGCCACGCGCACGCGGAGTAATGCGTCGGCCAGCAACACTACCGCCCAGGCAATGGACGATACCCACGCCTGTGCACCGATCATGGCCAAGCCGCCAGCCAGGCCCACGATCAACAGGCCCAGCGCCAGCAACCGCCATTGCCGGTAGCGCAGCGCCCACGCGCGCGGCGCCAGTCCGGCCGACCAATGCACGCCTTCGCGCACTGCCGTCCAGTCCGCACCGCGCTGCCAGATCTGGTAACACGGCGCGCCGCGAAAGTGCGCAACAGCTGGATCCAATGGCGAATGCGCAGGCCAGGGCGCCACCTCAGGTGGTGCCGACGGTGCTGAATCCCGTCGCGCTGGATCGGATTTGGGAGCGGCTGGCTCGACCATGAACACCTTCCTTGAGTTCGCTGTGATGTCGTCGTCATCGACACGCAGACAGTATCGCAAACATATGGCGATATGAAAGTTATACGAACTATCTCCCGGCGCTGCTAGAGCTATATCTCCCGGCCCTGTCTGCCATTCATCGGTGCCGTGTGAGCAAGCTGTACGAGCGAGTACGCGAAGCCCGCAGCTTCACCAAGCTGACCCAGGAAGCCCTGGCCGGCGAACTGGGGGTCACCCGCAGCGCCGTCGCTCAATGGGAAATGGCCGAAGGCACCGCGCCTTCGGTGGAGAATCTGATCGGCCTGGCCAAGCGCAGCGGCATGGCGTTCGAATACCTGGCCACCGGGCGCGGCGAACGGACATTCGGCCCGCCGGTCTCGGCGATCGCCGAAGAACCGGCCCAATACCGTCGCCTGGACGACCAGCAGCGCGTGCTGCTGTCGCGCTTCGATACGCTGGCACCGCGTCAGCGCGGTGGCTTGCTCGATCTATTGCTGGCCGAGGCCAAGACGCGTCGGCGGCGGTGACGGGCGGGATCGGGAATCGGGAATCGGGAATCGGGAATCGGGAAGAGCTTGCTTGTCTGCGTTTGACCAGGCACGCCATGCCGACAAGGACCGCTGAGTGTTGACGCTGCGATTCGAGATTCGCATTGGGAGCTCGCTCTGAGCCCGCCTGGTCTGTTGGCTGCCGCGCCTTGGCGCGTGTCCGCAGCAGCCAGAGGTGTTGCGAAAATGCAGTCAACGCCACTGCCGCGCGCGCTTCATGCAAGGCACACCTGCTGAAGCACCCGGGTTCGCCCATTGGCGTGCGCGTGGTTGAATAGGGGTCTTCCCGCTGCACCTCTGCCGATGTCCGAGACTCCGCCACCGCGCCGCCCCCTGGCCACGTTCCTGCGTGCGACGCCGGCTGCCCCATCGCTGATTCCCACGCCGGCGGTGCCACCTGCCGAGCCGCCCGAGCAGCCGCTGCCGGTACCGACGCGCCAGTTGCCGCCCGCGCCATTGGCAGAGCCGGCCGCCGCGCCGCCGGCCGCGGCCGTTCCGCCGCCGGTGGCGCCGCTGGTGACAGCGCCGCGCATCGACACGGCACGCGCGGCCACCACCACCCCACGCAGCGATGACCGCAAAACTGCAGCAGGCGACGCCAATCCGGATCGATTGGGGTGGAACACCTCCAGCACGCGCGACGTCCCCGGCGATACCGAGGAAGACACAACTCTCGGCGCTGATGACAACCGCGATCCGATCTCTAGTTACACCGGCACGCATTCGACTGGCGCAGTTGTCGGCAGCATTGCGGACGCAGGCCAGGAGACCGATCTCGATGCCGATGCCGATGCCGATGCCGAGCAACATCTCAATTTCGATGTCGATCGCGATCCCACACCCGACACCGCCGCCGCCCCGGCATCCAAGACCGCTCCGCAACCAGCCACCAAGGCAACCCTCAGCGATGCGGGCCACGCCGGCACCGTCGCCGCCGCACACTTCCAGCCACTCCCAGCCGCAGCCCAACCCGCGCCCGCCTTCGCACGCCGCGGCTTCACCCGGCCGCCTCTGCGCGCCAGCGGGCGGCAATGGGCGCTGTTGATCGGCTTGGTCGGTTTGTTAGCGCTGCAGATCGTCATCGCCGACCGCGCGCGCCTGGCCGCGGACGCGCGCTGGCGGCCGCTGGTCGGCGCGGCCTGCGAGGTGCTGCGGTGCACGTTACCGGCCTGGCGCGAACCGGCCGCGCTGACGCTGCTCAACCGCGACGTGCGGCCGCTGCCCGCTAACCCCGGCGTGCTGCAGATCCAGGCCAGCTTCCGCAACGACGCGCGTTGGGCGCAGGCCTGGCCGTGGCTGCAGCTGTCGCTGTCGGATGCAGACGGCCGGGTGATCGGCACGCGCGTGCTGGCGCCGCAGGAGTATCTGGGCCAACGCCCGGGCGCGCAGGACACGCTCGCGCCAGGCCAGGCGGTACAGGTGGCGTTTCGCGTGCGCGAACCGGCCGCCAGCACCGCCGCCTTCAGTTTCGATTTCCGTTGAACGGACGCGACCGGCCGCCGATGGCCACACGGGCGTGGCGAGCGATGAGGTCACGCGCTAGACTCACTCCCCCTCGCCGGCCACGCATCCCGGCTTCGTGACACTGGGAAACCTCCTTTGAACGCAGCCCCCGCTCGTCCTGACACCAGTCGTGGCGCCCCGAAGTCGCCGCTGCGCGAACACGTGGCCCAGTCCGTCCGCCGTTATCTGCGCGACCTGGACGGCAGCGACGCCGATGATGTGTATGAAATCGTGCTGCGCGAGATGGAGATCCCGTTGTTCGTGGAAGTGCTCAACCACTGCGAAGGCAACCAGAGCCGCGCCGCGGCGATGTTGGGCATCCATCGGGCGACGTTGCGCAAGAAGTTGAAAGAGTACGGGCTGACCTAACGCTGGGATTAGGGATTAGGGATTAGGGATTAGGGATTAGGGATTAGGGAAGCGTAAGCGCGGTGCTGCGTCGCTGGCTGTTCAGTGCGCTCCACTGCCGTGGTTGACGGAGCCAAGCCGCTCTGCGCGCTGATGCATGAGCGTCGTCTGGATGCCTCGCACTGCCGATGCGGATCCAGCGCTGACATGCGCGTTTCACTCTTCGTGACCCGCTTCAGGGACTGGCGACGCCAGGCGGGCGGCAGTCATCGGGGTCACCGCAATGCGTGTTTGAGCAGATCAGGCCAACTGCCGCTCATCGGGCAGTTGGCCGCAGCCGTTACCGATCGCCTGCGTGCGTTTCTTGCTCAGTGGGGTGCATGCGCGTCAGGCACGTGATCGGCTGCAGACGCCGGCCCGCCGCCATGCTCGAGCACGATGGTGTCGATCGTGTCGAACGGATCGTCGAATTTTTCGACCACGTTCTTGTCGTCGTCGACCTGATAGGCGGTGTCGGCCTCGACGCCCTCCTCGCCGGTCTTGGCAATGATGTTGGTATAGCGCTTGCCGTCCCAGCATCGGAAGATCAGCACCGAGTCTTCGCCACCGGTGAGGGTGGAGCCCAGGCTACCGATCAATCGGCTGTTGGCGCCCGCGGTCAGGATGCTGTTCTTGCCGGCGGTCAACTTGCTGCGGTCGCCTGCCATCAGCGTGCAATCGTCGCCTGCGGTGAGTTTGCTGCGGTCCCCGGCGGTGAGGAAGCTGTTGCTGCCGGCCAGCAACTTGCTGCGATCGCCGGCGATCTGGGTGCTGTCGGCGCCGGCGATCAGCTTGCTGCGGTCGCCTGCGGTCTGGATGCTGCCCCTGCCGGCGATCAGCGTGCTGCGCGAGCCCGCCGTCTGCGAACTCAGCTTGCCGGCGATCAACATGCTGCGATGGCCGGCAATCTGGGTACTTTCGTGTCCTGCGATCAACGAGCTTCCGTAGCTTGCGATCTGGTTGCTGCCATAGCCAGCGGTCAGATAGCTGCGCACGCCACTGGTCAAGGTGCTGCCATAACCGGCGATCAGCGAGCTGTCCTGTCCTGCGGTCTCGGTGCTGCCGTAGCCTGCCGTCAGCGTGCTGTTGTCCAGCGCCATCAGGGTGCTGCCGTAGCCGGCGGTCAGCGTGCTGTCGCCACCGGCGGTCTGGCTGCTGCCGTAGCCGGCGATCAGCGTGCTGGAGAAACCGGCGATTTCGGTACTGCCGTAGCCGGCGGTCAGCGAGCTGTTTTCCAGCGCGGTCAGCGTGCTGCCATAACCGGCGGTGAGGGTGCTTTCGTAACCGGCGGTCTGGGTGCTGCCATACCCCGCGATCAGGGTGCTTTCGTAACCTGCGGTGGAATTGCTGCCGTAACCGGCGGTCAGGATGCTGCCATGGCCGGCCGTTTGCGTGCTGCCGTAGCCGGTGGTGAGCCAACTGATTTCCTGCGCCGTCTGGGTGCTGCCGTAGCCGGCGGTCAAGGTACTTTCGTAGCCGGCCGTCTGCGTGCTGCCATAGCCGGCAATCAACGAACTCTGGAAGCTGGCGGTGGACGTACTGCCGTAGCCGGTGATCAGCCAGCTGCTGCTCTGCGCGGTCTGGGTACTGCCGTAACCGGCCGTCAGGAAGCTGTCGTAACCGGCAGTCTGGGTACTGCCATAACCCGCGATCAGCGAGCTGTCCGGGCCGGCCATGGAGGAACTGCCGTAGCCTGCAATCAGCGAACTGCTTTCCTGCGCGGTCTGGGTGCTGCCATAGCCGGTAGTGAGAATGCTCTTGTAACCGGCGGTCTGGGTACTGCCATAGCCGGCAATCAGCGTACTGTCGTGGCCGGCGGTCGATGTACTGCCGTAACCGGTGGTGAGCGTGCTGCGCTCCTGCGCGGTCTGGGTGCTGCCGTAGCCTGAGGTGAGGATGCTCTTGAAGCCGGCCGTCTGGGTGCTGCCGTAGCCGGCAATCAGCGAGCTGTCGGAGCCGGCGGTGGACGAACTGCCATAGCCGGCAGTGAGCATGCTGCCCTCTTGCGCGGTCTGGGTGCTGCCGTAACCCGTGGTCAGGATGCTTTTGAAGCCGGCCGTCTGGGTGCTGCCATAGCCGGCGATCAGCGAACTGTCCGAACCGGCGGTTGAGGTGCTGCCGTAACCGGCGGTGAGGTCACTGCCCTTACGTGCGGTTTGCGTGCTGCCGTAGCCGGCGGTGAGCGAGCTGTCGCCCCCGGAGGTCTGGGTGCTGCCGTAGCCGGCGATCAGCGTGCTGTCGGCACCGGCGGTCGACGTGCTGCCATAGCCGGTGGTGAGGTCGCTGCCCTTACGTGCGGTTTGCGTGCTGCCGTAGCCGGCAGTGAGCGAGCTGTCGCCCCCGGAGGTCTGGGTGCTGCCGTAGCCGGCGATCAGCGTGCTGTCGGCACCGGCGGTCGACGTGCTGCCATAGCCGGTGGTGAGGTCACTGCCCTTACGTGCGGTTTGCGTGCTGCCGTAGCCTGCAGTGAGGGAGCTGTCCCCGCCAGAGGTTTGGGTACTGCCATACCCTGCGATCAAGGTGCTGTCGGCACCCGCCGTGGAGGTACTGCCATAGCCGGTGGTGAGGTCACTGCCCTTACGTGCGGTTTGCGTGCTGCCATAGCCTGCAGTGAGCGAACTTTCCCCGCCGGAGGTCTGCGTACTTCCGTACCCTGCAATCAAGGTGCTGTCGGCACCGGCCGTGGAGGTGCTGCCGTAGCCGGTTGTCAGGTCGCTACCGCTGCGCGCCGTTTGCGTGCTGCCGTAGCCGGCGGTCAGCGAACTGTCGCCGCCCGATGTCTGGGTGCTGCCGTAACCGGCAATCAAGGTACTGTCGGCGCCGGCCGTGGAGGTACTGCCGTAGCCGGTGGTCAGGTCGCTACCGCTTCGCGCCGTCTGGGTGCTTCCATAACCGGCAGTCAGCGAGCTTTCGCCGCCGGAGGTCTGCGTGCTGCCATAACCGGCGATCAAGGTGCTGTCGGCGCCGGCTGTGGAGGTGCTGCCGTAGCCGGTGGTCAGATCGCTGCCCTTGCGCGCCGTTTGCGTGCTGCCATATCCGGCGGTGAGCGAACTTTCGCCACCAGCGGTTTGCGTGCTGCCGTAGCCTGCAACCAAGGTGCTGTCGGCGCCGGCCGTCGAGGTACTGCCGTAGCCGGTGGTCAGGTCGCTGCCGCTGCGTGCGGTCTGCGTGCTGCCGTAGCCGGCAGTCAGCGAACTGTCGCCACCAGAGGTCTGGGTGCTGCCGTAACCGGCGATCAAGGTGCTGTCGCCACCGGCCGTCGAGGTACTGCCGTAGCCGGCGGTCAGATCGCTGCCTTTGCGGGCGGTCTGCGTGCTGCCGTAGCCGGCGGTCAGCGAACTGTCACCACCAGAGGTTTGCGTGCTGCCGTAACCGGCGATCAAGGTGCTATCACCACCGGCCGTCGAGGTACTGCCATAGCCGGCGGTCAGATCGCTGCCTTTGCGGGCGGTTTGCGTGCTGCCGTAGCCGGCGGTGAGCGAACTTTCGCCACCGGAGGTCTGGGTGCTGCCATAACCGGCAATCAAGGTGCTATCTGCACCGGCGGTTGCGGTGCTGCCATAGCCGGCGGTCAGATCGCTGCCTTTGCGCGCGGTTTGCGTACTGCCGTAGCCGGCGGTGAGCGAACTGTCCCCGCCGGAGGTCTGGGTGCTGCCATAGCCTGCGATCAGCGTGCTGTCCGCGCCGGCGGTGGAGGTGCTGCCGTAACCCGCAGTGAGATCGCTGCCGGTACGGGCGGTCTGGGTGCTGCCGTAGCCTGCCGTCAGCGAGCTGTCGTTGCCCGATGTCTGCGTACTGCCATAACCGGCAATCAGCGAGCTATCGGCACCTGCGGTGCCCGTGCTGCCGTAGCCGGCGGTGAGGTCACTGCCGTCCTGCGCTGTCTGCGTGCTGCCATAGCCGGCAGTGAGCGAGCTTTCTCCGCCCGAGGTCTGGGTGCTGCCGTAGCCGGCGATCAGCGAGCTATCGGTGCCCGCCGTGCTGGTGCTGCCGTAGCCTGCGGTGAGGTCGCTGCCGTTCTGCGCGGTTTGGGTGCTGCCGTAGCCGGCGGTCAACGAGCTGTCGCCGCCGGAGGTTTGCGTACTGCCATAGCCGGCGATCAGCGAGCTATCTGCACCCGCAGTTTCCGTGCTGCCGTAGCCCGCTGTCAGCTCGCTGCCATGGCGCGCGGTTTGGGTGCTGCCATAGCCGGCAGTGAGCGTGCTGCCCCCGCCTGCGGTCTGGGAACTGCCATAGCCGGCCACGATGGTGCTGTCGGATCCGGCCACGCCGGTGCTGCCATAGCCGGCGATCAACTCACTGCCGTTACCCGCGGTCTCGGTGCTTCCATAGCCTGCGATCAGCTGACTCTGATCGGCGCCGGTGAGCGTGCTGCCATAGGTGGCGATTTCGCGGGTGCGCAGGATCGCATGTGACGGCTGCGCGGCTTGTGGGTCGATGCCGTTGGGCGGTGATGGAAGTGGCGCGGTGGAATGCGGACCGCTTTCAACAGCAGGCGCGGTGAACTGCGCGTGCGGTGCCTTGGGGGTGAATTCCGCAGCCATGACGGTGTCGACAGGCAATTCGGGTTTGGGTGGCGCGTGTTGCTCGATGCCGGCGGCGATGCAGCTCATCGCGCCCGCACGGTTACCGGCGTAGACCACGTCGGCCTTGGGAAACTTGATCATTCCCTCTTCGCCCAACCAGATGATATCGGCGGTCTCCACCATGCACACCACCCAGTGCGCATCGGCATGCATGTTCAGATGCGCGTTGGTTCCCTGCCCCCACAACAAACCGGTCAAACCATTTTCCTGTTTGACGCTAGGCTGCCAATGCCTGCATTCGACCGGACCGCTTTTCGGCCAGATCAATCCGCAATGATCGGACATGTTGTTTGTGCATGTGCGTAATGCCAAAACTTTTTCACGATTCATAAGATAATCTCATCTGAATTTTCTAAAACAGCCGCGCAAGTCAGGTTCATGCCATCGCCGATAGAAAGATGAGAGCGTCGCCCATGCGGGCGAAACGCATCCTCCCGCTGGCAAGGACTGCGTCGGAACGGCAATGGTGGTCCTTCGGGAACGCCCTAGGGCGCGAAGTGCGCTGGGGTGTCTTGCTTGAATCGCAGGGTCATGGATCGCCGTGACGGCAAGACGCAGCTTAGGGTGAGGGCAAGGCTGGCTCCTGCGCGGCAGCCCTTGCAGCAAGTAGTGGTGGACGCCTCGCCGACAGCGTCATTGCCTTTGAACGTTAGGGAACTCAACAGATCAGCGAGTCCAGATCGTGATTCAGCAGCACGTGGCAGATGTCGCCACAGCAGAAAACATGTTTCAAATACCGAAGCGCGAAACGCACATTGCGCCGAGATTTCCGACTTTTTTTCTAAATATGCGAACGGGTCTTGATTATGTCATTCGGCGAATCGCTCGCTTTCGAGTAACCCGGCAGCCCACTGATTTTTTTACAGCGACATATTTTCGTGATTGACTCCTGATTTATTGGTGAATTGGCTCACTAAATCAATTTAAACCCGATGGTCGAATGTCGCTTTTCAGATGTGCGCTCCGTCATTTGCCGTTTGTGACGCGACTTTATCTGACTGCATCAGCGCGCTCTTCGTCCATGCCGGGTCGGTCATGCGCGACGGCTGCCGCATTTACGGCAATCCGTCAGCGCGTTGCCATGAATGACATCAGCTGCACGCCAGCACACGACAACACCGCAAGCGGCCGTTCGATTGCCGGTATCTCGCCGAGTGCCAGACAGCCTTGGGTGGAGCGATCGCTTCGCCGACGCCTGCGTGATCATGTCTGGCGACCGAACAACTCGACCGAGCGGCACGTGGTCGTCACCTGCTGTCGCCCGATGCCGTTGCGCTCTAGCGCCCACCAAACCTGCGTCCGTAGCAGCGCCTGGAAGCTCGCCGCCAGCACGCAGATCAAGCCCATCGCGAAGGTGTTGAGCCCATCGCGCGCTGTCGCGGCCTACAATATCGGCTGCCCCGCTTTGATATCCCCCACCCATGGCCTCCGACTTTGAACGCAGCCCCCGCTCGTCCTGACACCAGTCGTGGCACCCCGAAGTCGCCGCTGCGCGAGCACGTGGCCCATTCGGTCCGCCGTTATCTGCGCGACCTGGACGGCAGCGACGCCGATGATGCGTATGAAATCGTGCTGCGCGAGATGGAGATTCCGTTGTTCGTCGAAGTGCTCAACCACTGCGAAGGCAACCAGAGCCGCGCCGCGGCGATGCTCGGCATCCACCGTGCCACGCGCGCAAGAAGCTCAAGGAATATGGGCTGACGTGAGCATCCGAACGCCGTCGGCTGGGTGCAAGCCACCATCCACACCGCACCTTGACGACGGCGCTGAACAGGGTCGATTCGCCCGCCATTCAATCGTCGATTCTGCTTGCGCGAGATGCTGCCGCGACTTGCCACGGCCATGATGCAATCCAACGCATGTCCAGAGCCGATTTTGCGGGCAGCGAGCAATTTTCATGGCTGAGTGTCAGGGCTAATCAGGAACATACATTGACCGTGCGGGCTATGCAGGGCCAGAAACCACATTTACATTGATTATATTGAAGTCAGTCACATCAATACCCGGTAAAATCCTTTAACTTCGATCTGCAGGGGCATCAAGAAGGATTAATAAAATGAAAATTTCAACAAATAAAACAAAAAAATTCTGCGCCGCAGAACTAATCTCATCACTTCTCCTCATTGCAACCAATGCATCGGCCGCCGACTCCGACGATCGCACCAGGTACTCACAGCTCTATATTGCAAATGTTTCAAGCAGCGTAAAAGCGCTGGGCATCCGCGGATACTCGTGCTACCCGATACAGCCGGAAAAGAATGCGACAGCAGGGCCTAAAGTTGAAACAAATAATACTTACACGTTAATCGGGTACAGTACCCCTCACTGCGATGATGGCACACGGGTGGATGGTGTCAAACAAGATCTCAAAGTTACTGGCGATAAAGACATCTGCATCATTGTAAGGGAAGACACCATCAACTCCGGGCTCTGCAACAAGTAGTCAAGCACGCATCCGTCGACCAATCGCATTGCTTATCAGCACCCGCGGGCCAACCAGGTTCGAACGGCCCATCTCAAATGAGCACTTATGAATCGATTCCAGACATAAGCTAATCAGGGGAATATCCTATGAAAATTGAATTTCCTGCCAAAGCCGCGATTCTTCTGAGCGGTATGCTGGCACTGACTGCCGCGCAGGCAAAAGATCCGGTGCATTCGTGCCCGGTCAAATCCACCATCAAGCAGATGCAAAAATCCGACGGCCGCATCGAGTATCAGGCGAAAGATTCTGGAGCCACTTGGCACGGGGAGAGCATGCGCGGAAATTTGTCCGACCTTGCAGGCGTCAGATTTTTGGAAGCCTACCTGATAGAAGGAGACACGCGCGCAGTCTGCGATTATGTGAACGAAGCTGTCGGCATCCGCATGTCGCTGAAATTGAAATCGCCTGCGGTACCGATCACAGGCTGGAAAGCCGAAAAACAACCCGGCAATGGTGCGGCGTATCCACGTTGCACAAACGAGCCACAGGACTGTAAGTTCCGGGCAAGCTCTGAACTAAGAGTGGCTAACAAAACCTAGCGAACAGTCGTACCGTCGGCTGGCCACATTGCGTGGCCAGCCGCAACCGATCTGCCAACGCGGCAGCCGAGAGCTGCATTGGCGCGATCAGGCCGTGCCGCCATATCCTGGCCAGCATGGACAGCAAGCGAATCTGCGGCCGCCCTTACCGGAAGCAGCCCGCACCATCTGGGGACCACGAGCCCATTGAAGCCACGGCGCAGCCTGCAATATCGGCTGAATGACATCCCCCACCGATGGCCTCTGATTTCCTGCCCGTGCGCCGGGCCCTGCTCTCCGTTTCCGACAAGACCGGCCTGATCGATCTGGCCCGCGCGCTGGTGGCGCGCAACGTCGCGCTGCTGTCCACCGGCGGCACCGCCAAGACGATCCGCGAGGCGGGTTTGCCAGTTAAAGATGTCGCCGAGCTGACCGGTTTCCCGGAAATGATGGACGGCCGCGTCAAGACCCTGCACCCGCTGGTGCACGGCGGCCTGCTCGGCCGCGCCGGCATCGATGAAGCGGTGATGGCCGAACACGGCATCGTGCCGATCGACCTGCTGGTGCTGAACCTGTATCCGTTCGAGTCGGTGACCGCCAAGGCCGATTGCACGCTGGCCGATGCGGTGGAAAACATCGATATCGGCGGCCCGGCGATGCTGCGCTCGGCGGCGAAGAACTTCGCCCGCGTGGCGGTGGCCACCGACCCGGCGCAGTACGCCGAGTTGCTGGCCGAACTCGATGCCAACGACGGTCAATTGTCGGCGGCCAAGCGCTTTGCGTTGTCGGTGGCCGCGTTCAACCGCGTGGCGCAGTACGACGCGGCGATCAGCAACTATCTCTCGGCGGTGGCCGACAGTGCGCAGAGCGTGCCCACGCGCAGCCCGTTCCCGGCGCAGATCAATTCCAACTTCATCAAGGTGATGGACCTGCGCTACGGCGAAAACCCGCATCAGGCCGGCGCGTTCTATCGCGACCTGTATCCGGTGCCGGGCACGCTGGCCACCTTCCAGCAATTGCAGGGCAAGGAGCTGAGCTACAACAACCTGGCCGATGCCGACGCGGCGTGGGAATGCGTGCGCCAGTTCGACGCTCCGGCCTGCGTGATCGTCAAACACGCCAACCCCTGCGGTGTGGCGGTGGGCGCGGCCTGCGGCGATGCCTACGAGCTGGCCTATGCGACCGACCCGACCAGCGCGTTCGGTGGCATCCTGGCTTTCAACAAGACGCTGGATGCGGCCACCGCCAAGGCCATTCTGGATCGCCAGTTCGTCGAGGTGCTGATCGCCCCGGACTACGAGCCCGGCGCGCTCGAGTACGCGACCAAAAAAGCCAACGTACGCGTGCTCAAGATCCCGCACGGCAACGGCCTCAACAACTACGACACCAAGCGCATCGGCTCGGGCCTGCTGATGCAGTCGTCCGACAACCGCGGCATGTCGCTGGGCGAACTGAGCGTGGTCACCCAGCGCGCGCCCAGCGAGGCCGAACTGGGCGATCTGCTGTTCGCCTGGCGCGTGGCCAAGTACGTCAAATCCAACGCCATTGTCTATGCCAAGGACAGCCGCACCATCGGTGTGGGCGCCGGGCAAATGAGCCGCGTGGTCAGCGCCAAGATCGCCGCGCTCAAGGCCGAGGAAGCCAAGCTCACGGTGGCCGGCTCGGTGATGGCCTCCGATGCGTTCTTCCCGTTCCGCGACGGCATCGATGCCGCCGCAGCTGCCGGCATCAAGGCGGTGATCCAGCCCGGCGGCTCGATGCGCGACGGCGAAGTGATCGCCGCCGCCGACGAGCATGGCATCGCGATGGTGTTCACCGGTGTGCGGCATTTCAGGCACTGAAGTGCCGGGAATGGAGATTGGGGAATAGGGAATCGCAAGAGCGGCTCCCTCGATGCCATTCCACATCGTACGGCCTGCAGAAGCAAAGACTTTTCTATTCCCCATTCCCCAATCTCGGCACTCACATGAAAATCCTTGTCATCGGCTCCGGCGGCCGCGAACACGCCCTGGCCTGGAAGATCGCGCAGTCCGCGCAAGTGAGCGAAGTGCTCGTGGCACCGGGCAATGCCGGCACCGCCACCGAAACCAAGTGCCGCAATGTGGCGATCAAGGTCGATGATCTCGATGGCTTGCTCGCCTTGGCGCAGCGCGAGGCCGTCGCGCTCACCGTGGTCGGCCCGGAAGTGCCACTGGTGCTGGGCGTGGTCGACCGCTTCAATGCCGCTGGCCTGCGCATCTTCGGGCCCACCGCCAAGGCCGCGCAGTTGGAAGGCAGCAAGGCGTTCGCCAAGGATTTTCTCGCGCGTCATGGCATCCCGACTGCGTATTACGCGGTGCACACGGAAGTGGACGCAGCACTTGCCTATGTGCGTGAGAAAGGCGCACCGATCGTGGTCAAAGCCGATGGCCTGGCCGCCGGCAAGGGCGTGATCGTGGCGATGACGCTAAGCGAGGCCGAAGACGCGGTGCGCGACATGCTCTCGGGCAATGCGTTCGGCGATGCCGGCGCGCGCGTGGTGATCGAAGAATTCCTCGATGGCGAAGAAGCCAGCTTCATCTCGATGGTCGACGGCACCCACGCCTTGCCGATGGCCACCAGCCAGGACCACAAGCGTGTCGGCGATGGCGACACCGGCCCCAATACCGGCGGCATGGGCGCGTACTCGCCGGCTCCGGTGGTCACGCCCGAGGTGCACGCGCGGGTGATGCGCGAGGTGGTCGAGCCGACCGTGCAAGGCATGATCGCCGACGGCGTGCCGTTCACCGGGTTTCTGTATGCCGGGCTGATGATCGATGCGCATGGCGCACCGAAGGTGATCGAGTTCAACGTGCGCTTCGGCGACCCGGAGACCCAGCCGGTGATGCTGCGCCTGCAATCGGATCTGGTCGATCTGCTCGAAGCTGCCATCGACGGCAAGCTCGACACCGCGCAAGCACAGTGGGATCCGCGCCCATCGCTGGGCGTGGTCATCGCAGCCAAGCCGTATCCCGAATCCCCGATCACCGGCGAGGTCATCAGCGGCCTGGACGCAGTGCCGGCCAACGCCAAGGTCTTCCATGCCGGCACCACGTTGAATGCCGACGGTGAAGTGATCAGCGCCGGTGGCCGCGTGCTGTGCGTGGCCGCCCTGGGCGACAGCGTGCAGGACGCACAGCGCACCGCGTATGCCGGCCTGCAGCCGATCCACTGGCCCAACGCCTTCCAGCGCAGCGATATCGGCTGGCGCGCGATCGCCCGCGAGCGCGACGCACAGGGCTGAGCACTCGCAACCACACCTTGCAAGGTCGTCAAGCGCGATACATGCCCGTGCAGTTGGCCGGACGCGCAGCACGCGGCTGCGCGCAGGCACCGTCGTCGCGCAATCGGCTCCAATCCGCACAAACGCCGCCCTACTGACAAAGAATTAGCCGCCCTCCACACCGATGGCGCGTGCCTGCGGCAATAATGCCCAGGCACCTTGCCTTGCAGAGACTGTGGCCACTTCTTCCTTCGAAACCCGCCTGAGCCGCTTGTGGGCCCACGAAAAGGCCAGCTATGGCCTGCGCGTGTTCATCGCGCTGGCGGTGGCGATGGGCGTGTGCTGGCACTGGCAGCAGCTCACCGCGGTGCCGGCGCTGTTTCTGGGGGCGATTGCCAGCGCCATTGCCGAAACCGACGACAACTGGCTGGGCCGCATCAAATCGGTGCTGCTCTCGCTGCTGTGTTTTGCTGCCGCTGCGGCGTCGGTGGTGCTGCTGTTTCCGTATCCGCTGGCATTCGTGATCGGCATGGCGGTGGCGACGTTTTCGCTGACCCTGCTCGGCGCACTGGGCGAGCGCTATGCCTCGATCGCGCAGGCCACCGTGGCCTTGTCGATCTACGCCATGATCGGCATGGACCAGCACGGCAGCCACGATCCGCTGATCGCCTGGCACGGTGCGGCGCTGCTGCTGATCGGCGCCACCTGGTACGGCGTGCTGTCGATCCTGTGGACCCTGCTGTTCGCCAACCGCCCGATACGCGAGCGGCTGTCGCGGCTGTTCTTCGAACTGGGCCGCTATCTCAAGCTCAAGGCCGATCTGTTCGAACCCGTGCGGCAAAGCGACCTGCATGCACGCCGGCTGGCGCTGGCCGAGCAGAACGCCAAGGTGGTCGGCGCACTCAACGCCGCCAAGACCGCGATCATGAGCCGCTTTGGCCGCTCGGGGCGGCCGGGCGTGCAATCGGGCCTGTATTTCCGCCTGTACTACATGGCGCAGGAATTCCACGAGCGCGCCAGTTCCTCGCACTATCCCTACGAAGCGCTGACCGACGCGTTCTTCCATAGCGATGTGCTGTATCGCTGCCAGCGCCTGCTGGCACTGCAGGGCAAAGCCTGCGCCGCGTTGGGCGAGGCGATCCGCCTGCGCCACCCGTTCGATTATGGCGACAACAGCCGCCTGGCCACCGAAGACCTGCGCCAATCGCTGGACTACCTGCACGCGCGTGCCGACCCGGCACTCGCACGTTTGCTCGGCGCGCTGGAACTGCTGGTCACCAACCTGCAGAGCATCGAACGCAAGCTGTCGGAGGCGGCGCAATCCGATTCCACCAGCGATAACCTCGACACCCGTCTGCGCGATTCATCGCCGCACACCTTGCGCGAGATGGCCGCACGCCTGGGCCAGCAACTCACGCCCGGCTCGGTGCTGTTCCGCCATGGCCTGCGCATGGCCATCGCGCTGGTGGTCGGCTACGCCATCATGCAATCCATCCATGCCGACAACGGCTACTGGATCCTGCTCACCACCGCCTTCGTGTGCCGGCCCAACTACGGCGCCACCCGCCTGCGGCTGGTGCAACGCATCGCCGGCACCTTGATCGGCCTGGTCGCTACCTGGGCGCTGATGCAGCTGTTTCCCGGCACCGAAGTGCAATTGCTGCTGGCACTGGCCGCCGCACTGATCTTCTTCATCACCCGCACCGATCGCTACATGCTGGCCACCGCCGGCATCACCGTGATGGCGCTGTTCTGCTTCAACCTGCTCGGCGATGGTTTCGTGCTGATCTGGCCGCGCCTGATCGACACGCTGATCGGTTGCGCGATCGCCGCTGCGGCCTCGTTCCTGATCCTGCCGGACTGGCAGGGCCGCCGCCTCAACCAGGTGATGGCCACGGTGCTGGCCAGCTGCGCGCGCTATCTCACCCAGGTGCTGGAGCAATACGCCAGCGGCATGCGCGACGACCTGCCGTACCGCATCGCGCGGCGCGACATGCATAACGCCGATGCCGCCTTGTCGGTGGCGCTGTCCAACATGCTGCGCGAACCGGGCCGCTATCGGCGCAATCTGGATGCCGGCTTCCGCTTCCTGGCGCTGTCCAACACCTTGCTCGGCTATCTCTCCGCATTGGGCGCGCATCGCGCCGCACTCGATGGCGAACACGACCCCACCATCGCGCAGGCCGGCGACTATCTGC
Organism: Xanthomonas hortorum pv. pelargonii; assembly: GCF_024499015.1. NCBI lineage: Bacteria > Pseudomonadati > Pseudomonadota > Gammaproteobacteria > Lysobacterales > Lysobacteraceae > Xanthomonas > Xanthomonas hortorum. Next base: position 3,142,353 of record NZ_CP098604.1, on the reverse strand, counting down.
AGCGCGCGCTGGGCGAAATCGCCACTGCCTTGCGCGAACGCCAACCGTTGCCGGCGCACGACGAAACCGAAGAAGTGGCCACCGCCGAAGCGCTGGAACAACATGCCGTGCAACTGCCGCCCAAGCAGCGCCTGGTGCGCGACCAGTTGGCATTGACCCTGCGCTTGTTGCCCAAGCTGCGTGCTGCGGCGATGGCGGTTACCACTGCACCGGCAGACAGCACCACCCGGTTGGCGATCAACAAGGCCTAACGCGTCCTTAGTCTGTGGGCAAGGATGCCGCGCAACCAATGCAGCATCCATGTGGATAGCCGGATCACGGGCGATGCGATGCAAGCACAGGCCACCTTCATCCGATGGCCGCGTCGTCGCTCTGTCAGCCGCATTTACTTCCACTGCTTGCGCACCACGATCAGCCACACCCACCCCAACGCCGCCACAGCCAGCACTGCGCCACCGATCACCACGCCGTTCCAGCCGGCCTGCGCATACGCCGCCGTGCCCAATGTCGAACCCACCGCGCCGCCGATGAAGTAGCAGGTGATGTAGGCCGAGGTAATGCGATTGCGCGCATTGGGATTGCGCTGATAGATCACGCTCTGGTTGGCGATATGCACGCCTTGCACCGCGATATCAAGCAGCAGCACGCCGACGATCAGCAAGCCGATCGATTGCGGCGCAAACGCAAGCAATCCCCACGACAGCAGCAACATCACCAGCCCGCCCCAACTGACCCGATCGCCATGCCCGTGATCGGACCAATGGCCGGAGCGATTGGCGGCCAGCGCACCAGCCGCGCCGATCAAACCGAACAGCCCGATCACCGCCGTGCCATAGCCATAAAGTGGCCCAGACAGCAAAAACGCCAGCGTGGTCCAGAACATGCTGAAGCCGGCAAAGATCAGCCCGCCCAGCACCGCGCGCGAACGCAGCACCGCATCGTCGCGCAGCAGCGTCAGTACCGATCCCACCAACTGCGGATACGACAACTGCGCATTGCCCGGATGCCGCGGCAACCCGCGCCACAGCAGCCAGGCCGTGACCAGCAATGAACCTGATGCGATCCAGTACACCGTATGCCAGCCGCCAACACCGGCCAGCACCCCCGCGGCCGTACGCGCCAGCAGGATGCCCAGCAACAACCCGCTCATCACCGTGCCGATCACCCGCCCGCGCTCGTGCGGTGCGGCCAGGGTCGCCGCAAACGGCACCAGAATCTGCGCCGCCACCGAGCTGGCACCGGTCACGATGGTGCCCGCCAGCAACATGCCGAAGCTGTGCGAGGCCGCGCTCACCAGCAGGCCGAGCGCGCTGAGCACGAACAGGCCGACGATCAGCCCGCGCCGCTCCAGCCGGTCGCCCAGCGGCACCAGCAACAGCAGCCCGGCCGCATAGGCCAGCTGCGCGGCAGTCACCACCGCCCCGGCACTGCGCACCTGGATCCCGAATGCCTGCGCCAGCGTCTCCAACAACGGCTGCGCGTAATAGTTGCTCGCCACCGCCAGCCCGGTGGCCGCGGCCATCAGCAGCACCAGCCGACGCGGCAATGGTGGATGCGCAGCGGATTCGACGGTCATGACAGGAGTCTGCTAAGGAGAGGCGCGCAGTGTGGGCGGTGACGCGGCATCTTCCAAGCGTGCATCGTACCATGCACCAGCCCGCCGTGGAAGCCTGCTAGGCTGCGCGCGTTCGCAAAGGAAACTGCATGTCCGGTCACAGTCAGTTCGCCCTGCTCAGGCAGCGCCGCTTCTTGCCGTTCTTCGCCGTGCAGGCGTTGGGCGCGTTCAACGACAATGTCTATCGGCAGGCCATCATCGGCCTGTTGTTCTACCTGGGCATCGATGCGGCGCAGCGCACGCTGTACACCAATCTGGCGCCGGCATTGTTCATACTGCCGTACTTCCTGTTCTCCGCGCTGGCCGGGCAGATCGCCGAGAAGCTGGAGAAGCAGAAGCTCATCGTGATCACCACCACGATGGAGATCGCGATCATGTCGCTGGCCGCGGTGGGCTTTCTCACCGAGAACATGCCGATCCTGCTGATCGCGCTGTTCTGCACCGGCCTGCAGTCCACGCTGTTCGGGCCGGTGAAATATTCGATCCTGCCCTCGGTGCTCAAACCCGAGGAACTCACCGGCGGCAACGGCCTGGTCGAGATGGGCACCTCGATCTCGATCCTGTGCGGCATGATCTTTGGTGGGCTGATCTTCCAGATCGCCGGCAGCCACGGACCGGAGGCCGCGGCCACCGCGGTCATTGCCATTGCCGTCACCGGCAACCTGGTCGCGCGGCTGGTGCCCAAGGTCGATGCCGGCGCGCCCGAGCTGACCATCAACTGGAACCCCATTCCCGAATCGCGCGCCATCATGCGCCTGACCCGGCGCACGCCGGCAGTGCGCAACGCCGTGCTCGGGGTGTCGTGGTTCTGGTTTGTCGGCACCGTGCTGACCGCGCAGTTGCCGACTTACGCGCAGGTCAATCTTGGCGGGCAGCAGGATCTGTACGTGTTCGCGCTGGCGCTGTTTTCGATCGGCACCGGCGTGGGTTCGTTGCTGTGCGAACGGCTGTCCGGGCGCACCGTGGAAATCGGGTTGGTGCCGCTGGGTGCGTTCGGCATCAGCGCGTTTTTGCTGGATCTTTATTTCGCGCGCCCGGGCGCTGCGCCCGCCAGCAATCTGTCGATCAGCCAGTTTGTGCAGCAGCCCGGCAGCGTGCGTTTGATCGTGGATCTGGTCGGCATTGGCCTGTTCACCGGTTTGTTTGTGGTGCCGTTGTTCGCGCTGATCCAGAGCCGCACGCCCAAGGCCGAACTCTCGCGCGTCATCGCCGGGCTCAATATCCAGAATTCGTTGTTCATCGTCACCGCCGCCATCATCGGCATCGCGCTGCAGTTGCCGCAGCTGGTGCTGTTCGGCGTGCGCATTCCGCTGCCGGGCCTGAGCATTCCGCAGGTGTTTCTGGCGCTGGCGCTGGCCAACACGCTGGTGGCCCTGTGGATCTTCACGCTGGTGCCCGAGTTCCTGATGCGCTTTCTCAGCTGGGTGCTGGTGAGCGCGCTGTATCGGCCGCGTCTGCACGGCATCGAGCGCCATGTGCCGGATGAAGGCGCCGCGCTGCTGGTGTGTAACCACGTCAGCTACATGGACGCACTGATCCTGTCGGCGGTGATTCCGCGCCCGGTGCGCTTTGTCATGTACTACAAGATCTTCCGTATCCCGGTGATGCGCTGGATCTTCCGCACCGCCAAGGCGATTCCGATCGCCGGCGCGCGCGAAGACCCCACGCTGATGCAGCAGGCCTTCGACCGCATCGATGCGGCGCTGGCCGACGGCGAGCTGGTGTGCATCTTCCCCGAGGGCGCATTGACCAAGGATGGCGAGATTGCGCCGTTCAAATCTGGCGTGGAAAAGATCCTTGAGCGCCGCCAGGTGCCGGTGATTCCGATGGCGCTGCGCGGCATGTGGTCGAGCATGTGGAGCCGCCGCGACACCCGTCTGGGCCGCATGCGCGTGCCGCGCAGGATGCGCGCGCATATCGAAGTGGCCGCAGCGGCAGCGGTTCCCGGCAACGAGGCGACCGCCGCGCTGCTCGAACAGCAGGTGCGGGCACTGCGTCAGGATCAGCCATGAGTGCGGCGAGCGCGGGCTTTGCGTCCGTCGCGCGCCGCGAGTAGCCTGTGCGCCATCACACGTTTTGCCGCCGCGCTCGCCTGGCGAACGCGACAGGTCGTCTTGGGGGAAGTCGTCGTGCTCAACATCATCGCGCCTGAGGCATCTGCCGCGATCGGCTGCTGCTGCTCATTGCAGCGGCCGGCGATCGCGCCGGTAGCCATGTGCAGCCGTTGTGTACCCGTGCCTACGACCGTCGCCAGTGCTGCGGCACCCACCCAATAACCCTCCCCACTCACCCATCAGTTCGCAGTCGTTTACCACCCAAGGAGCTTCACCATGAGTGCCATCCCACCGCCGATCCATCCCTCGTCCAGCGCCGCACCCGGCCCGGTCCCCAATCACCTGATCTGGGCGATCGTCTCCACCGTGCTCGGCTTCTGCCTGTGCTGCCCGGCCCTGATCAGCGGCATCGTGGCGATCGTGTTCTCCAGCAAGGTCAACGGCCTGCTCAACCAGGGCGACATCGACGGCGCACGTCGCGCCTCCAACACCGCCAAGACCTGGTGCATCGTGACCAGCGTGCTGGCCGTCATCGGTCTTCTGATCAACATCGGCATGGTCGCTACCGGCGGCATGCAGGGCTACATGGACTACATGCAGCAGTTGCAGCACATGCAGTAATGGAGTTGCGTCCACGCCATTGGCTTGGACTCGGGGCGGCCACCAGCGTGGCCGCCTTCGGCGTGAGCTTGCTGTATCGCTTCGATCCGAACGCGAGCAATAGCCCGTTCCCGCCCTGCGTATTCCGTGCCGTGACCGGCTGCTATTGCCCCGGTTGCGGCATAACCCGCGCGCTGTACGCGCTGGTGCACTTCGATCTGCCCGGCGCCTTCGCAATGAACCCCGCCGCCGTGCTCGGCCTGTTCACCCTGCCCGGCCTGATCGCCTGGAAAGCCGGCTGGCGCGCGCGCTGGTTCGCACCCATCGTGGCAGTGATGTCCGAGCCGAAGTTCTGGTTATGGGCGTTGCCGACGTATTGGGTTGCCAGGAATTTGCCTTGGTACCCGTTTACCTTGCTGGCACCGGGCTAGCAGGTCGCGAACAGCCGCTCAATCGAAATCATGGCTGCGCGCCTACCGCACCCACCCGGCAATCACCAGCAACGCCAGAACCACCATCCATAGCAGCAGCACGCGCCAGACCAGGCTCATCGCATCGCGCACTTCCGGCAGGCGACGCCACACCGGCACCAACCCCGAATCGGTGTAGTCGTGCGCTTCTTCGCGTAGCTCGGCGCTGACGCTGGCACGCGCCACCGCACCGAGAAAATGCGGCTCCAACGACCACCGATTGCCGTGCGCTTGCCGCCAGGCGCGGAACACCGTGTCGAAATTGCCCACCAGCGCCATCGAGACGGTGATCAACTGCGCCACCGGCCACTCCAGCGCTGCCAGCAACCAGCGCGCGCCGGCCAGATTGCGTGGCGGCAGCAGTACCGACAGCGGGCTTTCCACCGCCAATGCCGTGAGCCGATACAGCACAGCCCCGAACGGCCCCAGCAGCAAAAACCACCACAACACTGCGAACCAGCGCCGCAGGCCGTTGACCACCACCGCTTCCACCAACGACGGCGCATCTTCGTGCACGCTGCCGCCGGCTGCCTGCAACTGCGCAATCGCATCGCGACGTGCGCCGGGCTCGTCGGCATCGATCACCGCTTCCACATCGCGATCCAGGTCGCGCGGCCCCCAGGTCCAGGCCAGCACCGCCACACCGAACAGCAAGGCCAAAAACCCGCGCCACACGTCGTCCAGCAGCCATTGCAGCAGCAGGACAACCAGCAAGGCCGGCAAAAGCGCCAGCAGCACGCCATAGCGCCCCTGCCACGCACCGCGCCCGGCCGCATGACTATCCAGCCGGCGCAACCAGTGGGCGAACCATTCAAAACGTCGCAGCCGCACCACGTGAGCAGGCACCAGGTGTCCCAATGCGAGTGCGACGACGACAGCAACCAGGGTGGTGAACATGGGTGGGCCTCCTCAGCCGAGTCTAGCCGAGCCGATGCCAGCGCACCTGATCTGCCCGCGTTGCAATGATCGGCCAGGCTCAACCATGCGTGCGGTGCCAGTGCTCGATCAGCGCGCGCGCGATGGAAATACGTGGCGGCAAGCCGATGCTGCCCTCGCCCGCCAATGCAGCGGTGACCTCGGCATGCGTGACCCAACGCGCGTCTTCCAGCTCGCCGGTCACCTGCGGCACCTCGGTGGCTGCAGCACGCGCGGTAAAACCCAGCATCAACGCACCCGGGAAGGGCCACGGTTGCGCGCCTAGATAACGACAGTCCTGCACCACGACGCGGGTTTCTTCGAAGACTTCACGCGCCACGGTCTGCTCCAGCGATTCGCCGGGTTCGACGAAGCCGGCAATCACCGAATACCGCCCCGGCGCCCAACTTGCCTGCCGCCCCAACAACACGCGCTCGCCATCGCTGACCGCCACGATGATGGCCGGATCCACGCGCGGGTAATGCTCGGTCTGACACTGCGTGCAATGCGCGATGAAGCCGGCACGCCGGAAGGCGATCGCCCCGCCACACACACCGCAAAACCGCGTGCGCGACTGCCAATGCAACATCGCGCGCGCGTAGGCGAAGGCTGTGGCGATGTCGGCCGGCCAATCGGCAGCGGCCTGCCGCAGATCGATGCTTTGCGGCGCCTGCACGCCGCTCTGATCGGCCGGCAAGCAAAACCAGCCGACGTCATCGCGCAGGCCCAGAAAAATCGCCGCCTCCGGCCCGTCGCCGAGCGCCGCGCCCTCCATCAGCAAGGGCTGGCCCTGCGCGTCGGCGAGCGCAGCGCCCTTGGCATCGAGCAACAAGACGCGGCCCTGCGGCCACAGACGCGCCAAGGCATCGGGATCGTCACGCAACAGATCGCCACGATCGAGCGGCGCGTGGGTGAAGGCACATTCGGAGGTTGAAAAGAGAGACTCGGACATCGGCGCAAGCCTGCCGATAATCGGCGACACCCGCAACCATGTTGCGTGCAAGTTGCGGGCTCTCAACGGCGCCTGTTCAGACGCGCAATCACCTAAGACGCGCGATCAAACGCTGAAGCTGCTACCGCACCCGCAGGTGGTCTTGGCGTTGGGATTGCGGATCACGAACTGCGCACCGGTCAGGCTTTCGGTGTAGTCCACTTCGGCACCCATCAGGTATTGCAGGCTCAGCGGGTCGACCAACAGCGTCACCCCATCGGTGGCCACGGACAGGTCGTCTTCGGCACGGTTCTCATCGAACTCGAAGCCGTACTGGAAGCCGGAACAGCCACCGCCCTGGATGTACACACGCAACGCCAGCTCGGCATTGCCTTCTTCCTGGATCAGCTCGCGCACCTTGGCGGCGGCGGCCACGGAAAAGTTCAGTGGCCGGTCGATGGACTGATAGTCCGGTGCCGGGGCGGCGGTGGGAAGCGAAACGAGCGTGCTCATGGCGTCAGCATGGGGGCCAGACGGCCCCACTTCAAGCGGTGGCTGCCGAACCCCGTGCCGCGCTTCAGCCGCACACAAGGCATTCAGGCGTCGGCGGTTTCGGCTTGCAGGGTTTTGACAGGCTCGGCGCGGCTGGCGTCCGGCGCCGGCAACGCAGCGGTTGCGCCTGCACTGGCGGCGTGGATCAACCGTCCGGTGAGCTGCGCACCGGCGCTCATCTCCACCACCTGGTAATGCACATTGCCCTCCACGCGCGCGTTGGCGGCCAGTTCGACCCGCTCGGCGGCATGCACATCGCCGGTCAGCTGGCCGTTGATGATCACCACCGGCGCGCGCACTTCACCCTCGATGCTGCCCTGCTCGGCCACCGTCAGGATGGCGCTGGCGCCGTCTTCGGCAATGACCTTGCCCAGGATGCGGCCTTCCACATACAGCCCGCCGCTGAACATCAGGTCGCCGCGAATGATCACTTGCGGCCCGATCAAGGTGTCGACCACGGTCTGCGCACCACGGTTGGACTTGTTTCCGAACATAGAGCTACTCCCCCGCGCCATTGCCGGCGACTTTCCAGTCGAATGTCTGATTGACCGGCGCCCCATCGCCGCTCAGGGAGATTTTGACACGTTGCGGAGTGAAATCCTTCGGCAGGATCACGCTGCCGTCCAATTGCTGGAAATAGCGGAACGAGTACGGCTGTCCGGCGGCGTCGGGTTTCTGGTGCAGCTCGTTCCAGCTCACCGTCACCAGCTTGCCGGCGCGCACGCCTTCCACCGCAAAGCGCAGCTGCCCCTGGCTGATCGCACCGCGGTTGAGGTTCTGGGTCAGCACCACGCTGTAATTCCAGGTGCCGCCGGCCTCGGCGGTGAACTGCACCGAATGCGCGTTGAGCCCCTTGCGCTGCGCGGTGGAGCCCACCAGCCGCTCGTAGAACGCCACATCGGCGCGTAGTGCGGCGATCTGTTCGTCGCGCTCTGCCAGCGAGGCCTGCACCTCGGTATTGGCGGCGCGGCTGATCTTGTCGGACATCGCCAGATTGACCTGGCGCTGCTGTAGTTGCTCGATCAGCCGTCGTTGCTGGGCCTGGCTACGCTGCGCCTGCTGCAACGCCGCCTCGGCCTCGACCAGACGCGGCGCGGCTGTGCGGCTGGCCATCCACCACACCCCGCCCAGCGATGCCAGCCACACCAGGACGATCACCAACCACAGCCAGCGGCCGCTGGAACGGCCACCACCCGAGTCACGTTGGACGATCTGAACGCGTGCGGCTGGTCGCATGGGCATCGGGTCCGGACAGGCCGGCGCAGTCATGGGCGGCGTAGTGTGCCAGAGCGCCACCGACCGTCGTGCTGGCGCTGGACCGGCGGTTATCCCAAAGTTCTGCGATAGTTCTGCAATTGTTTGCAGAGACTGACGACGCCATGAGCGAAGCCCACCTGTTCGTGATCGGCATCCTGCTGGCCTGGCTGGCAGGCATCCGTGTCTATCTCACCGTGTTCGGCGTCGGCCTGGCCGGCCTGCTCGGCTGGATCGAACTGCCGCCTGCCCTGCATCCGGCACAATCCTGGTGGGTGCTGGGCACCTCGGGCGCACTGGCCGTGGCCGAATTCTTTGCCGACAAGATCCCCGGCGTGGATTCGGGCTGGGACCTGCTGCAGACGCTGGCCCGCGTGCCGGCCGGTGCGTTTCTGGCTGCAGCCACGCTCTCGCCCGATGGCGATTTGGGCACGGGCGCACTGGCGGCCGGCGCCGGCGTGGCGCTGACCAGCCACACGCTCAAAGCCGGTACCCGCGCCTTGCTCAACACCTCGCCGGAGCCGGCCAGCAACTGGATCGCATCGCTCACCGAAGACGCCGTCGCCACCACCGCACTGGCGCTGGCACTGGCGCATCCGTGGCTGGCACTGAGTGTTGCAGTGGGCTCCAGCGTGCTGGCCGCGCTGGTGGTGTGGTGGGTATGGCGCCTGCTGTGGCGGGGCATGCGTCGGCTGGTCGCACCCATGCGGCCGGTCACCACGTCGGCTGCACGCCGCTCCCCGCTATCGTGAAGTTCATCGCATAATCAGCGCGACTGTAGGGAGTATCGATGGCCGCCCGAGATCCGGTTCCTTCCACCCGTGACGACACCGCCACGCGCAATCGTCTGCTGCGCGCAGAGACGCCGCCGGCCGACTATTGGCGCCGTTGGCTCGACGAGACGGCTGCTTCCGACAGCGCTGCGCCGGTGAGTGCGGCAATCATTCCCGCACCTGCGGGCGTGGCCGCGCCCGGCCCAGCCGCGCCGATAGCTCAAGCGCAAACGGTGACCCCGATCAGCGCTGCGCGCGCCACGCCGGCAGCCCCGCCATCGGCCCCACAGGCGGCAACGCGCGAAGGCGACGGCAGCGTAGCGGCCGATGCGCCGTATCGCGTGCTAATCGTCGAAGACGACCGCTCGCAAGCCTTGTTCGCACAAAGCGTGTTGCACGGCGCCGGCATGCATGCGCAGGTGGAAATGACCGCCGCCAGCGTGCCGCAGGCGATCCAGGACTACCACCCGGATCTGATCCTGATGGATCTGCACATGCCCGAGCTGGACGGCATCCGCCTGACCACCTTGATCCGCCAACAACCCGGCCAGCAGTTGCTGCCGATCGTGTTCCTGACCGGCGACCCGGATCCGGAGCGCCAGTTCGAAGTGCTCGACAGCGGCGCCGACGATTTCCTGACCAAGCCGATCCGCCCGCGCCACCTGATCGCCGCGGTGTCCAATCGCATTCGCCGCGCGCGCCAACAGGCGCTGCAACAGACCGGCGAACAGGTCAGCGTGCGCAGCAATCCGGAAACCGGCTTGCCGACGCGCAACCATGTGATGGGACTGCTCGCCGAGGCGCTGGCGCGCAAGCAGTCCGGCGGCTTGTTCTTTATCGAAATCGCCAGTGCGCTCGGTCTGCGTGAGCGCTACGGTTATGCCGCCTACGAGCGCCTGATGACCCAGGCCGGCCATCGCTTGGCCAGCGCTGCGCACCCGTATCCACTGGCGCGTTTGAACGACAACAGCTTCCTGCTGCTGGGCGTGGACATGCCCGAAAACAGTCTGGAACAGCACGCGCTGGAGATCCGCCAGCGGCTGTCCGCCAATGCCTTCTCGGTGCGCGAAGAAGAATCCGTGCACGTGCGCTGCGCCATTGGCGTCGCACCGCTGGGACTTGGCTTCGACGACACCGGCAGTGCGCTGGAAGCAGTCGAACGCACCGCCTTGCAGGCACGCCTGCGCAGCGACGGCGTGCAGGTCTATCTGGCCCCCAGCCAGGCCGAGCAACAGGAGCAACTGCGCCTGGTCGAAGGCCAGCTCGAACTGGCCTATCAGCCCATCGTGGCGGTGGCCGGTGGCGACACCGCGCAGTACCAGGTGCTGCTGCGGCTGCGCCAGGCCGATGGAACGCTACTGTCGGCCGGCCAGGTGATTCCCGCCGCCGAAGCCGCCGGACGCATCGCCGATCTGGACCAGCAGGTCATGGATCACGCGCTCGGCCTGCTGCATCTGTACCAGCATGCCCATCCGCCGCTGCGCCTGTTCGTCTCGCAATCCCCGCGCACACTGGCGCGCGATGCCTTCGCCGACTGGCTGCTCGCGGCGCTGGTCGAACGCGGCGTGGCCGGGCAATCGCTGATCGTGGATCTGCGCCTGGACGATGCCTTGATCCACGCGGTCACCGTGCAGCAGTTCTGCGCCAAGCTGATGCCGGCTGGCGTGCAGTTCTGCCTCAGCCAGTTCGAGCCCGGCGACGAAGCCAACGCGCTGTTGAGCCAATTGCCGCTGAGTTTCGTGCGCATGGCCAACCGCTTTGCCGACGCCCACGGCAATGCCACAGTGCGCGATCAACTGCGCAGCGTGATCGATATCGCCCATCAGCGCGGTTTGCTGATCATCGGCCAGCGCATCGAAGATCCGCAGGCGGCCGCAGCGATGTGGATGAGCGGCGTGGACTTCATCCAGGGCAACCTGGTGCAGACGGTCGGCAAGGAACTGGACTTCGACTTCACGAACGCGGTGCTGTGAAGTGACAGCGCGGGCAGGAGGCCTTCGCGCCTGGAGCAGCCTGGCCACGCTGGCCGCCCTTGCCGCAGCGCTGGGGGCAGGCCTGCAGTGGTCTGCCATCGATGGTCCATGGCTGGCGTTGACGGCAACATCTGCAGCGCTCGCGGTGGTATTGGGCGTGTGCGCTGCCATCGCCGCGTATCGCAGTGCACACGCGCAGCATGCGTTGGCACAACGCCTGGAAGAAGCCGAGGTCGCCCGCGAGCGCCTGCAGCAGGAGCTGCAACGCCAGGGCGAACTCGAGCAGGAACTGCTGCGCGCCAAACAGGCCGCCGAGGCCGCCACGCTGGCCAAGGGCGAATTCCTGGCCACCATGAGCCATGAGATCCGCACCCCGCTCAACGGCATCATTCCGATGCTGGAACTGATCTCCAGCGGCCAGCTCAGCCTGGATCAGCGCGACATGCTGCAGACCGCCACCGGCAGTTCGCTGCAGCTGCTGCGCATCGTTGACGACATCCTCGACTACTCCAAACTCGAAGCCAACAAGCTCGAACTGGAGATCACCACCTTCAACCTGCGCGAACTGCTCGACGGCGTCGTGCAGCTGTTGCAGCGCACCGCCGAAGGCCGCCAGTTGCGCATCGGTCTGGAGATCGAGCCATCGGTGCGCCTGCTGGTGCGCGGCGACCCGATCCGCCTGCGCCAGGTGCTGGGCAACCTGATCGGAAACGCAATCAAATTCACCGAACGTGGCAGCGTGGATATCCAGCTGCGTCGTCTTGGCGAAACCCGCGCTCAGCATCTGCTGCGCTTCCAGATCCGCGACACCGGGATCGGCATTGCGCAGGACCAGCAGGCACGTCTGTTCCGCTCATTCGCTCAGGCCGACGCCTCCACCACCCGCCTGTACGGCGGCACCGGGCTGGGGCTGGCGATCTGCAAGCGCATCATCGACCTGATGGGCGGCCGCATCGGGGTGGAATCCGAGCCCGGGCGCGGCGCCACCTTCTGGTTCGAGATCCCGCTGCTCAAGGTCATCGGTGACCTGCAACAGAACACTGGCGCCGACGCCGCACGCGTCATGGTGATCAGTTCCGACACGCGCCTGTCGCAGCGCCTCAAGCGCCTGCTCGACAGCTGGGGCGTGTCGAGTGTGCTGATGGAAACCACCCAGGAAGCGCTGGAGCGCGTGCGCCGCCACAGCGACACCGAAGGCTTCCGCTGCGTCATCGCCGACCACGACACGCTGCGCTACAGCGCCCGCGCCGTGCATCGCGCATTGGCCCACCCGGAAGACCTCGGCGGCTCGCGCCTGATCTGGCTCTACGGCGACGAACCGGTGCCTTCGGAACTGCAGGACCACGCCACCCTGGTGCCGCGCCAGAGTCCGGACGAGACGCTGCGCTCGCTGGTGCTGCCGCCCGATCCAACGCCGGCCCAATCACTCACGCTGGCCTCGGCGATGATCCCCGAGCCGTTGGCGCCCCCATTGGCCAACGCACGCGAGGTGCGCATCCTGCTGGTGGAAGACAACCCGGTAAACCTGCTGGTCGCGCAGAAGCTGCTGGCCGTGCTCGGCTTCGACGCCGACACCGCCACCGATGGCGAAGCCGCGCTGAGCAGCATGGAATCCACCCGCTACGACATGGTCTTCATGGATTGCCAGATGCCGGTACTGGACGGCTATGCCGCCACCCGGCGCTGGCGCGCGATGGAAACCGAAAGTGGCGGCCGCCCGATCCCGATCGTGGCGATGACTGCCAACGCCATGGCCGGCGATCGGGAACGCTGCCTGGCCGCCGGCATGGATGACTACCTGTCCAAGCCGGTCGCACGCGAGCAACTGGATGCCTGCCTGCAGCGCTGGCTGCCACGCCAGCCTGCGCTGCCCGGTCCGACCAGTGGTGGCGCAGCCAGTGTGGAGTCCGAAAGCGCCAGCAACGCCGCTCAGGCGCGTGCGCTGCCGATCTTGGACAACAGCGTCATCGACGAGCTGTACGAGGTGGCGGGCGCAGACACCATCACCATCCTGCAGCTGTTCCTGGAAGATGCGCCGGGCATCATCGAACAGCTCGAAACCGCAGCAGCCAATCGCGACAGCATGCAGCTGCGCGACTTGGCTCACACGCTCAAGTCGTCCAGCGCCAACGTCGGCGCCCAGGCGGTCTCCAACGCAGCACGCCGCATCGAACTGGCCGCACGCACCGGCACCGTCGAACGCCCCTCGGTGATGGTGGCGCTGGTCATCGCCGAATACGCCCGCGCCCGCCTGGCACTACTCGGCCAGGTCGCCCGCCTGCAAGCCAAGACCCACGCCGCCAGCTGAGCGATCAGGAGCCTGTGCCGAGTCATACCAGGTAGCCAACAAAACGCGCCGCCCAAGAACAACCCCACAGCTCCCTCAGCAGACCTCAATCATCCAGCTTGGTCAGCAAATAATTCGGCTCACCAATCCGCGCCACCAGGTCCAGCTGCGTCTCCAGCCAGTCGATGTGCTCTTCTTCCGACTCCAGGATGTCCACCAGCAGCTGACGGCTCACGTAGTCGTTGACGGTCTCCGCATACGCCACCGCCTCGCGCAGCACAGCCACCGCTTCGCGCTCCAGCGCCAGATCGCAACGGAACATCTCGGTCGGGTTCTCACCGATACGCAGCTTGCCCAGCGCCTGAAAATTGGGAAGCCCTTCGAGAAACAGGATGCGGTCGGATAGCTTGTCCGCATGCTTCATTTCGTCGATGGATTCCTTGTACTCATGCTCGGCCAGTTCTTTCAGGCCCCAGTTCTTCAGCATCTTGGCGTGCAAGAAGTACTGGTTGATCGCAGTGAGTTCGTTGTAGAGCACCTTGTTGAGGTACTCGATGACTTTGGTATCGCCCTTCATGCGATGTCTCCGAGACAGTGAGCCGGCCGCACTCTAACGCGTTGGCGCGACGCATGAAGGAACGCGAATCGTGATCAGTTGCGGGACGCGTGAGTCGACCGCTGTGTGGAGCGCCGTACTGCCCTTAGCCTGGGCCGACCCCGCGCTCGATCTCGAAGGAAAACCGTCGACCGCGCAATCCTGGAGAGATGTTCGAGAGACGCTGGTCGAATCTACCGGCCGTCACAGCGCGCGACGTTGCACGCCTCAGGCTGCGCTCGCCAGCCCCAGCATGGGCAACGGCAGCGCGCGGGTCGCGTGCGCCTGGCTCAGCAGGTCGCTGGCCATCTCCAGGCACGAACCGCAGTTGGAACCACAGCCGGTGCGCATGGTCAGCTCGGCCAGGCTGGCGCAACCACTCTGGGCCGCTTCGCGGATCTGGTGGTCGGTGACCCCATTACAGATGCAGACGTACACGGTATCGGTCGGGTGCTGGCGATCCGGAGAGGACCGGGACTGATTGCACCGCAAACGAGAATAGGTGTCAATTCCAAACGTTAATCATTATTAATCCGCACCGTGCGAGCCCCGCTGCGCTTACGCGGACGCTTGCGTGGGCTATCGTGCCCCGCTGCGCTGCTGCCTGGCAACCACGCCTCCAGCGCACGCTCGGGCATCACCCCGACAGCGGCCGGCCCCGCCAGGTTCTGCGCCAGTGGCGCCAGATGGCGCAGCGCACGCGCGTAGACGCCGCGCTTGAACATCACCACATGCTCGACCGGATACCAGAAATCCACCCAGCGCCAGTGGTCGAACTCCGGGGTATCGGTATGGTCGAGCTTGAGGTGGGATTCTTCGCCAGTGAATTGCAGCAGGAACCAGACCTGCTTCTGGCCGATGCATACCTGGCGCTCGTTGCGGCGCACCGCCCGGCTTGGCAGGCGATAGCGTAGCCATCCAGGGGTGGCGCCGAGCACGGACACATGCTCGGGCAACAACCCGGTTTCTTCGCGCAACTCGCGGTACATGGCTTCGACGGGTGTCTCATCGGTATTCATGCCGCCTTGCGGGAACTGCCAGCCGTCCCTGCGCACACGTCGTGCCCAGAACACCTGACCGTCTTGCCGCATCAGCACGATGCCAACGTTTGGCCGGAAGCCGTCCGGATCGATCACGATGCGGACTCCTGAAAATCTACTGTCACCGACTCTGCCACGGCGACGGCCAGCTCACAAGCTGAAAACGAAATGCTTGACAACACACGGGCACGTAGTGAGAATTGCCGGCTCCCTAGGCTATGTAGCTCAGCCGGTTAGAGCACAGCACTCATAATGCTGGGGTCGGTGGTTCGAGTCCACCCATAGCCACCAAGGTATTCATGCGCACACGGGCATGCGATAATCTTGGACCAACACGTTTTATTGCCCCGTCGCCAAGCGGTAAGGCACCTGACTCTGACTCAGGCATCGGTGGTTCGAATCCATCCGGGGCAGCCAAACACAAAAGGTCCGATCGAAAGATCGGGCCTTTTTTGTTGCCTGATGACTTTCAGGCAAGCGAAATTTACACACCCCAAAACGACAAAAGCCCGGCGTGGCCGGGCTTTTGAAGCAGGCGTCCCGGCGAACCGGGACGCAGCAAACGCGATGGATCAGCGCTTGGAGAACTGGGTAGCGCGACGGGCCTTGTGCAGACCGACCTTCTTACGCTCGACTTCGCGGGCGTCACGGGTCATGAAGCCAGCCTTGCGCAGCTCGGACTTCAGGGTTTCGTCGTATTCGACCAGCGCACGGGCGATGCCCAGACGGATCGCACCGGCCTGGCCGGTGGTGCCGCCGCCGGAGGCGGTGACCAGGATGTCGAAGCTTTCGGTGTTCTTGGTCAGCTCAAGCGGCTGACGCACGATCATGCGCGCAGTTTCGCGACCGAAGAACTTGTCCAACGGCAGGCCGTTGACCGAGATGTTGCCGGTACCCTTGCGCAGGAACACGCGAGCGGTGGAGGACTTGCGGCGACCGGTGCCGTAGTTTTGCGTGATAGCCATGATTAGATATCCAGAACTTGCGGCTGCTGAGCGGCGTGCGGATGCTCGGCACCCGAATAGACCTTGAGCTTGCGGTACATGGTGCGGCCCAGGGGACCCTTCGGCAGCATGCCCTTGACGGCGATTTCGATCACGCGCTCCGGGTGGCGCTGCAGCGCCTGCTCCAGGCTCTCGGTCTTCAAGTTACCGATGTAGCCGGTGAAGCGGTGATACTTCTTGTCTTTCAGCTTGTTGCCCGTGACCACGATCTTTTCGGCATTGATCACCACGAGGTAATCGCCAGTATCGACGTGAGGGGTATAGATCGGCTTGTGCTTACCGCGCAGGCGGCTAGCCAGTTCGGTGCAGAGACGGCCAAGCGTCTTGCCGGCGGCGTCAACGAGATACCAGTCGCGCTGGACGGTCTCGGACTTGGCGGTGAACGTAGTCATGAGGAAGCTCTTGAGTAGTCGGGCGGATTGCAGCGGTAATGACCGCTGGAACTTTGCCACGCGTTGTGAAGGCGAAACAGAAGAGGCGGGATTGTACGGGACGCCCCGTGGTGGCGCAAGTCGCCCCACCGGCCGGTGCTGGACGGTTGGCAGCACACCGGCCGGGGGCCAGAATCGCCGGATGACCCAGACCTCTTCATTCCGACTGCATAGCCCGCTCGACCGGCTCCTGGTCGAAGGCCAGCGCGCGCTGGACACGGTGTTCGGCAACCCGCCCGCCGAGCGACCCAATCCAGCCGCCGACACACCTGACATCGCGCTTGAACCAGACCAACGCCGGCATGCCGCCGGGCTGATGCGCATCAACCATGTCGGCGAGGTCTGCGCCCAAGGCCTGTACTTCGGCCAGGCGGCGGTCGCCCGCGATGCCCACACCCAGCAACACTTACTGGAAGCGGCGCAGGAAGAAACCGACCACCTGGCCTGGTGCGCCGACCGTCTGCACGAACTGGACAGCCGCCCCAGCCTGTTCAACCCGCTCTGGTACGCCGGCAGCTACGCCCTCGGCGCACTGGCCGGATTGCGCGGCGACGACTGGAGCCTGGGCTTCGTGGTCGAGACCGAGCGCCAGGTCGAAGCCCATCTGGACGAGCACCTGGAGACCCTGCCTGCGATCGACCAGCGCAGTCGCGCCATCCTGCGCGTGATGAAGATCGACGAAGCACGCCACGCCGATCAGGCCGAACAGGCCGGCGCCCGCATCCTGCCGCCGCCGATTCCCAGCGCCATGGCACTGGCCTCCAAGCTCATGAAGACCATCGCCTACCGCTTTTAGGCGGTTCGTTTTAGGCGAGCTTCAAGCCAATCACACCGGCAACGATCAGGCCGATGCACGCCAGTCGCGACCACGACGCGCTATCGCCGAACAACGCGATGCCAGCGATGGTGACGCCGACTGCGCCAATGCCGGTCCAGATCGCGTAACCGGTTCCCACCGGGATGGTCTTCAGTGCCTGCGTCAACAACCACAGGCTGATGGCTGCCAGGCCGACCGTCAGCACGGTCGGCCACAGGCGCGTAAAACCGTCGCTGTACTTCAGGCCCATGGCAAAGCCGATTTCGAACAGGCCGGCCAACAACAGATAGATCCAGGGCATCGCATCACTCCTCACTAGAAAAAAAAGCGACCCAGTGTTTGCACACTGGGCCGCCGTCGGCTGTGGAACGCGAGGTCATCGCGTGGCGGGCCGTCCCGCCTTGCATCTTGCGCGCGCTTGCAAACAAGCACGCAACAGGTCGAATCCTGCGCTTATTCGCTCAGGTTACGCCCGTGGAACAGCTCTTCGATCTCACGCTTCAACAGCGTTTCGATCTTCATGCGCTCCTTGAACGAGAGGTTCTTGGCGCGCTCTTCGAACAGGTACTGATCGAGATCGAAATCCTTCAGGTGCATCTTCGTGTGGAAGATATTTTCCTGATAGACATTGACGTCGAACATCTCGTAACGCGACTTCACGTTCTTGGCCATGAAGTGCTGGATCGAGTTGATCTTGTGGTCGATGTAGTGCTTCTTGCCCTTCACATCGCGGGTGAAGCCACGGACACGGTAGTCCATGATCACGATGTCCGATTCCAGACTCTCGATCAGGTAGTTCAGCGCCTTCAACGGCGAGATCACACCGCACGTGGCGACGTCGATATCGGCGCGGAATGTCGCGATGCCTTCCTGCGGATGCGTCTCGGGATATGTATGGACAGTGATATGACTCTTGTCCATATGAGCAACCACGGCTTCAGGAATCAACTCCTTGCCGGCCTGCTTTTTGTCGATGACGGGCTCTTCCGAGATGAGGATCGTCACCGACGCGCCCTGCGGATCGTAGTCCTGACGTGCGATATTGAGGATGTTGGCGCCAATGATCTCGGCCACGTCGGTCAGGATCTGCGTCAGACGGTCCGCGTCGTATTGCTCATCGATGTACTCGATGTAGCGCTGACGCTCCTCTTCGGTACGCGCATAACAGACGTCGTAGATGTTGAAGCTCAACGCCTTGGTGAGGTTGTTGAACCCCTGTAGCCTCAGGCGAGGCAACGGCTTGACCACGTCGGTCTGTCCTTATGGAAGGCGGGAAAGGAGTCAATTATGAGCCAAAGATCCCAGCAACGAAATGCCGACGTTGAGAATGGTTTACCTTGCATGACTCATGCCGTTAAGCTTCAGGAATTACACGCGGAACTACCATGAACCCAGGAAACACGACGGTTGTCACCACGACGGTACGTAACGCTACCCCTTATCTGGCACTGGACGCTGGCACGATTGAGCGTTTTCTGGCGCACAGCCACCGCAGGCGCTATCCGACCCGGACCGATGTGTTCCGGCCAGGAGACCCGGCCGGCACCCTCTATTACGTTGTCAGCGGCTCGGTCAGCATCATCGCCGAGGAAGATGACGATCGTGAGTTGGTGCTGGGTTACTTCGGCAGTGGCGAGTTCGTCGGCGAGATGGGGTTGTTCATCGAATCCGATACGCGCGAGGTGATCTTGCGCACCCGCACCCAATGCGAACTGGCGGAAATCAGCTACGAGCGGCTGCAGCAACTGTTCCAGACCAGTCTGTCACCCGATGCGCCCCGCATCCTGTACGCGATTGGCGTTCAGCTCTCCAAGCGATTGCTCGATACCACAAGGAAAGCCAGTCGCCTGGCGTTCCTGGACGTGACCGATCGCATCGTGCGTACGCTGCACGATCTGTCCAAAGAGCCTGAAGCGATGAGCCATCCGCAAGGCACCCAGCTGCGCGTTTCACGGCAGGAGTTGGCACGCCTGGTGGGTTGCTCGCGCGAAATGGCCGGGCGCGTGCTCAAGAAACTGCAAGCCGATGGTCTGTTGCATGCACGCGGCAAGACCGTCGTGCTGTACGGCACGCGCTAAGCGGTTGTGGTCGCGGTTGATGCAACATCGCACCGACCGCCGTTTGAGCCGCATGTCGCAAGACATGCGGACTGATGCAGTCAGGCGCTTTCCGCTATCGATTGCCGGGCGTGTGCTGCGCATCGCCGGCCATTCCCCTGCAGCCGACTGCGTACATTGCACCCGCTCCTTCAGCGGGCTCAGGCCCATCACTTACTGATCGGTACTTGAGCATCAGCTCGCCAATGCGCTTACCGGGATTGCGCTCACTGGGCGAAGCACTTTTCTTGTCTGGACTGCGCAACTGCGCACCTGACTACGCACTGACCGCACGCGCTGCCTGAGGCGCATATGTCTCTGACAACAGGCGCTACAGCGCCTTGCCACCGCGGTCGCGGCAGCCCCAGTTGAGGATCGGTGTGCCTGCGGGCAGCACCTGGCGGAACAGTGCTTCGCGATTGGCTTTGGGGTTGACCACCACCGGTGCGCGCGCGGCCTTCAACAACGGCAGATCGGCCGTGCTGTCCGAATAGGCGATGGCGATGTCGGCATAGCCGCGCTCGCGCAGCATGCGCATCTTTTCTTCGTTGTGGCAGTGGCGCCGCGCGGTGACCGCACCCAGGCGTGGGCCGACCAGGCTGCCGATCACCGGCACGTCCTGATGCGCGACGAAGCCGAGAATCGCACGTGCCAGTTCCGGCGGTGCGCCGGTGGCGACCACGACCCGATCGCCTGCGGCGCGATGGTCGGTGAAGACCTTCAACGCATGCGGCAGCAAGCGCTGCCGGATCTGCGCTTCATGCTTGAGCACGTACGCATCAATGAAGCGATTGAATTCGCGCGTGCGATGCAGGCCGAAGGTGGCGATCCACACATAGCCGGAGACACCGCGCCTGCGGGTCGGCAGCATCGCCACCATCGGGCCGAGAATTGGCGAAGCCAACAACGCCACCAGCAGACGCAACGGGTTGCGCTTGATCAGCCAGGCAAACAGATGGCTGCCGGAATCGCCATCGTACAGCGTGTGGTCGAAATCGAAGACCACCAGCGGGGCGTCGTCGCGCGGTACGGGATACGACTCAGTCATGCGCAAAGAATAGCTGACGCAGCGACTCGCCGGGTTCGGGCGCGCGCATGAAGGTCTCGCCGACCAGAAACGCGTTCACATCGTGGCTGCGCATCAACTGCACATCGGCCGGAGTGACGATGCCGCTCTCGGTGACCAGGATGCGATCGCGCGGCACGGCGGCGCGCATGTCCAGCGTGGTCTGCAGCGAGACCTCGAAGGTGCGCAGGTTGCGGTTGTTGATGCCCACCAGCGGCACCGGCACCTGCACGGCGCGCTCGAGCTCGTCGATGTCGTGCACTTCTACCAGCACGTCCAGACCGAGTTGCATGGCCAGGCCGGACAGATCGGCCAGCTGCGCGTCTTCCAGCGCCGAGACGATCAGCAGGATGCAGTCGGCACCGAGCACGCGCGCTTCGTAGACCTGATAGGGGTCGACAGTGAAATCCTTGCGCAGCACCGGCAGCGTGCAGGCCTCGCGCGCCTGTTGAAGATACGCATCGGCGCCCTGGAAGAAATCCACATCGGTGAGTACCGACAGGCAACTGGCGCCGCCGAACTCGTAACTGACGGCGATATCGGCCGGATGAAAGTCGGGCCGGATCACGCCTTTGGACGGGCTGGCCTTCTTGACTTCGGCGATCACAGCCGGCTCGCCGGCGGCGATGCTGGCCTGCATGGCGGCAGCAAAGCCGCGTGTGAGCGGCAGGTCGGCGCTGCGGGCGATCAGCTCGGCCAGCGGCACGCGTGCACTGCGCTCGGCGATTTCTTCGGCCTTGCGGGCAAGGATGGTGTTGAGGATATCGCTCATCGTATCGGGTCCTGGCGGGCGTGCATTATCGGTCAACACGGCCGCAACTGAGCTGGCCGCACGCCAGTGCACAGCATGCCAGCGGCACCGTGACGATGCCGGCCAGTGGTTGCCGCTTTATCGGGGCAGGCCACATCGGCGTGCCGACATCGCAGACGTGCGGAGTGCGGACACTGCATGGATCAGGACTGCGTAGCAGCCTGACGGGTGAAGGCGACATAGGCATCCAGTTTGGCGCGCGCCGAACCATCGGCCAGCACCGCACGCGCACGCACCACGCCGGCGGCGATGCTGTCGGTGACACCGGCCACATACAAGGCCGCACCGGCGTTGAGCGCCACGATATCCAGCGCCGGGCCGGGCACGTTGTCCAGCACCTGCAGCAGCATCGTGCGCGATTGCGCAGCATCGGCCACCTTGAGGTTGCGGCTGGCCGACATGGCGATGCCGAAATCTTCCGGATGCACTTCGTACTCGCGTACCTGGCCATCGCGTAGCTCGCCGACCAAGGTGCCGGCACCGAGCGAGAGTTCATCCATGCCATCGCGGCCCCACACCACCAGCGCGCGCTCGGCGCCGAGCTCCTGCAGCACGCGCGCCTGGATGCCGACCAGATCCGGATGGAACACGCCCATCAGGATGTTGGGCGAGCCCGCCGGGTTGGTGAGCGGGCCGAGAATGTTGAAGATGGTGCGCACGCCCATCTCGCGACGTACCGGCGCCACCATCTTCATGGCCGGGTGATGCACCGGCGCGTACATGAAGCCGATGCCGGTCTGCGCCAGCGAGGCGGCGACCTGCTCGGGCTGCAGCTCGATCACTGCGCCCAATGCTTCCAGCGCGTCGGCACTGCCGGACTTTGACGAGACGCTGCGGTTGCCGTGCTTGGCGACCTTGGCACCACCGGCGGCAGCCACGAACATCGCGCAGGTGGAGATGTTGAAGGTGTGCGAGCCATCGCCGCCGGTGCCGACGATGTCGACCATGTGCTGGCGGTCGCTCACTTCCACGCGGCGCGAGAACTCGCGCATCACCGTAGCCGCACCGGCGATCTCGCCGATGGTCTCTTTCTTGACCCGCAGCCCGGTGAGGATGGCGGCGACCATCATGTCGGAGACCTCGCCGCGCATGATCTGCCGCATCAACTCGACCATTTCGTCATGGAAGATTTCGCGGTGTTCGATGGTGCGTTGCAGCGCTTCTTGCGGCGTGATGGGCATGGACGAAAGGACCGTGGAAAAACGTGGGAGAACTACGAGAGGACTGTGGATCGATCAGGCGTGGAGAGACATGCCAGCGTCGATGCAATGCCATGCAGCGACGTTGCAGGCGACGCTCATTGACCGGGACGCCGCATGCGGAAACGCGCCTGGGCCTGCACTTCGAAATAATCGGCGGCACCGCCGGCGCGCAGGATCGTCTGCACTGCAGCAGGATCGTAGATGCCGTCCTGCAGCGCCGCGTGCGCCAGATGCACACCCACCACTTCACCCAGGACCAGCCAGGTTTCGATGGCCTGCCCGCTTGCGCTCTGCAGCGGCAGCAACTGGCTGAGCCGACATTCGAAACTCACCGGGCTTGCCGCCACACGCGGCGCATCAATCAGGCGCGAAGCTGCCATCTGCAAGCCGGCCAGTGCGAACTCGTCCACCTCCGAGGGCACCATCGCCGCGCTGGCATTCATGGCCTCGGCCAACGGACGCGTGGCCAGGTTCCAGGTGAATTCGCCGGTGGCTTCGATGTTGCGCAGGCTGTCCTTGCGGCCGATGCTGGCAAAGCCGACGATCGGCGGCACGTAGTTGAAGGCGTTGAAGAAGCTGTAAGGCGCCAGATTGGCGATGCCCTCGGCGCTGCGCGACCCGATCCAGCCGATCGGCCGTGGGCCGACGATGGCGTTGAACGGATCGTGCGGCAGCCCGTGGCCCTGGCTTGGTTCGTAGAAGTGGACGTTGTCGCTAGCGGTGCTCATCGTGATCCGGATGCAGACGTTGAAGAAACGAAACGGCGAACCATCTCTGCCATGCAGGACAGATGATTGCGGGCATCGCACGCATGGGCAGCTGGTGCATCGACGTTGCTGAAGACTGCATCGACAACTGCCGTATAGACGCGGGCGACGTGCGCAGTGCGCATTTCGGTCAGCGCTCCAGGAAGTTTTTCAGCAAGGTATGACCGTGCTGGGTCAGGATCGATTCGGGATGGAACTGCACGCCTTCGACCGGAAACTGGCGATGGCGCAGGCCCATGATCTCTTCCACCGAGCCATCCGGATTCTCGGTCCAGGCGGTGACTTCCAGCGCTTCGGGCAAGGTGGTCTTGTCCACCACCAGCGAGTGATAGCGCGTGGCTTCGTAGCTGTCCGGCAGGCCGGCGAACACGCCCTTGCCCTGGTGGCGGATCGGCGAGGTCTTGCCATGCATGATGTTGCCGGCGCGGATCACATCGCCGCCATAGACCTGACCGATGCTCTGGTGGCCCAGACAGACGCCCAGGATCGGCGTGGTCTGGCCCAGCTGCTCGATCAGCTGCAGCGAGACACCGGCCTCGTTGGGCGTGCGCGGACCGGGCGAGATCACGATGCGCTCCGGCTTGAGCGCGGCGATCTGATCGACGCTCATCGCATCGTTGCGCACCACCGTGACCTCCGCGCCCAGGGCCTGCAGGTACTGCACGAGGTTGTAGGTGAAGCTGTCGTAGTTATCGAGCATCAGTAACATTTTCAGGCCTATCTTCTTGTTTTTAAACGGGACATCGCCCGAAACCGTCCATTGATACCCGCCCTGACACCCTCGAACCTGTGTGGTACCCAAGCGACTGGGGAGCGAGCAACACCAAAGCATATCTTCGCACGGGCTTGCTGCTGCGTTCCCGGGCGATTTGCTTCCCCCGCTCATAGGTGAGTTCCCGCCATGCGCCCAGCGCGGCAGGCAGTCGGCCTTGATACGCCGACGCAGACCATATCGTCACTCAAGCGCCGTCTGACGCCCGCTTCCCAATGCACCGCCCTGCTTCGTGAAACCAGCACGTCGCAGGGCGGCGCTGGGGCGACACAAGGTGTCAGGCCACCAATGCGAGCGCTGGTTTTCCATGGATGCTGCGTGAGCTGCTCTCAACACTCTCCACCAATGCGGTTGCTTGATCTTCGAGTGCACGGGCGGACGATGCCATGGTGTCAACCAGCACTGAATTCTGCTGCGTCGCTGCGTCCATCTGGGCAATGGTTTGATTGATCTGCTCGATCCCGGCACTTTGCTCGTGGCTGGCCGCCGCGATCTCACCCATGATGTCGTTGACTTGCTTTACCGACGCCAGCAGCTCCTCCATGGCTTTGCCCGCCACGTTGACCTGCTCCGCCCCCTGCCCCACCTTCGCGCCGGAATCGGCGATCAGATCGCGAATTTCCTTTGCGGCCGTGGTGCAGCGCTGAGCGAGGCTGCGCACTTCGGAGGCCACCACCGCAAACCCACGCCCCTGTTCTCCCGCACGCGCCGCTTCCACGGCTGCATTCAAGGCGAGGATATTGGTCTGGAACGCGATGCCGTCGATGACGGTGATGATTTCCCCAATCTTCCGCGACGATGTCTGGATCGCTGACATCGTGCTGACGACACCATTGACCAATTGCCCACCACGCAGGGCCGTCTCTGCGGCGCTACTGGCAAGCGCATTGGCCTGGCGCGCGCCGTCAGCATTCTTGCGCACGATGCTGGTCATTTCTTCCATGGAGCTTGCGGTCTCCTCGAGCGCGGCTGCCTGCTGCTCGGTGCGCCGCGACAGGTCATCGTTGCTGCGCACGATGTCTCCTGCCGCGTTGCTGAGTGTGTTTGCCACTTCGCCCAGCTGACGTCCGGCCTCCACATCCATCAACGCGCCCACCCCGCGCAGCGGGGTGCCGTCTGCTGCACGTTTGGTCAGGCCGCGCGCCCGGAACCACCGATACTGGCCGTTCTTGAGCTGCAGGCGGTACTCGATATCGAAGTTGGTGCGGCCACTGCGGTCGTTCAAATGCGCCGCGAAGGCGTTCAACGACCGCGTCTTGTCTTCCGGATGAAGCCGCGACGCCCAGCTGTCCAATACATTGGGAAATTCTTGCTCGGACTCAAAGCCCAGCAAGTGGCGGAACTGCTGTGACCACCAGAACTCGTTGCTGGGATTGATCGGGTCACCGGCGATGACACTCATGTCCCACAAGCCATCGCTCAGCATCTGCGAGCCGAGCTCAAAGCGCGTCAGTGTGATGTCGAGAAACTGCTCTCGGTCACGGCGCTCGGTGATGTCGGTGAGCGCACCCGCCACCCGAAGCGGCAAGCTTTGCGCGTCGCGCTCGGTGGTGCCGAATGCACGGAACCAGCGGTATTGGCCCGACTTCAGACGCAGGCGGTTCTCGACGTCATAGGGGGTCCGGCCACTGCTGTCCGCAAGATGCGCCGCGAAGGCGTCCAGCGTCGGCTGCTTGTCATCCGGGTGCAGGCAGGCAACCCAGCTGTCCAGCACATTCGGAAACTCCTGCTCGGAGGAGAAGCCCAAAAGAGCACGCATCTGGGGCGACCACCACACCGGGCTGTCAGGATGCGTGGGGTCTCCATTGATGACGCCGATATCCCAAAGGCCGTCTGTGGTGCTGTTGGCAACCAGTTCAAAGCGTCCTTCCAGTTGACGCAGTGCAGCCGCCGCATCAGCCGCCTGGACTTTCGCCAGGTCACGCTCCTGTTGGGCGGCACACAAGCGCTCTGCCATCTTCTTGAGAAGCAGGGCGGGACCGTTGCTCGGCCACTGCGCGGGGCCACCCTGCAACGTGGCTTCAATCGCCTTGGTCAACGCCTCGACCTTGTGACCGTCGGAGAAAAACATGGCGACCTCTGCCGTTTGGTTAGGAACTGGCGCTAACGGCAGTGATCGGCATTTCTTGAGGCCAGAATTAGGTAAGGGCGATGCGGCTGCCGTGCCGTTCAGGTAACAACCAACTTCCGTGTAGCGCGTCGCTGTCACGGCATCAGCGAAAGATTGCGTGGGCCGTTCCATGGAGAAGCCTTACCCACGAGATACAACGTCCGTCTTGGCCGTGGAATGCGTTGAAGCAATCGGATCTTGCGCTGCCGCTCATCGGCGACATCGAGACGTTGATTCGTACCGCTGCGCTGGCGCCAACACCATTTCGCATCCAACCACGCCGCCAGGCTGGCGGCAGGGCTACAAAGATGGTGGCGTCATCGGTCGTCGGCGCAACGCCGCGCGTTCGGTCATTCGATCCTCCTCTGCTCTTGTCCGGTGATTCCCATGAAGCTGTCGTTCCAACGCCCTGCGTCGTCCTCGATCGCGCTGTTGGCCGTGCTGGCAACCCTGATCGGCTGCGGCAAGCCGGACACACCAGCGCCGCCTGCACAGACCAAATCGGCGGCCACTCCTGCCAACGCCGGCATTGCCTGGCGCGAGGGCGACGTTGATGGCGCGTTCGCCGAGGCCAAGGCAAGCGGCAAGCCGCTCATGTTGTATTGGGGCGCCGTCTGGTGCCCACCGTGCAACCAGCTTCAGGCCACCTTGTTCAAGGATCCCGCCTTTATCGAATTGACGCGCAAATTCGTGGCGGTGCATCTGGACGTGGACCTTGCAGATGCACAGAAGTGGGGCGATCAATTCAACGTCAAGGGGTATCCAACCATCATCGTGCTGCGCTCGGATCGCAGCCTGATCACGCGCCTGGCCGGCTACAGCGACAATGCCCGCCTGGCCGACGCGTTACAGGTGGCTGCCACGCAGACCATGACCTCGGAGCAGTTGCTCGACCGGGCGTTGAAGACCCCGAAGGAATTGCGCGCAGACGACTGGACCTTGCTGGCCGGCTACGAGTGGTGGGGCATGGCGCGCGAGCCGTCGAAAACGCGCAGTGCAAGCGATGTGCTTGCGCATTTGGCCGCCTCGGCACCCCAGCCTGCGCTGCAGCGCAGGTTCGCGCTGCTGGCGCTGTCCATCGCAACAACGCCACCGGTTGCCAGCCCGGCGCACCTGGCATTGCTGAAGGCGGTTTTGGCCGATCCGTCGGAGGTGCGCGCAAACCGCACCGAGCTGAGTCGTTTTGCCCCACGCCTGGTGGTGGCGTCCACCAGCGACCCAGGCGAGCGCGCGGCGCTGTCCTTGGCGCTGAATCAGGCGCTGGACAAGGTCTATGCCGACGCCACCCTGCCGATCGTGGACCGGATGATCACCGCCTCCACGCAGATCGATCTCGCTCGCCTGGCACAGGGTCAAACCCCGGGTAGCGAGCCAAAGAAGCCGCAACCGCCGCTGCCGGCAGCGGTGCTCGACACCGTTCGCCAGCGCGTGCAATGGGCGGTGCAGACGGCCAAGACCGATGAAGAACGACAGTCCGTCATCACCGGAGCCGCGGGACTACTGGACGATACAGGCGATACCGCCGGTGCAGAACAACTGCTGCTGGGCGAACTGACACGCAGCAAAACGCCCTATCACTACATGCAGTTCCTCGCCGATCTGGCCGAAAAACGCAACGATCCCAAGACAGCGCTGACGTGGTTGAAAAAGTCCTACGAAGGTTCCCAAGGCCCCGTCATGCGTGTGGAGTCGGCGCTGCGGTATGCCAATGGGGTGATCCGGCTCAGCCCCCAGGACACCGCTGCCATCGAATCTGCCACTGCACAGGTGATCGGCGAGTTGGCAGGCCAGCCGGATCGATACGGTCGACGTAACCTTCAAAACCTCAAGGCGCTTGGTACTTCGCTCAAGACTTGGAGCACGCGGCATCATCGGGAAGGCAGCGCGGTGCTGGCGCGGCTGCAGCAGAAAATGCAGGCCAGTTGCGACAGCAAGAACAGCAGCGGGTGCAGCAGCTGGCTGAGCTGAAAGGAAAACGCCCGGCCGAATGGCCGGGCGTTATGCCGTGTGCATCGATTGGACCTCGACCGACCAGCTTCGCGACCTGATCCCCAAATCACTGCTTGAGCTGGCTGGGCTGCTTGCCCGAACCAGGCCGCGTCTCAAGTGTGGTCGTCGCTGCGCGCACGACGCTGTCTTCGGGTAGACGAAGACACGCCCAACAGCAGACACATTTCATCCGCACAACGAATGACATATTCCGTTGGGGAATGATCATTTCGCAATTGAAGCGTTGCGCGTCTCCGGCTTGATGGCATTTTCGAGTCACTGACGACGATGACGCATGCCACACAAGGTGGCCATGAATGCCAGGGCACACCTGAGCACTTCGATTGCACGCTGAGTAATTCGCACTGTATTTGCCCGGACCGTTGATGACGGCACGTGCGCCAGACCGTGTCTGCGTGCCGCACGTGGAGCGCGTTGTCGCGTCGATCGACGCGTCGCCCGGCCACCAGCGACCCCGGCGCTGCAATCGAGGCTGGCAACGCCATGCGTCCGTCGAACGATGTGCCGGCCGTCAACGCCGCACGTCAGCAGCCCTGCAAGCCCGGGCGGCAGCACGCCGCCTTTCCCACCACAGCGAGGACATGCCGTGACGAAGATCCCTTCAGCCAGTGCTTCCCAGCCAGCGCAATCGACGAATGCAGAGCCTGTGATCGAAATGCCGCCACTAGAGCAGCGCAACCAGACGCCCACACCTGCGGCGAACCCTGCACTGTCGCGCCTGGCTCCCAGATCGTCCCGACGACGCGACAACCCGGAACGCAACACAGGATCTGCCAGCGCTGCCGACAGAAACCAGCACACCGGTGAGAGCCCGCTGCTGCATGCCGCGGACGCGTCGATGCTGCACGACGAAGAGAGCAGCAGCGAGCGCTTCCACAGCACCAGAAATTTCCTGGAACCATCCGATACGCCTCCAATCTTTCACGAACAACCGGCCCCGCCGGTGCACACACCTGCAACGACCACCGCACCTGCGGCAGCAGCCAGCACAAGCACAACCGCCGAGCGGCTGGGCGCGCTGGCTGCATCGATCGGAACCGGCGCAGCGCGTGGCGTACGCACCGTCCTTGGACCGACCGCCGCCGCAGTGGCGGCTGCAGCGCGCGGCGTCCTGCCGATCAGTGTCGACAAGCAATACCTGGGCGCTGCGCTGGGGCATCTGGTGCACCAGGCCAGCTCGGTGGGACCGACTACCTTCGCGCGTGAGTTGCTGGGCGAAGGGTTGTTTGCCGTTCTTCGCCAGCTTCCGCCCGAAGCGGTCGTCGCCATGCAGGCAGTCTCCGGCACGCTGCAGATGGCGCTGCATACGCTGCGAAGCAACCGCGAGAACCGCAATCCAGACGCGGCTGCGCGAGGCTTCCACAATCTCAGTCTCGAACAGTGGGATGCATTGTCCGACGACGAACGCACTCACAAGAAAGCCGAGCAGCAACATTACTCGGATCTGGTCACCCGGCTCGCGCTGGCCGGCATCGTGAGCAACATCGCCGTGGGTGCGGCCGGCAAGTCAGCGGGCCAACCGGAGATGGCGGCCAGGCTGCTGGCCAGCGATCTGAAGATCGCCGCCTATGCTGCAGCCCGCGACACCATCCAGGCAACCTTCAAGATGGTGGGAATGCGCGACCCCAACCGCTCCAATGGCGGCATCAGCGATCCGCATATCACCAGCGCCGGCAGGTTTTACGGCATGGCCAACGTCCTGACCAATTTGGCATCCAACGAGCTGGCATCGCCGGACTTTGCAGCGGCCCGGCAACGCTGGGCCGGCCTGCACTCGCCTTTCACCCAAGGCGAGGCGACCAGCGTCATCTTGCGTCAATCGGCGGTAAACACCGCCTTGAATGTCGGCCTGGAGACGCTGGACTGGATCAACGTCACCCAGCACGAAGCCGAAGAAGCCGGGACGCAGCAGATCTGGGAACCCGAGTGGAAGGGCAAGCGCGAGGATTATGAGCGGGTCATGGATCATTCGGTCGCACGCACGGCCGCCATCAATTCCAATATCGCGCTTGGTACCGCCATCAACATGATTGGCGCGTGGCTCGGGTTGTCGCCCACACGCAGCGGATTGCTCTCCAATACGGTGTCCGGCGTGGTCGCCGGCATGCAATACAAGACCATCGGCGCCACCTGGCAAGCCGAGGCGGCCGTTCGCGCAGCCGAGGCGCCTCGCTCGCAGGTTGAGTAAGCAAAGCGATCAAAACCACCGCGCCCGCCACCAGGCGGGCGCGGCTGGCTTGATGCCATGTGCTACACCACACGCGCTCCCGCGATCACAGCAGCGTTACTCGGCAACCACGCCGCGCTTGGTCAGAATCGCGTGGATGGCATGCGCATATTTATCGCGCTCGGCGGGCGTTTCGGAATGATAGGCGCCCACAGCGGCCCAGGTATTTCCATATTTATTAGTCATCTCGCGCAGCCGCCAGGCGGCGACATACACGCTGACGCACGGCTGCATCAACGCGTCCCTGGAGATGCCGTAACTGGAAAGGCGCCGCAGATGGATCGAATTGATCTGCATCTTTCCATAATCGATCGTGCCGTTGTTGTTGCGATGGATCGCGTCGGCACGGCCACGTGATTCCTGCCACGCAATGGCACGCAGCACCCATGGATTGACATGTTGATAGCCGGCGGCTTCTTCAAAACAGTCTGCGCGTGCGAGCGGTGCGGCGCACAGCAACGCCGCCGCAATCAACACGCGTCGCCGAGGAGCGGCAGCATGCCTGGGCTGGAGCGCGCACCATCGCGCGCCTACGCGCATGTTTCTCGAGAGCGTGGCACAACACAGTTGACGCCAGACATCCGTGCCGTGCACAGACGCACACGTGGTCGGCGTATCGGTCTCTTTCATGTCTGTCACCTGATCGTCGTTCATTCCAGCAACGTAGCGGAGTGGACGCACACCCCCGGTTGGTCCGACGCTCCGCTCGATCCCGACACCATAACGGTGCTGTGCATCCGCATGCACACGCTGCACGAAGCGTCTATGACGTAAACGAAATCACAACACGCAGCGTTGCAACACAGCTGTTTTCCAGGGTTTTTCCCGCGTTTTACGCAGTCACGTTCGCAAGCAAAAGCGCACCTTCGCATCCTGGCAGATGCATCGCCGTTGCCTCTTCTACTTTGCGCTCGGGGCAGCGCAGCGTCCCCGTTGCGATCTTGCCGTTGCAGCTTCCGGCAATCCGCGATGTATCCAGTTCAACCACATGAGACGGGAATCACCATGGACTCTATCGGAAACAACTTTTCGAATATCGGCAACCTGCAGACGATGGGCATCGGGCCTCAGCAACACGAGGACTCCAGCCAGCAGTCGCCTTCGGCTGGCTCCGAGCAGCAGCTGGATCAGTTGCTCGCCATGTTCATCATGATGATGCTGCAACAGAGCCAGGGCAGCGATGCAAATCAGGAGTGTGGCAACGAACAACCGCAGAACGGTCAACAGGAAGGCCTGAGTCCGTTGACGCAGATGCTGATGCAGATCGTGATGCAGCTGATGCAGAACCAGGGCGGCGCCGGCATGGGCGGTGGGCGGTTCGGTCAACAGCAGCCTGGGCGGCAACGCCTGATTGGCAATGCGTGCAGGCTGCCGCGCCACGCGGCAGCCTGCACGTTCTCACAGCATCGGCTACACCCCGAAGCGTTGTTCAGGGTGAGACGATATGCGGGGTCAGCAAGAACAACCGCTGCAGCCGCGAGCCACTCTTTTGGCGATGCTTGAACAGGTTGCCGACCAGGGGAATCTTGGACAGCCCGGGAACCTTGTTCAGATCGGTCTGATCGGTATCCTGGGCATACCCGGCGATCAGCAGGCTCTGGCCCTCGTTGACGAATGCCTGGGTGGTGATCTCGCTGGAGGTGATGACGGGAATGCCATCGACGGTATTGGCGCCCAACTGCCCGTCTTCGATACGCACATCCAGGCGCATCTGTCCGTTTGGCGAGCCCGGCACCACACTCGGCAATACGCGTAGCGACACACCTGCGGACAAGTTGTAGAGGTCTGCGGCTGCGTAACCGCTGACACGCACGAATGCCTGTTGCTTGTGATCCATCACCGCTTCCACGTTGTCCAGCGTCGCCACCTGCGGGGTGGACACGATCTTGGCCTTGTCGGTCTGCTCGAGCGCCGAGACGCGCGTCATCAGGTAACGCCCTGCATCGCCAAGGACAGCGGTCAACGTGCCGCCCAACGGCGCGGTTGCACCCGCTGCTGCTGCACCGCTCAAGCTGCCATCGTAGCCAAGCTGGCCACCACGCCCGTCGCCGGTCTGCACATCCACACGCCGGCTGTGGAACCGCCAGTCCACGCCGAGATCCTGCATGGCACCGTCGCGGATCTCGATGATGGTGGCATCGATCTGCAGCAACTTGGGGCGGTTGTCGAGCTGCTGGATCAAGGTGCCATAGGCGGCCATGCGCTCGGGGCGGTCGCGGATGAGAATGGCGTTGGTGCGCGGGTCGGCTTCGATCACCGGCGCGTCGGAAGCCTGCTCGCCGCCGCTGCCGGCGTCCACCGCCAGCGGCGCATCGCGGCGGGCCTGGCTCATCTCCGGCCACACGCTGGCCGGCGCATTGGCGCCACTGCCCGGCAACGGCGGGCTGACCGGCACGCGATCGGACGGCGAGGCACCGCCGAACCACGACGCAGGCAATCCGAGAATGCCGGTGTTGCCGCCACCGCCATTCTGACCCTGACCAGGGTTGCCGAAGGTGTTGGACGAGCCACCGCCGATCGGTTGCACCCGCCCGAAATTCGCACCCGGCCCGGGCAGCGCCGCCGTGGGCGCGCCACGCACGCCGTACATGCTGCGCAACAGGCTGGCCATGCCCGGCACCTGGACATCCTGCCCACCGATGCGGGTGCTGTGATCGGCCGCCTGCGCGTAATGCAGCTGAAATACCTGCACTTCGGTGGCGTCGCGTTGGCGTGCGCCCTGCTCGACCTGCTTGGCGATTGCGGTGACGGTATCCACATAACCCGGCGGGCCGGACACCACCGCCACGTGCGCCGCCTCGTCGTAACGGACCGGAAAACGCGGATCGTCCAGCCGCATGCGCGCAAGCGCATCGCGCAGCGCACTGGTCGACGCGGCGCCCAGATTCAAGGTTGCATTCTTGGTTTCGTTGGCGCCCCAGATCCTGAGCACGGCACCGTCGTAATACCAGACGAAGCCGAATGTCGCAGACAGATCGTCGAGGAATTTCTGCGGGCTGGCCTCGAACTTGCCACTGAGCGTGCCGGTCACTTCCGGTGAAATCCAGGTGGTGATGGATTGGCTGGCGGACAGGTCGCGCAGCACTTCCTTGAGATCCTTGTGATCGGCGACGTATTTGAAGCTGCGCGAATGCCACGGCACCTGCGCAGCATCGGCATGCGGCGGCAGCAGCGGCAGCAGGCTCAATAGCAACGCGGCGGCCAATGGCGCACGTCGATGGCGGTGAACTGGAGGACAGGCGTATGCCATGGCGTTCCCTCTGCGAGGCAAGTGAAAGAAGTCGATAGGGCGACGCCTGACAGGCAGGCGTCGGCTGGGAATTGCGTGCCGGATGCAGCGCCGTGCTGCGTACTGCAGCGTCGAGCAGCACATCGAGGGCGCGTGCGATTCAGTGTAGGCAGCGCACGGCAGGCGATGTCTCAACAATGATCAATTCGCTGCGCCCCCCTTGCCGCCAACGTTCGCGGCATCGTGCAACTGCTGCTGGAAATGGAGGAAGCCGAGAGCGTCACCGGATTGCGCGATGAACACGCTGGTCAACAATGCCAGCAGCAGCAGCGCCAATACCCCACGGATCGGTTGACTCAGATTCGAAGGTTCCAGCTTGTCGGCGGCGCGCGCCACAAAGCCGATGGCCAGATCCACCAGCACCAGTACCAGCATCAACGGTGCGGCCAGCTTGACGATTGCGGTCATCATGCCGTCGGTCTGCTGGATGACGAAGGACTCGGCGACCGCGCCCATGTCCGGCGTGAGCTGGCTCAGCGGCCACCAGCGAAACGATTCGAACAGCGCACCCAGCAGCATCAGCATGCCGCCCAGCGCGTAGAAGGACACGATCGCCAACTGCATCAACACCGTGGAGACCGGCGTGCTCTGCTCACCGCTCAGCGGGTTGGTCATCTGCACGTTGTTGTAGCCGGACACATCGTCGATGAGCAGGCCCACACTCTCGGCAACCCAGAACACCGTGGATGCGGCAAACCCGATCAGCAGGCCGAGGAAGGCTTCCTTGAACACCAGCCCGACCAGGCCGGTCGCTTCGATTCTGGCCAGCGCATCGGCCGGTTGTCCGTAGGCGATGAACGAACTGAGCACATACACCACACCGTTGCGCGCCATTCCGGGAAGGCTGTCCTGCGCCGTTGCCGGCAGCACGAAAAACATCACGAACACGCGCACCCCGCATAGCGCTAGCAGGGTCAGCAGCGACACGCCCTGGGATGACAGCGCCAGCAGTGCGGTGGCGGTGTCGTTCATTGCCCCACTCCGCGCGCGGCACGATGCAACCGCAGCCCGAGCAAGGCGTCGATCGCGTCTTCCTCTTCGGCCGCTTCGCGTTGGGCTTGCCAGGCACGCTGCGCGCGGGCGGCGTTTTCCGCGTACACATCCGCCTGCGCCTGCAGCTTGCTCACTGTCTGTTGCACTGTTGCGGCCTCATCGCGTGCGCTCTGCAACGCCTGCGTCGCTGCGACCAGCGCCTGCTCTGCGGCGCGGCAGCGCTCTTCCAGCACCGTGCGGAAGCGCTGGTGCTGCAGGATCGCCTCGATGCCGATCGGCTCACCCGCGCCGGCCTTGTCTGCCAGCGTGGTATCGAACGCGTCCAGGCGCGTGGTGCAGGCGTTGGCCTCCTGACTGCAACTGGCGCGCTCACGGTCGCACTGCTCGAGCGCCCGCCTGCAGTCGCTCAGGCGCTCCTGCATCCGCTGGTAACGGCGCGTCTTCAACTGCTGCAACGTAGCCCAGGTGCCGGCACGCTCACGCATCGTCGATCACGCCGGCAAGCTGCTCCAGGGTGGCGTCATAGTCGCTGAGCTGATCGGTGGACTGGCTGAGGAAGTCGCGAATCGCGTCGATCCTGGCGATCGCCTCGTCGGCGACCGCATCGCTGCCCTGGCGGTACTCGCCGACCTGCAGCAAGGTCTCCACTTCGTTGTACTTGGCCAGCAGGCGCCGCAGCTGGCCGGCGTACTGGCGTTGCTCGGCAGACACGATCTGGCTCATCACCCGGCTCAGGCTCCCCAGCACATCGATGGCCGGGTACTGGTTCTTGGCGGCGATCTCACGCGACAGAATCAGATGGCCATCCAGGATGCCGCGCACCTCTTCGGCGATCGGATCGCTGCCGGTGTCGTCTTCGGCCAGCACGGTGTAAAACGCGGTGATCGAGCCCGTCTCGCCCATGCCGGCACGTTCGAGCAGGCGTGGCAACTCGGCAAACACTGACGGCGGGAAGCCGCGCCGTGTGGGGGGCTCGCCGGCGGCCAGACCGATCTCGCGTTGCGCGCGGGCAAAGCGTGTCAGCGAGTCCATCATCAGCAGAACGCGCATGCCCTGATCGCGAAAATATTCGGCGATGGCGGTGCCGACATAGGCGGCCTTGGCGCGCTCGATGGAGGAGCGATCGGAAGTCGCGCACACCACCACGCTGCGCGCCAGACCGTCTGGGCCAAGAATCATCTCGATGAATTCACGCACTTCGCGCCCGCGCTCGCCGATCAGCACGATCACGTTGACGTCGCACTGGGTGCCGCGCGCGAACATCCCCATCAAGGTGCTCTTGCCCACGCCGGCTGCGGCGAAAATGCCCATGCGCTGGCCTTCGCCCAGCGTCATCAGGCCATCGACGATGCGCACACCGGTCGGTAGCGGCTGTTCGATCAGGCGCCGGCGCATCGGATCCGGCGCCTGTGCCTGGATCTGCACCCAGCCGTCGCCGGCGAGCGGCCCCTGGCCGTCCGCCGGCTCACCCAGGCCATCAAGCACGCGCCCCAGCAGCGCCTCCCCGACCGGCACCGCCAAGGGGCGCCCCAATCCGATCACGCGCGTCTCGCGCGACAGGCCCACCAGCTCGCCAAACGGCGCCAGCAAGGCGAGATGGCGGCTGAAGCCCACCACCTCGGCACGTTGCAACAGCGTGCCGTCGCGCTGGCGCAACTCGCACACCTCGCCCAGGCTGACCTGCACCCCGGCGACCTTGAGCATGGTGCCGATCACCTCGACCACCTTGCCGTAGCGACGACCGAAGGCCAGCGCAGCCAGTTCGCGCTCGAGCGT
Organism: Xanthomonas hortorum pv. pelargonii; assembly: GCF_024499015.1. Taxonomy (NCBI): domain Bacteria; kingdom Pseudomonadati; phylum Pseudomonadota; class Gammaproteobacteria; order Lysobacterales; family Lysobacteraceae; genus Xanthomonas; species Xanthomonas hortorum. Next base: position 3,105,923 of record NZ_CP098604.1, on the reverse strand, counting down.
TGCCTCCAGCACCGGCATCTCAGCAGACATCCGGCACCGCCTGTGGCGCGGCCAGCACGCGGCGGATGACCCGCTGGAGGCTGCCCAGCTGATCGCGCAGATCGGTCTCAAACACGCCGGTATCCCATTCGCACACGCAGGCACCCAAGGCCAGCGTCGCATCGCCGCACAGTTCCACCGGCATGGCCCAGCCTGCGGCTGCGGCGGCCGCATCGAAGGCGCGCCGTGCGTCGTCCAGCGCATCGGGATGCACGCTCACCCGCAGGGCTTTCGCCTCGTCCAGGGCGCCGTCCAGCGCCTGTGCGGCGCGCGCGTACAGCGCAGCGGGGTCGTGCCCGTGGAGGACCTGTTCGCAGGCGTGCGCGACGATCTCGGCCAGACGTGCGCGGGCGCGCTGCGCGGCGTCCTCGGCCGCGAAGGCATGCCGCACGCCGCGCTCGTTCCACGCATCGAGCTGACGGCGCAGCCCGGCGGCATAGCCCAGGCGTGCACTGCGCTCGGCCTTGTCCTGGGCATCCTGGAGGATCGTCTCGGCCTGTTGTTGGGCGTCGTCGATCAGCGCCTGCGCACGCGTCTGGGCGTCCGCCAGCGTCTGCGCGCACCGCGCGTGCACCTGTGCAGTCGCTGCGTCCAGTTCCAGCACACAGGCCAAGGCCTCGCGTGGGATGACCTCGCAGTCCAGGCCGACTGCCTCCGGGGTGGACCTCAGCCAAAGACGCATGGCAGCTCCGGCAACAAGGTAGGCAGCGCCTGCAGAAACGCATCGCTCGCGCCATCTGCCGCGATGGGCGCCACCTTGGCAGCACCCAACGGCAAGGACAGCGCCAGCACCTTGGCGATGCAGGGGTCTGGCCAGGCACCATCGGCCTCCATTCGACGCCAGCCATCGCCGATCCATGCCGCGTGCTCGGCATCGCGCGGCAACAGCGGCATTGTCATGCCGGTGACTGCGCGATGGCGCACATGCTCAAGCACCGCCGGCCCCACCCACTGCTCGAACCAGGTCAGGCGCTCGCGCTCGATACAGCGGCGCAGCGCCAGTGCGCGCGAAAACACTGCGCGGCTCATCAACACCTTGGCGAGCAGATCCGGCGCGAGCACGACCAGCCGATTGGCCAGCGGATCCAGCGCCGAAACCTGCATGCGCGAGCATCCCGACCAGGCCTGGATCACGCGCACACGGGCCCGCGCCGGTGCCCGTTCCCAGCCCAACGCAGCGACCGGACCCAGCCAGTGCGCCACCCGCTCTGCATCCAGCGATTGCGCCAGCACGGACACGGCCGCCGTCCATCGCTGAAGCCACAGTGCCGCGTTGTCGATGCGTGCCTTGTCCATCCGCCGGCCTCACCCAGCATGTTTTCTGGACAACGCGCGCAGGCGCTGCCAGCCGCCCCAGCGGCGTGCATCGGCGCTCGGCCACCAATACAGCGCTGCCGCAGCAATCGCCACGCACAGCGCCAGCGCGCATCCGGCCAGCCACGGCCACGGCCATGCGCGCGCAGGCGCCGCCACAGAGAGCTGCGCATCGCTCTCCGCCCCGCCCGGCACCAGCGTGACGCTGACGTTTTCGTAGGTCAGTCCTTCCACGCTGTGCATCACCAGGGTCTTGATGCTGGGTACCAGGCTGGTCAGATCGCTGCCGACGCGAAACTTGATGAACACCGCAGCGCTGGAGGGTTTGACCGAGGTGGACAGCGGGTCGTTGTTGGGAAGCACGATCTGCACATCGGCCGCGATCACGCCATCGATATTCGACAAGGTCTGCGACAGCTGCTGCGACACGCCGTAGATGAAGCGCACGCGTTCTTCGGTGGGTGTGGAGATCAGGCCGTCTTTCTTGAACATCTCGCCGAGATTGGCGTGCCGCTCACGCGGCATGCCATGCGTGCGCAGCACGTTCAACGCGTACGCAACCTGATCGTGCGGCGCGTTGACCGCCCAGGTCTTGCCGTCATCGGGCGTGAGCTTTTCCGCATCCACACCGGCCGTCAGCAGCACGGCCAGCATGTCGTTGGCGTCGTTCTCGGTCAGCCCGGAATAGAGCTGCTGGTCGCAGCCAGACAGCAGCAGTGCGAGCAGCAACACCACCAGATATCTCAGCTTTCGCATGCTATTGGTTCTTGAACAGTGTCTGCACGGCGTTCTTGCCCGACTCCGCTACCCCAACGCTGACATTGAGGTTGAAGCCGACCATCGTCACCTCATTCATCAACTTCATCTGTTGCGCAACCAGGTCATTCAGCCCCATGGTCGGCGCCTGCGTGCTGAAGGCATCGATATGCTCGGTCATGCTGCGCACACCATCGTTCTGCACGTCGACCATCCGGCTCATCATGCTCGGCTCGCCGACACGCTGCATGGCAGGCGGCAGCGGGCTGGAGGACTGCATCAGCGCCTGGAAGCGGTTGACAAGCGCCTGGTTCGGCGCCGCCGTCGGCGACGCCGCTGGCGTGGTCAGGCCGGTACTGGCAGTGATCGGTGCGACAGGAGGAATGAGCGTCATGACATGTTCCGCAGGCTGGGTGTGGGCCGGGTCAGGCGCGCAGATACTGGGCGTTGGGAACTTCCATCGGCGCGGCGGATTCGGCCGCCGCTTCCAGCGGCGCGGGTGCCGGGGTGTAGCGTCCTGACAGCGCCTTGACCAGGCCAACGGCGTCGGCATCGGCGTTCTCTTCGATCAGACCGTCTGCAATGCCATGCCACGACGGGTCGCCCACCGCAAACAGGCAACACGCGTACAAGGCCTTGCACAACGGCTTGGAGCCCGCATCGGCCTCCAGCTCACGCAGCAGGCGCGCGCCCTCCAGATAACTGCCGCGCTTGATCGCAATCCAGGCATCGAAGGTATCCAGCGCCTTCAGCTCGGGCCGCAGCACCCGCACGGCGGCCAGTACCGCTGCGGACTCTTCGAGTTTTTCGTGGGTCAGCCCGACCGTGATCAGGTTGATCAGCCCACTCACAACCGAACCGGAACATTCAATCTTTTCCATACCGCACCTCGTCATTCAATGGCTGTGGACAGCATGCGTGCGTAACGTACGCGTCGGCGCCAACGAAGACTTTTCAGAAGCGAACATCGGAATGCCATCGCGAACAAACACATCGTGCTTCGTACACCCATGCACACGTTCGCCTTGGAAGCGGCTCGTCCGACGACGGCTCGCCCAGAATGGGCGTGCAGCAATAGCGGCCGGAGATCGCCATGTCGGATGAGAAGACCGAGAAGCCGACAGAAAAGAAACTGCAGGATGCGCGCAGGGATGGGGAAGTCCCGATCAGCCCGGATGTCACTGCCGCCGCGGTGCTGCTGGCCGCGCTGTTGGTGCTGAAACTGGCAGGCAGCTATTTTGTCGAACACCTGCGTGCATTGATGTCGATCGGTTTCGACTTCACCGCCAATACGCGCGATGCCACCGCCTTGCACCGTGCGCTCGGTCGCATCGGCATCCAGGGTGTGTTGCTGACGCTGCCCTTCGTGACGGCCTGCCTGGCCGCAGGACTGATCGGCACCTTTGTGCAGACCGGGCTTAATGCCTCGCTCAAACCGGTCACGCCCAAATTCGATTCGCTCAACCCCGTCAACGGCGTCAAAAAACTCTTTTCGTTACGCAGTCTCATCAACCTGCTGAAGCTGGGCATCAAGGCGGCCGTGATCGGCGTGGTGCTGTGGTACGGCCTTCGTGCACTCATGCCGACCATCATCGGGCTCGCCTACCAGCCACCGGCCGACATCGCCCAGATCGGCTGGCGCGCACTGGGCATTCTGTGCGCCCTGGCGGTGCTGGTGTTCGTGCTGGTCGGCGCGGCGGACTGGAGCGTGCAGCATTGGCTGTTCATTCGCGACAAGCGCATGAGCAAGGACGAGCAGAAGCGCGAACACAAGGAGAGCGAAGGCGACCCGGAAGTGAAGGGAAAGCGCAAGGAATTCGCCAAGGAACTGGTCTTCGGCGACCCGCGCGAGCGTGTTGCCAAGGCCAAGGTGATGGTGGTCAACCCGACCCATTACGCCGTCGCGCTCGCCTACGAGCCGGACGGTTTCGGTTTGCCGCAAGTGGTTGCCAAGGGCGTGGACGACGGTGCGCTGGAACTGCGTGCCTACGCGCACAACCAGGGCATCCCGATCGTGGCGAACCCGCCGTTGGCGCGTGCGCTGCATGAGGTCGAACTGGGCGAGGCGGTTCCCGAATCGCTGTTCGAAACGGTGGCGGTGGTGCTGCGCTGGGTCGATGAGCTGGGCCGCGACAACGATGACGGCAGCGGTCCGCTGCCCTGCTAGGAGATGGCATGCGCCTGACACGGTATTTCGCATACACCGGTGAAGTGGCGATCGCCGCCTTGGTGGTGGCGGTCATCGGCTTGATGATCCTGCCGCTGCCCACCCCGCTCATCGATACGCTGCTGGGCATCAACATCACCTTGAGCGTGGTGTTGCTGATGGTCACGATGTATGTGCCCGACTCGATCTCGCTGTCGTCGTTTCCCTCGTTGCTGCTGTTCACCACGCTGCTGCGGCTGTCGTTGAACATCGCATCGACAAAATCGATCCTGCTGCATGCCGAGGCCGGCCACATCATCGAGAGCTTCGGCGAGCTAGTGGTCGGCGGCAACCTGGTGGTGGGCCTGGTGGTGTTTCTGATCATCACCACGGTGCAGTTCATCGTGATCGCCAAGGGCTCCGAGCGCGTGGCGGAAGTCGGTGCGCGCTTCACCCTGGATGCGATGCCCGGCAAGCAGATGAGCATCGATGCCGACCTGCGCGGCGGCAACCTGACCGCAGACGAAGCACGCCGCAAACGCGCGCGGCTGGCCATCGAGAGTCAACTGCACGGCGGCATGGATGGCGCCATGAAATTCGTCAAGGGCGACGCCATCGCCGGCCTGGTGATCACCATGGTGAACATCCTGGCCGGCATCGTGGTGGGCGTGACCTACCACGGCATGAGCGCAGGCGAGGCGGCCAACCGCTTTGCGATCCTGTCGGTCGGCGATGCGATGGTGTCGCAGATCGCCTCGCTGCTGATCTCGGTGGCGGCCGGCGTCATGATCACCCGCGTGGCCAACGAGAACGAGGCCAAGATCAGCTCGCTCGGGCTCGACATCGGCCGCCAGCTCACCAGCAATGCCCGCGCCTTGCTGGCAGCCAGCGTCCTGCTGGCCTGCTTTGCGTTCGTTCCGGGATTTCCCGCGCTGCTGTTCCTGTTGCTGGCGGCGGCCGTGGGCGCAGGCGGCTATACGATCTGGCGCAAGCAGCGCGATGTCAGCGGTACCGATCAGCCCACGCTGCCATCGACCAGCCGCAAGGGCGCCAAGGGCGATGCGCCGCATATCCGCAAGAGCGCGCCGGATTTCGCCTCGCCCCTGTCGATGCGGCTGTCGCCGCAACTGGCTGCGCGGCTCGACCCGGCACTGCTGGATCAGGCGATCGAAAGCGAGCGCCGGCAATTGGTGGAGCTATTGGGCCTGCCGTTTCCGGGCATTGCGATCTGGCAGAGCGAATCACTGCAGGACATGCAATACGAAGTGTTGATCCACGATGTGCCGGAAACCCGCAGCGCGTTGAGCGATACGGCGGACATGCAGAAAGCGCTGGCCCAACAAGCCATCGCACCGTTGCATGCACGCGCGCATCTGTTCGTCGGCATCCAGGAGACGCAGTGGATGCTGGAACAGGTGGGCGCGGACTATCCCGGGCTGGTCGCAGAGGTCAACAAGGCCATGCCCGCCCAGCGCATCGCCGATGTGTTGCGGCGGCTGCTGGAAGAACGCATCCCGGTGCGCAACATCAAGAGCATCCTGGAGAGCCTGGTGGTGTGGGGACCGAAAGAAAAGGATCTGCTGATGCTGACCGAGTATGTGCGCTGCGATCTCGGCCGCTATCTTGCGCACACCGCGACCGCAGGCACCGGACAGCTGCCTGCGGTGATGCTCGACCACGCGGTGGAACAGTTGATCCGGCAGTCGATTCGCGCCACACCGGCCGGCAATTTCCTGGCACTACCACCGGAGCAGGCCAATCAGCTCGTCGAGCAGGTGGAACGCATCGTCGAAGATCAGGCGCGGCATCCACTGGCGGTGGTCGCCTCGATGGACGTGCGGCGTTATGTGCGCCGCATGATCGAGGCACGCCTGAACTGGCTGGAAGTGTATTCGTTCCAGGAACTGGGCGCAGAGGTGCAGCTGCAGCCGATCGGCAGAGTGGTGGCCTGATGCGCAAGCCGCCGGTCCGCCATGTGCGCATCCTGCCGATTGCCGGCGCACCGGTGCAGCCGCCCGCAGCGGCAGCACCGGTGCGTGCCACGCAACGTGTCAGCTTCCTGCAACTGCGCCGACGCCTGAGCAGCGTGCTGGCCGGATTGCCGGACACGGTCTTGCCGGAGGACGGCGACGACGATCCGACGCTGCCGGACGTGGTGGATGCTGCCAGCGACGATCACGGCCCCGCGCCGCTGCCAAGCGCAACGCCAAGCGCAACGCCCTGCCTGGATGACGGCGATCGTCGACAGATCGCCCGAGGCGATGACGGCGACGCACTGGGTCGGCAGATCGCCACCGAGTGGATCCGCACCCAGCGCGCGCAGCTGGCCATCAACCACATCGCGCTGCGGGTGGCCGAGTTTTGCAACGCCACGCCGGTACGCGGCGCAGGTATCTGGGAAGCGTGGCTGGAGATCAACCACGACATCCTGCCGCAGACCACGCTGTTCTTGCGGCTTTCGCCAGACCAGCTATCGCTTCGCTTCGACAGCGGCTCGCCGGAGACGCGCGAGGTACTTTTGAATGGAAGAAAACGTCTGGATACTGCATTGAAGGCTGCGCTCAGCGACACGCTTCAAATCAGCATCGAGGTCGTCTAGCGCTGCATCTGCAGCAGACCAGCCATAGCGAGGGACGCCGTGTTGTCAACAGAGCCGAGCCTGACGTCGCCGGCACGCGACTTGTCGCAGGCGCTGACCCACGTGCCCGCCGTGCGTGCGCAGCTCGGCAGAGTGCTGTGCGATCCGCGTGCCGCACAGCGTTGCGGCTACACCGCGCAACGCCGCGGCATCCGGGCTGCGGATGCCGCGCGCCTGCAGCTGCAGTTCGATAGCGGCAGCCTGGAGTTGCGGATCGCGGCACGCGACGGCCTGGCGCTGCTGTTGAACGAAGCCGATGACGCCCTGCGTGTGGCGATCGCCGGTGTGCTGTTGAGCGATGATCTGCGCGCCCTGGAACCGCTGGGACTGGGCGCTGCCGAGGTCGTCGCCTTCGAGCGCTGTACGGATGCAGTCGATCGCCTCGATATCGGCATCACGCTGGGCGGCATCGACGCGATCGCAGAGACCGCCAGCCCGCTGCTGCTTGCCGCGCTGAAAACGGCAAGCGCTGCGCTGGCTCAGCCGTCGCCACTGCCGGCCTGGCTGAGCGCACTGCGGGTGACCACGCGCCTGCGTATCGGCCAGCGCACGGCAGCGGCGGCGTTGCTGCAATCGCTACGCCCGGGCGATGTCCTGCTGCACGCGCTCGCCACGGCTCCCGTGCGCAGCGGCGAGCTGCTCTGGGGCATCCCTGGAGGTGCGGTGTTGCGCGCTCCGGTACGCCTGACCCTGCAACAGATGATTCTGGAGACTGCCCCCACCATGCAGCACGATATCCCCGCGTCCGACTCCTCATCGTCCGCCACCGATGTGGCGGCACTGGAACTGCCCGTACAGCTGGAAGTGGACCAGCTTGCGCTGTCTCTGTCGGTGCTGTCGGGCTTGCAGCCCGGCCAGATCCTCGAACTGTCGGTGCCGGTGGATCAGGCCGACATCCGCCTGGTCGTCTACGGCCAGACCATCGGCGTCGGCAGATTGCTGGCGGTGGGCGAACATCTCGGCGTGCAGATCCTCAGCATGTCGGAGACTGCGCATGCAGATGCCTGATGTCGGCTCGCTGCTGCTGGTGGTCATCATGCTGGGGCTGCTGCCCTTCGCAGCGATGGTAGTCACCTCCTACACCAAGATCGTGGTCGTGCTCGGCTTGCTGCGCAATGCCATCGGTGTGCAGCAGGTGCCGCCGAACATGGTGCTCAACGGCGTCGCGTTGCTGGTGTCGTGCTTTGTGATGGCGCCGGTGGGCATGGAGGCGTTCAAGGCCGCGCAGAATTACAGTCCCGGTGCCGACAACAGCCGTGTGGTGGTACTGCTCGATGCCTGCCGCGAACCGTTTCGGCAGTTCCTGCTCAAGCACACCCGCGAGCGCGAGAAAGCCTTTTTCATTCGCTCGGCGCAGCAGATCTGGCCCAAGGACAAGGCCGATACGCTCAAGCCCGACGATCTTCTGGTGCTGGCACCGGCATTCACGCTGAGCGAGCTGACCGAGGCGTTCCGCATCGGATTCCTGCTGTATCTGGTCTTCATCGTGATCGATCTGGTGGTGGCCAATGCCTTGATGGCGATGGGCCTTTCGCAGGTGACGCCGACCAACGTGGCCATTCCGTTCAAACTGCTGTTGTTCGTGGCGCTGGATGGCTGGTCCATGCTGATCCACGGCCTGGTCCTGAGTTACCGGTGACGCCATGGACCATGACGATCTGGTGCGATTCACTTCCGAAGCCTTGTTGCTGTGCCTCAAGGTGTCGTTGCCGGTGGTCGGCGTGGCCGCAGTGGCCGGGCTGCTGATCGCCTTCATCCAGGCAGTGATGTCGCTGCAGGATGCCTCGATTTCGTTCGCGCTCAAGCTGGTGGTGGTGGTGGCTGCCATTGCGGTCACTGCGCCCTGGGGCGCCTCGGCGATCATGCAGTTCGGTCAGGCGCTGATGCAGGCGGCCTTTCCATGATCCGGCGCATTTCGCCAGGCGCTGTGCCGCCATCGCTGCCGAGCGCGCCCGGCGCATCGCACCACCACGCCGATGCGCCGCAGGCTGGTGTGCAGCCGCCGGCGGACTCGGCACATCATGCACCCCGTCTGCGCCCCGCCCCGCCACGCAAGCGGCGACGCGGCATGCGCTCGCTGGATGGCATGGACGACGAACGCGACGCCACCGAACTGGAAGAAGCCGAAGCGGCACGCGTCTCGGCGCTGCGCGGCCGGGTCAGCATTGCAGTCGCTCAGCCACAGGGCCAGGGACAACGCCAGGATGATCAGCACGGCGAGGGCGGCAACGCGCAGGCCGGCGATCCGCAGGCGGGGAGAGGGCAAAGCGCTTCGCCGGTGCAACTGGACGACAATGTGCGTGCGCGTGTCGACGGCGTTCTCGACCGCTACGCGACGACCCGCGCGGCCGACCCGACGGTCAGGCGACGCGCGCTTGCCGTTGCGCTTGTCGAACTGCGCGCGATCGGCATTGCCCATCCTGCCGCAGCACAGTTGACGACCATGGTCTGGAGATTGATGCGCGAGCATCTGCGCTCCGGCACCGCGAGCACCGCTGCGGAAAACCTGCAGGCGTTACGGAAGCTTCTGGTGGAGCTGGTGGCGGCGCAACCGGAGCCATCGCCAGCGCTGCGCAATTTCCATCTACTGCTTCCGTTGGTGCTGCTCAACGCGGAAAAACCACGTAAACGCCTTGATCGTGCCGGCGCCATCACACGTTTGAACACATTGCTGATTGAGCACCAGGAGCGGACCGCTCAGGAGATTCGCGCATGACCATGCAACTTCGCGTGCTGACGGGAATCCATGCCGGCGCACGATTAGATTTGCAGCCAGGCAGCTATACGTTGGGCGCCGATCTCCAAGCCGAAATCCGGATCGAAGATTGGCCTGATTGTTCGCTCATCATCGAGGTGGATGCAGATGGTCAAGTGCGTTATCGCAGCGACGCGTTGCCGACGACAGCGTTTGTTGCGCTGCATCCGGTGCGCTTTGGTCCGTTGGTGCTCTGCATCGGCGACGCTGCAGCCGATTGGCCGGACGATGTTGCGCTGCTGGAGCAGCTACTGTCTCCCGCCGCGACGCCGGCAGCGCCTTCGCCACGCAGGTCCAGGCGCAACGCACTGCGTGCAGTGGTGGGCGCCATGCTAGCGCTGGCCGCTGCGGCACTGTTGCCCTCCCTGCTCCCGGCCTTCCTCTCCGATGCGGCTCCCCAGCGCAGCCAGGACAACCAGCTCAATCAGGTGCGATTCGTGCTCAAACAGCTGGGCTTGCGCGAAGCGCGCGTGGAGCAGGTCGGGTCGCGCGTGCGGGTCGAGGGCCTGGTGACAAGCAGCGCGGATGCGGCACGCCTGCGCGCGCAACTGCATCGGTATCAACATGCGGTCACCGTCGATGTGGTGGTGGTGGATGAGGTATTGGCAACCCTGCGCGATACCTTGGCCGACCGCGACCTGAGCGTGCGTTACGACGGCCAGGGCGTTTTCTCCATTGCCGGCAGCAGCGACAACGCAGAGCGCGCGATCCGGCGGATCGCCGACCTGCGCAGCGATCTGGGCCCGGAGATCCGCAAGCTGCACGTGGATATCGCCCAGCAGGACCCGTCCGTGAAAACGCCCGCCAACTACGATGCCGCCTTGCTCGTCGACGGACTGCATTACGTGGAGACCCCGGACGGCACCAAGCACCTGACCTCCACCACTTACTGAGTTAATCCAACGAGGATCGGTCATGTTTGAATCCATCACTGAAAGCATCGCCCATGACATGGGTGCCTTGATCAAGGTCAAATCCGAAGATGCCAGCGGCGAGCGCCTGGCAAGGATTGTCGATGCGCTAGATAACACAAGACAGCAGGTGCAGGTGCAGTGGATGGCCGCAACCGACGCCGCAGATCGCACCCGGCTTTCGACACTGCACGAAGGCTTCAATGCCGCCCATGCGCTGGTCTCGCACATCGCGGCGGCTGCCTAACCCAATTCCTGCTAGTGAAGCAAGCAGGGTTTCCCGCGCCAACGGCGCTTCTCAAAAGAAATAGGAGATCAACATGTCACTTCTTGAAGGCATCAACAGAGGCGGATCAGCCAAGGACCTTCTGAGCAACACGTTCAAGGATAAGTTTGATAGTGAAATAAGCAGCATGGGTCAGTCCGGCCAGGCAAACTCCTTCATGGGCGGTGTAGGCGACTCAGTCTCAACGACCATCAAAAGCAATAACTATGTCAGCCGTGAGATGAACGCATTGAACTTGAATGCCTCGTTGAACAATGTAATCAGAAAATTCGGGGAGACGATGAAAGACGCGACACGTTAAGACAAAAATGGTTCATCACTTGCGCAGGCCCGCCCACACGGGTCTGCGCAACCGACAGCGGTTAGGCAATGGCTTCGGCACGATTCGAAACCCTGGCTGCGGAACTGTGCGATGTGCTTGGCCTGCCGGATGTGCAGGAGTTGCTCGAGCACCGCACGATCCAGATAGACGGATTCGAGGTCTATCTGCACATGCCGGAGCCACAGCCCGAGGAGGAAGCGCAGGAAGAAGCACTTTACCTACGCATCTCCTACGGCCTTGCTCCTGCGGGACGGACCTTGACGGTATTCCGGCTGTTGCTGGAAGCCAACCTGTCGGTATATGCGCAGGACCAGGCGCAACTCGGATTGAACGATGCCGGCGTGATCGTGCTGGTCGTGCGCGTTCCGCTAGACGACGACGTCGACGGCGCCTGGATCTGCGATCTGCTCGCCCATTACGCCGAGCATGGCCGTTATTGGAACAACAACATCTTCATTGCACACGACGAAATGTTCGAAGGAATCGCAACGGGAAATTATCTGTGGCTACGCGCGTGAGGTGCTTGGCGTTGCCTGCATGCCGATGGTGTTAGCCAGACATGCACGACTGCGCAGCACGCTGCCGGCGCCTTGCGCATCCGCTGCGCTGTATCGCATCGCTACGTTGTCGCGCGGTTATTTCCCCACCGCAGGATTTCGTCCGCCATTCATCTCTTGCAAGGACACTCGCCAATGAATCTCGCCATTCCCTCACATAGCACTGCGAGCTTACAGCCGTCCTCATTCTCCCCTTCGGAGCAGCAAGCCCTCACCGCGGTGATCATGAGCATGCTGGCGTACTGCATGCAACGCCTGCTCAGCGACATGATGCAGCCACAGGATCAGCCATCCAGTGACGGTCAGCAACCGACCAACTTCAATTCGACACCATCTATGCCGCCATCGAACCCGCCGTGTTCCACCAACCCCGGCGGGCAACACGGCAGCGGCAGTGGTGCCGGCAATGGCAATGGCAATGGCAATGGCAACAACGGTGGCAACGGCAGCAACGGTGGCAACGGCAGCAACACATCCGGAACGGGAACGGGAACCGGCAACGGCGCATCGCCCACCAACCCGGGTCACTCGGCGACACCCACCCACGCCCACCGACGGTGCTCACGGCACGCCAGGCCCGACCGGCACGCAAGCGCCACTGCCTCCCGGCAAGGTCGTCACCGCGCCACCCGGCATCCAGAACAAGCCCATCGTGGTGCACAAGGGCGAGGTGTTCGACGGCAAGGGCCAGCTTTACACCGGTGGCCCAGGTCTGGGCGATGGCTCCCAGAACGAGCACCAGCAGCCACTTTTCGTCGTCGAGGATGGTGGCAGCCTCTGCAACGTCCGCATGGGTGGCACCGGCGACGGTGTGCATTTCATGGCCAGCGGCAAGATGGTCAACTGCGTCAACGAAGATGTCAGCGAGGATGCCGTCACCATCGATGGGCAGGGCAACCGTGAGCATGATGCGGGTATTGCCGGTTGCAGCCCCGAGGTCAGCGGCCGGCCGAAGGTCGAGATCATCAATTGCACGTTCAAGAACGCCGCAGACAAGGTCGTGCAGGACAACGGCGCTGCCGACGTGGTGATGTCGGGCGACACCGTCGAGGGTGCCAGCAAGGTCTTCCGCACCAACGGTGGGCATGCCGATATCGACTCGCACCTTCAGGTCGAGAATTGCGAGTTCAACCAGGTCAAGGAAGCGGTGTTCCGGACCGACGCGCCCGGCGCGACGGTGACGCTGGCAAACCTGAAGACCGATGCGCCCGACGAAGTGATTGCCCCCGACGCTTCCCAGGCCACCGGAGCGACACGTATCGGCCACAAGGCCTACAGCGGCTGATCGCGCGCGCTGCACCGTCGCTGCGCGTCGATCGCGCCCGGCAGATGCATGGTTGCCGCATCTGCCGGGCGTCAGTGCCCGCCGTCGTAGGCGATGACCGCAGACCGACCATCATCGCTGCGACGCCTGCGCGGCACGCACTGCGTCGCGGCAAGCAAACACTGCTGCCATGTGCAAACGGGCCGCTCGCCCGGTTCGGCTTTACAGCAGCGGCGAGCACAGTCGGACGCAAACCGCCACACGCGAGAGATCGGCCTTGACCCGCATTCGCCCTTCCACCGTGACAGTCGGGCTGCCTGGCAACAGCCACAGCACCGCGCATGCAGGTACGCCCTCGCCGCACAAGCAGGCCCATCACCGACTGCATCAACTGGATGGGCCCGCGGCCGAGTCCGAAGCACGCGCTGCAGAAATGGATGTGGCCGCACGGGTACATCGTTACACCGCAGCTGCTGCCGACAGCGGACAGGGCACGCCTGCGCCGCGCGAGACAGGCAGGCTGCGCGGCGTGCGCAAGTCGTTGCAGAAGCTCGCCCGGCTCGCCGGCACGGCGGTGGGCATCGCCCGGCAGGCCACTCCCGACCATACGCGCCTGCTGCGCTACCAGGGCACGTCTGCGCAGCCTGCACCACCCGCTCGATCGGAACCGGGCGACTGGCACGCACTGGCTCCGGTGCAGACAGCGACATTCGCCGCCTCGCAACGGCTGAGCGATGCACGGATCGCCGTGCGCAAGGCCGCAGCGCTGCAGCGCCTGGTGCGGCTGCATCTCGATCGCCTGGAGCAGGACACCGGCTTGCATGCCAGACGCGCACCGCGCCTGGCCGACCGTGCCAACGACACCCGCAAACGCCAACAGGTGCTGGCCACCTGGAACGCGCTGCTACGCAAACACATCGCCGATTGCAGCGAGCGCCTGGCGCACACCGAGCAACAGCTGCAGCAGCAACTGGACCAACTGACGGCCATGCCCGCGCCTGCGGCAAGCGATCGTCGACCGCGCCTGCACGACATGCTCAAGCACGAAGCCGAGCTGGATCGCATCCGCAAGCTGCACGAGCACGCGCGCCATCTGTCCGCCCTGCGCGAGAAACAGCAGGCCTCGCTGCAGCGCCTGCAAGTGCGCGCCGCCAGCCTCGACACCACCCTGGCGCAGGCGCTGCAGTCTGCGCACATCGTGGCTGGCGACCTGTTCGAGACCGCTGCGCACGCCGACGAGCTGCGTGCACTGCTGCCGGCGCTGGCGGGTCTGACGCACTCGCTCGCGCAGGAGGTCGACACCGCAGCGGCCGACGATCTGCGCGCCAGCCAGGCGCTAAGTGCCGCGTCGGACGCGCTGATTGCCGCGCAGATCGCGCAGACCGCATCCAGCGCAACCGATGCCGCCGCGGCCACCGCATTGCGCAAGCGCTTGTCGACATGGGCGAGCGGGCTCTCCACCACGCGTTTCGGAGACCAGGCGGTGCCTGCAGCGGGCATCGTGGCCATCGCGCTTGGCGCGCTGCGCTCGGCAGTGGCCGGTGTGCTCGGCGACAACCGTGCTGACGCGGCGGCGCTGCTGCTTGCCACCTTCGACCATGTCCACAACAGCAGCTGGAGCGCGCTGATCCCTGCCGATCCGCAACAGCACGATGCCCAACAGGGCGCGACGATGGACGAGCACACCGGAACTCCTCGCGCAGCGATCGAGGCGGCGACGACGCGCTGGCTGGAGACCCTGGCGCGCGTGCCGCGCGGCCGCCAGGTGCTCGGCCAGTTGATCCAGGCACGCCATGAGCGTGCCGCCGACCCGGCCCGCCAGGACATCGCGCGCATCGCATTACGGGCCGATGCGCTGCTGCGCGCCACGCCCGTGGACGATGCCGCCGCGCGGTGCTGGCTGAGCGATGCACGGCGCGCGGCCGGGAGTGCCCTGCACGCGGCCGACCCGGCGCAGGCGCTGCTGGCCTGCAGCAGCGACGAACGCGCGGCCTACCATGCGCTGCGCAACGGCTACGAGTCGCGTGCTCCCGACTCGGCGTATGCGCGCGCAAACGCCCACCTGCAGGCATTCGGCGAGGCGGTGCGCACGGCCACCTCGCCCCATTCTGCAGGCGCACACGCGAGCGCTCCCAATCCACTGCATGCCTTGTCGGAGGGGCTGGAGGTCGCATCGGCCACCGCACTGCCGACACCGCGTCGACGCGCCAACCTGACCCTGGAACACGCCTGCGCTGCCTTGATCGGCTACCTGGGCGCATTGCATGCCGCCCGGCCGCAGGGCTGTGTGCCATCGCAGGCCGAGTTGCACTGGCAGGCGGCTGCCGAGTTGCTGCAATGGGTCGATGAGGACGTGGACCGCAGCGGCATGGTCTTCGATGCCGCCACCCTGGCGCGCATCGCCGAACGTGCGGCGGTGCTGCACGACCACCATCAGGCACAGGCATCCAGCACCCCGGGCGGTGCAGCGGTGCAGGCAGCGCCACCGGAAGGATTGCAGCGTGCCTGGGAGCAGGTGCGAAGCAGCCGATGCACCGCCCCAGCCGCGTTCGATCTATTGCGCACCTGCCTGTCTACCGTGCGGGCGGAGCATGCAGAGCAAGCGGCCGAGCTGCAAGCAAGCGATGCCTCGCCACAGGCCGCAGTGTGGCTCGCACATGCGGATGACTGCCTGGCGCATTTCGACACCGCCATCGACAAGACCTTGCAGTTGGCCAAGCAGACCGGTGCCGGCGCCCTGGCCCACCCCGAGGCGTTGCTGGACCTGCTGCGCGACATGCTCTCGCACCTGGAATGGCGCGACCGCTGGCGGATGACCTGCCAACGGACCTGGGGCGCCAATCTCGCACCGCTTTCGGCGGCAGCTGCCGTTGCAGGATCTGCGTTCGGCCTGGGCGCGCGACTGATCGCCAGCATGCAGTGCAATCACGATGCCTCGCTGGAGTTCTACATGGGACGTACCGGTCTGTACCTGCAGATCAGTCGCCAATCCGCGACACAGCGCCAGCTCGGTGCGGGCCTGACTGCCGGCTATGGCATCGCTGTGGACAGTGCCTACGCAGCAGCCGGCGTGTCGGCCGCCGTGGACTGGCGCTATCGGCGCGAGGTCGGTGTGGAAGACGGCCTGCAGATCCGTATCCCCCGGCTGGGCAAGGGCCGCGAACCGGCGCTGTTGCAGGCGTTTTTGCGCATGCTGGAGCATCTGGTGCTCCGCGCATCACCCGATCATCCAGAGCAGCCACACGGCGCGGACTGGATGCATGCGTTGCTGGCCGAGCATCCGGAGGCCAGCGTCGGGCTGATCGACCAGGCCGCACGCGTCAGCCAGGGAACCGAATGCAGCGCCAGCGTCAGCGCCGGCCTGCGCGCAGGCGATACGCACGGCCGCCGTGCGGGCGGCTCGCTCGGGCTCGGCGTCAAATCGCGCCAGGACCTCGGCTGGACGTCGACGACCGTGGCCGGCTACATGACCACGCAGTATTGCGACGCCACCGCCGCACGCCGGGTGGAAGCGGCCGCACGCCTGACGGCCGGCGTACAACTGGCACTTGCCCAGCAGCGCCGCGAAGGTGCATCGGCGACGCCTGCAGCCAGCACCACGGTCTCGGCAATCGAAGCCGGCTATGTCGCCGAAGTGAGCGCGGACGTGGCCACCGCGTTCTGCACGCTATTCCAGTTCGGCGGCGAAATCGATCCGGTCCGCAGCGACCGCGCAACCGACTTCACGCAATTCGCCGCGTTCGAACGCCTGGTCCGCACCCAGTGGGAGCGCTGGGCCGACTACGGCCTGGTCAAGCTGGGCAACGATGTCGACCAGACCTTGCAACCGGTGCTGGCAGAGCTGCAACTGGAGCATTTCATGCAGCAGGCCAGGCGTTTTGCCGATGGCAACGCGCTGGCCGCACTGTTTGCCGACGAGGCGTTACGCAGCGCCGCTGCGCCGTTGCTGGACGTGCACCGGGCACTTGCGCTGGTGGCGCAGGACGCGGGTGACCACGCGCGTGCACTCGCCGAGCGTACGGCCTTCGATGCCTTGCTGCAGCAGCCCGCCGTGTGGGAGCCGACCTTGCTGTTGGTCCGCGAGAAGGCGAAACTGACCGAAGAGCGTGGCGTGGATTTCATCGTCAAGCGCCAGCGCAACCGCATCGCCGAGGCCATGCGCACGGTCGGTCAATGGCCGGCGTACGAAGCGGTGCCGCGCGCCGCAGCGCCCACTCCCGCTGCTCGCAGGTAAGCCACGCGCCAGGCCGGCACCGGGAGCACCAGCAAGCGACAGACGGAACGGCGACTGCGTCTGTCCTTGCAGCGTGGAATCCGCGAGCGGATCACCCGCGCGATCGATCGCTCACGGCCGGCCGCTTTCCCACTGGCGCAGTTTCTCGCTCTCGTGCAACGCGTCCCTGAGCGTCGTCAACTCGGTATCCAGTGTCGCGGTCAGGTCGTCGCGTGGCACTCCGCTGAATATCGCCTTCTGCCCGGCGTGCAGCGCATCGCGCACCGTGTCGATGGTCGCAATCGAGGGGGACTGCGTGCCGATTTCCGCGCGCAATGTCTCCAGGGCTTCGCGCAACCTCCTCGCCTGCGGCCCCGGTGCAGGCGCAAGCCGCTCTCCCTCTTCCAGGGCACGCGCAATCTGCGCCGGTGTCGGCGCCGAAAACAGCGCGATCGCCTCGTCGATGGGCTCGGCCAGCGCCTGAAGCGTGCGTTCGATGGTGCGCTGATGATTGGCCGCGGTGACGGCACGTTCCTGATCCAGTCGCGTCGCCTGGGTGGTATTGGCGCCGTTCTTGGCCTTCAGCGCATTCCAGACCGTATCGTTGAACAGGGTCTGCACCGCCTGCTGTACGACCGTGGCGGTGGAATTGGCGGCTTCGCCCGCAACGCTGCCGTTTTCGTTGCCGCCGCGCAACGGCGCAGCGATCAGGCGGCCGGCACCGAGCGAGGCTAAATTGACCAGCACGTTGCTGAGCATGTGACGGCCCAGCACGTCGCGTAGCGCAGTGGTGATCGCGTTGGTGGTGCTCAAGGCTTGCCTGGCCAACGCCAGGCCTTCTTTCCCGGTCTCCAGCAGATAGTTGGGGGGAAAACGCACAGCGTCGGACCATTGCGCCGGCCGACGCGTCTTGTCCGGCAATGCCAGCGAAAACAGATTCAGCCGCTGCTGTCCGCCCAGCAGGTCGGGCACGCGCATCTGGCCGGTGCGCGCCACCGCCTTGCCGGTTTCGAGCATCGCCTTCTGCACCACCCCTGCCCCGCCAATGGCGAGCGCGCTCAACCCCAGTTGGCCGGCCGGCGTGCGCGTGCCCGGGTCGTCGGAGGTTCGCCGCGCCGCGTTGAATCCTGCGTTGATCGTCGGCTTGAGCAACAAGGTATCCAGGGATTTGTCGTCCAACGTCGATTGCCACTGGGTGACTCCCTGGCGGAGGTCGTAGGTCTGCGCCTTGAGCTCGGCAAGCGTGGGCGCGTTGCCCTCGCCCGGGCGCGTGAAACGCTTGCCTTCGGCGGTGATTTCCAGCAAGACCGGCGGCGGATCGGGCACCAGGATCTTGGGGTCGATGGCCTGGAACCGCGGCAAGTTCGCAACGCGCGCGCGCCGATCCATTGCCGGGATCAGCAACGTATCGCTGGCATAGGACACCACGCCCGCCACCGCACCGGACAGCGTTGCCGTACTCAGCGTCTCCGATCCGGGCGGGCGCGAACTGTCGTAGGCGGCGCCCGCGGCAAGACCGAACGGGGTCCGCATCGAGCCGATGACGAAGGCCCTGAGACACTCGTAGGCGATCGGCCACGCTGCCTTTGCGCCTGCCGTCTTCATATCGCCGACGATCTGGTATCCGGCATCCGGCCCGAACGCGGTGATGCGTTCATCCACGCGCGCGTCCGCCCATTCCAGATACGCGGCCTGCAGCGCCTCCTGCTCCTCCGACGGCGCTGCAAATGGCACTGCATCCAGGCGCGCACGTATCTGCCCCTTCAAGTCAGCGGCTGTCGACGCACTGCGCTGCACATAGGTCGCTGCAACGGCAGGCGCGGCAGGCGCGTCCGACACATCGCTGACCGAGGACCCGGGGCTTAGCGGCGGAGTGTAAAACGCTGCATCCGTCAGCTCCGAAGTATGCGACGACTGCGAGGACTCCGAGCGATGGGATGCGCCATGCGAGGACTCGGCATGACTTGCGTCGTTCGTCGGGCGACGTGGAACCGCTGCGCGACGAACGCGCAACATCGGGCCCGAAGAGTGTAAGCCCGCGAGCGGCCCGGCTGGAGGCCGCGTCTGCGGTGCTGCAGCGGCCTCCTCGGCCTGCGTTGGCTGTGTGGGGGCAGGCGAGGTTGCGCGGCGGCTGGAAGAGGCCCCAATGTCGCTGGTGAGCTTCATGAAGCCACCTCCGCCGGGCTGCCGGCCTGCGTCACCAGCGCGTCCAACACCACACGGGCAACCACTTGCCCGCGCTCCAGCGCGGTGGCCACCGCATCGGGCGTGCGCTCGAGCAACAGCGGGCAGACACACAGCAGCCCAAGATCCGAGAGCGTGAGCCGCCATCCGTAGTGCGTCAGTAATTGTTCCTGCAGTGCCAGCAGCGTCACCACCTCATCGCCGCCGAGCTCGCGTGCGGCCAACGGCAGGATCACTTCAGGAAAGGCCGTCATTTCGCCCTGCTGCATCTGCGTGTGGACACGGCACAGCATGCCCGCAGGGCCAAGGATGGTTTCACCTTCGCCAAGTCGCTGCGCAAGCTCGTCGGGCAACCCAAGACGGATCGCCAGGCTGGTGAAAAATGCGTCGTTCGCTGTGTGGGGATTTCCTGATACCAACGTCATCTGAGTCTCTCCGGGGAAAAATGCGATGAGTTGCCAATGCACCAGTTTGGTAGGACGCAGTATCTGGATCGAGATGCACAGCCGAGCAAGCCGCTGCGAACCACTCGCGCCGAACACGAAGTTGGAATCCTGGAAATTGCGCAACCGCGCCTGCGTCATACGTCTCGCATGTGTACGCAAACAACAGATGGTTGGCCAGAGAGGCAGCAGCGGCATAGCACGGGCGCCAATGGTCTGCAGCGCTTGCATGCGGCGGGAAGAAACGCAAGGAAGGTCTGAACAACCAACCAGCATCTTGTAGATGCAATTAGGGAAACTCTGAACAACGCACCACAGATACGCGACCCTACCCGCCTCATGTTGAGGAGTGATCCATGCAACTGACGTTCGGTGACGCTGAGGGCCTGGGAAGCGCAAGCAGACCCGGCGCGAGATCTTTGTGGCCGAGATGGAGGAGGTCGTTCCGTGGCAGCAACTGCTCGGGCTGATCGCGCCGCGCTATCCGGTGTCGGGGCGGCCAGGTCGGCAGCCGAACGCACTGGCGACGATGTTGCGGATTCATCTGCTGCAGCGGTGGTATGCGTTGAGCAATCCGGCGATGGAAGAAGCGCTGCACGAGATTCCGACTTTGCGGCGCTTTGCCCAGCTCGGTGGGTTGGACGACATTCCCGACGAGGTCACGATTCTCAACTTTCGGCGCCTGCTGGAGACCCATGACCTTGCCGCAGAGATGCTGGGAGCGGTCAACGCGCATCTGGCGCGCAAGGGCTAGAGCCTGCGGTCGGGCACGATCGTCGATGCGAGGCTGATCGCTGCGCCAGTTAGACCAAGAATGCCGATCACGCGCGCGACCCTGAGATGCATCAGACCAAGAAGGGCAATCAGTGGTATTTCGGGATGAAGGCGCACATCGGCGTGGATGCGTTTTCCTGGCTGGTGCACCATGTCCCTTGCACAGCCGCCGATGTCGCCGATGTCACGGTGACGCACGCATTACTGCATGGCAAAGAAGACAGCGTGTTTGGCGACAGCGGCTACACCGGTGCAGACAAACGCAAAGAACTGCAAGCCTGCAAGGCTGCATTTTTCATTGCTGCCAAGCGTTCGACGATTCAAGCCATCGGCAACAAGCGCGAGCGTGCTCGGGAACAGCGCTGGGAACACTTCAAGGCCAGCGTGCGCGCGAAGGTGGAGCATCCGTTCCGGGTGATCAAGCGCCAGTTCGGTTACACCAAGGTCCGCTATCGCGGCCTGGCCAAGAACACCGCACACGTGCTGACCTTGTTTGCGCTCTCCAATCTGTGGATGAAGCGAAAGCAGTTACTGCCTGCCATGGGGAGCGTGCGCCTGTAACCCGGGAATTCCCAAGGAAAGTGCCAGAAATAGCGGAAGATCCGAAGATCCAAACGCGACTCTCCGGACCGACGCGACATCCCGCACTCTCAGGCCTCGTTATTCAGACCTTCCTTAACGATGTCGATGGCAGGAAGATTGATTAATGTTCCGGGCATGAAAACTCCCAACATAAACTCAAGCTCGTCGCGGACAAACTGGCCGTATTCTCACGATGAACAGCTCGTACCAGCGGAGGATCAGACAGCGACCAGTACCAGGAGAATGCAAAATCCATTCGGAAGACCGCCGACCAAACGGCAGCGGATGGAACCTGGTGAGCCTGGGGATTGATGCGGCCCAGGGAACCATTACCCTTGGATACGCAAACGGAAGCCAGCCAAGGCGTCGGTGACGGGCGTGTTCGGCAACAATCGGTCAGCCACCCACACCAGCGCCTTACCGCGCCTGAGCGGCGCTCGGACGGAAAGTCCGCTGGCGGGGTGTCCGTCCCTCGCATCCTGCGCCACAACGACCGACCCATGGTCTGGAGGAGAGCGCAGATCTTCGCTTGACCGAACGACAGTCAGACCGGAGTGCACGGAAACGACCACGGGAAGAAGAGCCATATGGGCAGCGAAAGCGGCCAACCCATGGCTTGGAATCGATGACGGAAGATCTCCGCTGGGCCGAGAGTCAACTCAGCTCGGCAGCAAAAGAACGGCTAAAGGCGGACCGAAAGCGGTGTGAGCGAGAATTGAGTGGTCCCAGCCGAAAGACTCTGAAGCATAACGCATGCTTGTGCGTGTCCATGGCAAAGGACAACGAACTGGCGCATCACATCCCTGGCGGGATGGCGCTACCCTTCCTGGAAGGATGCCTCGACGCGCAAACCAATGCGACGCGGCTGGATAATTACCTTCAGATGGTTACCAACGCTAGGCGGTTCACGGGGAAAGGCATAACGCACCGCGATCTTGATCGTTGCGTCGAACTCGCGGCGCAGTATCTTTATCAGACTAGGTGGTTCGAGGGTGCATCGTCGAAACAGCTGGCCTATGTGGCCAACAAGCTGAGCAGGGCCCAGAACCTGAAGGCATGCATGGATGCAATCGCGTGGATCGCCGGACAGCTCAGGCGGGCCGATGATCTATCGGAGCTGGCTGGCCAGCCGTTAGCCCTCCTCCTGAATTCCTTCGCCAAGAACATCAACAGCGGCAGGTGCGAAGGCGCGGCGGCTCGCCTGGCACGTCACCTACAACGCGACGACCGGGCCCGACAATCCCTGAACGGGCGGGACCTCGGCCAAGCACTCAATACCTTCAGCAAGTGGCCGGATAATCTGGACTGCCAGTCCACGGCGCACTCGCTCGCTGCGCTTCTCGCCGACAATCCTGGGTTATGCAAGGCCCTCAATTCGCGTGACGTGTCCGACGCGCTCAACGCCCTGAGCAAATGGCCCAACGCAGAGGTCTGCAAGTCCGCTGTCGATGCGCTGGCCGGGCGGCTGGTCGACGATTCCAATCTGCGCGAGGCGCTGGATCCGCAAGGCGTAGCCAACGTGCTCAATGCGCTGAGCAAATGGCCCAGCGTGGAGAACTGTGCGAAGGCCGCCGATAGGCTGGCCTTGCGGCTGACCAACGATGGCAAGCTACGCAAGAGCCTAAAATCCCTAGAATTTTCCAATGCGCTCAACGCCCTGAGCAAATGGCCCAACGCGAAAGCCTGTGCGGCCGCTGTCGGTGCGCTGGCCAAGCGACTGATCGACGATCCCAGATTTCTCAAGGACCTTGAGCAGCGAGGCGTGGCCAATGCGCTCAACGCCCTTAGCAAATGGCCAGACGTGCAGATCTGCGCGGACGCCGCCAATGCGCTGGCCGGACGGCTGGCCAACGATGGCAGATTGCGCAAGGCCCTTGACCCGCAGGCAGTGACAAGCTCGCTCAGCGCTCTGAGCAAATGGCCTGAAGCACCGCTCTGCACTGCCGCGGTCAAGGCACTCGCCTTGCGGCTGGTCGACGATCCCGGTTTGTACAACGCTCGTGACGCGCAAGGCGTGACGGACGCGCTCAACGCCCTGAGCAGATGGCCCGACGCGGAGGGCTGCAAGGCCGCAGCAGGTACGCTGGCGGGGTGGCTGGTCGACGATCATAGGTTGCGCAAGGCCCTGGACGGTCGACACATATCCAATGTGCTCAACGCCCTGAGCAAATGGCCCGACACGCAGATCTGCGCGGAGGCCGCCAGTAAGCTTGCTAAGCGGCTGGTCGACGGTCCCGAACTACTCAAGACCCTTGACCCGCAAGGGGTCGCCAACGCGCTTAATGCCTTTAGGGAAGGTCTGAACAACGAGGCCTGAGAGTGCGGAATGTCGCATCGTTCCGGAGAGTCGCGTTTGGATTTTAGGATTTTCCGCCATTTCTGGCGCTTTCCATGGGAATTCCCCGGGTTACAGGCGCACGCTCCCCATGGCAGGCAGTAACTGCTTTCGCTTCATCCACAGATTGGAGAGCGCAAACAAGGTCAGCACGTGTGCGGTGTTCTTGGCCAGGCCGCGATAGCGGACCTTGGTGTAACCGAACTGGCGCTTGATCACCCGGAACGGATGCTCCACCTTCGCGCGCACGCTGGCCTTGAAGTGTTCCCAACGCTGTTCCCGAGCACGCTCGCGTTTGTTGCCGATGGCTTGCAGCGTCGAGGGCCTGGCGGCAATGAAAAATGCAGCCTTGCAGGTCTGCAGTTCTTCGCGTTTGTCCGCACCGGTGTAGCCGCTGTCGCCGAACACGCTGTCTTCTTTGCCATGCAGTAATGCGTGCGTCACCGTGACGTCGGCGACATTGGCGGCTGTGCAATGGACGTGGTGCACCAGCCCGGAAAATTCATCCACGCCGATGTGCGCCTTCATCCCGAAATACCACTGATTGCCCTTCCTGGTCTGATGCATTTCAGGGTCGCGCGCGTGATCGGCGTTCTTGGTCGAACTGGGTGCAGCGATCAGCGTCGCATCGACGATCGTGCCCGACCGCAGGCTCTGGCCCTTGCGTGCCAGATGCGCGTTGACCGCGTCCAGCATCCGCGCGGCAAGGCCATGGGTCTCCAGCAGGCGCCGAAAGTTCAAAATCGTGGTCTCGTCCGGAACGTTGTCCAAGCCACCGAGCTGGGCAAACCTCCGCAAGATCGGGATCTCGTGCAACGCTTCTTCCATCGCCGGATCGCTCAACGCATACCACTGCTGCAGCAAATGAATCCGCAACATCGTCGCCAGTGCGTATGGCTGTCGACCAGGGCGTCCCGACACCGGATAGTGCGGTGCGATCAGACCGAGCAAGTGCTGCCACGGAACGACCTGCTCCATCTCGGCCAGGAAGATCTCCCGGCGGGTCTGCTTGCGCTTGCCCAGGCCTTCAGCGTCGCCGAACGTCAGTTGCATGGATTACTCCTCAACATGAGGCGGGTAGTGTCGCGTATCTATGGTGCGTTGTTCAGAGCTTCCTTAGCAAATGGCCCAGCGTGGAGACCTGTGCGAAGGCCGCCGATGGGCTAGCCTGGCAGCTGGCCGACGATGGTGTGTTGCGCGGGTCCCTCAAGCCACTAGAAATCGTAGAAGCGCTCAACGCCCTAAGCAAATGGCCCGGTACGCAGACCTGCGCGGCCGCCGCCGGTGCGTTGGCCTTGCGGTTGGCGGACGATGACGGATTGCGCAAGGCCCTGGACGCTCAACAAGGCATGGACGCTCAATACGTGTCGATCACGCTCAACGCCCTGAGTAAATGGCCCGACGCGGAGGATTGTGCGACCGCCGGCAGTGCGCTGGCCTCGCGGTTGGTCGACGATCCCGGATTGCGCAACGCCCTTGATCCGCAAGGCTTGGCCAATGCGCTTAATGCCCTGAGCAAATGGCCTAGCGTGGAAATCTGTGCAGATGCCGCTGATGAGCTGTCCTCGCGGCTGGCCGACGATGGGGTATTACGGGATTCCCTCAAGCCGCCAGAAGTCGCCAGTGCGCTCAACGCCTTGAGCAAATGGCCCGACATACAGATCTGCGCGGAGGCCGCCAGTGCGCTTGCTAAACGGCTGGTCGACGATTCCGGATTGCTCAAGACACTTGACCCACAAGGAATGTCCAATTCGCTCAACGCCCTGAGCAAATGGCCCGACACGGAGGTGTGTGCCGCCGCCGCCAGCACGCTGGCAGGGCGGCTGGTCGACGATACCGGCTTGCGCGATGCCCTCGAACCCCAAGGCGTGGCCAACGCACTCAACGCCCTGAGCAAATGGCCCGGCACGGACTTGTGTGAGAGGGCTATCGACGTCTTGGCTGCGAGGCTGGCTGAGGACCACGACCTGCGACACGTCATGCAAGCACACTCCGTGGCCATATCGCTCAACGCTCTGAGCAAACGACTCGGACGGCCAACGTGTCAAGCAGCAGGGTAATGCTCGCCCAGCGCGCAGGCTCGGCCGAGGTGCCATGGCAGCAGTTCGAGATGCGTTGGATCGCCATGGTAGCCAACGCGATGTCCCGCCTGCTGCACATGGAAGAGGAGCAGTTCCAGACGTTGGGTGCCGCCAAACTACAGGCGATGGCCGCGCACCTTGACTTGCACCGCGAGCGCTTTAAGTCCGCCTCGGCATCAAATATTGGGGTGCTCTTCAAGGCGCTTTCATCGGCCCAGCTTCACCGCCAGATGCGTCCGCTGGCACGACCAGCGCTGGAGCGGGTTTCGGTTCTAGCCGGGAACGACGGATTACGCGATACCACCCTTGAGGGTATCGGCAGCCTGTGCATGGGACTGTTGCCGCTTATTCGTAATGCGGAGCTGGGCTCTCGCCACCGGAGCCAGGCATTGCGGGTCTTCGACATACTGCAGCCCATTATCGACCGCAAAGTCGACCTGTACCTGGGCAGCGGTGGCTCTAAGGAACCTCTGAACAACGCACCATAGATACGCGACACTACCCGCCTCATGTTGAGGAGTAATCCATGCAACTGACGTTCGGCGACGCTGAAGGCCTGGGCAAGCGCAAGCAGACCCGCCGGGAGATCTTCCTGGCCGAGATGGAGCAGGTCGTTCCGTGGCAGCACTTGCTCGGTCTGATCGCACCGCACTATCCGGTGTCGGGACGCCCTGGTCGACAGCCATACGCACTGGCGACGATGTTGCGGATTCATTTGCTGCAGCAGTGGTATGCGTTGAGCGATCCGGCGATGGAAGAAGCGCTGCACGAGATTCCGACCTTGCGGCGCTTTGCCCAGCTCGGTGGCTTGGACAACGTTCCGGACGAGACCACGATTTTGAACTTTCGGCGCCTGCTGGAGACCCATGGCCTTGCCGCGCGGATGCTGGACGCGGTCAACGCGCATCTGGCACGCAAGGGGCAGAGCCTGCGGTCGGGCACGATCGTCGATGCGACGCTGATCGCTGCACCCAGTTCGACCAAGAACGCCGATCACGCGCGCGACCCTGAAATGCATCAGACCAGGAAGGGCAATCAGTGGTATTTCGGGATGAAGGCGCACATCGGCGTGGATGAATTTTCCGGGCTGGTGCACCACGTCCATTGCACAGCCGCCAATGTCGCCGACGTCACGGTGACGCACGCATTACTGCATGGCAAAGAAGACAGCGTGTTCGGCGACAGCGGCTACACCGGTGCGGACAAACGCGAAGAACTGCAGACCTGCAAGGCTGCATTTTTCATTGCCGCCAAGCGTTCGACGCTGAAAGCCATCGGCAACAAACGCGAGCGTGCTCGGGAACAGCGTTGGGAACACTTCAAGGCCAGCGTGCGCGCGAAGGTGGAGCATCCGTTCCGGGTGATCAAGCGCCAGTTCGGTTACACCAAGGTCCGCTATCGCGGCCTGGCCAAGAACACCGCACACGTGCTGACCTTGTTTGCGCTCTCCAATCTGTGGATGAAGCGAAAGCAGTTACTGCCTGCCATGGGGAGCGTGCGCCTGTAACCCGGGGAATTCCCAAGGAAAGTGCCAGAAATAGCGGAAGATCCGAAGATCCAAACGCGACTCTCCGGACCGACGCGACATCCCGCACTCTCAGGCCTCGTTGTTCAGACCTTCCCTAAGTCTTCGAGAGACACCGAAGAGCATGCGACGCGTTGCCCGGCGCTGACCTTCTTTCAGGTGCTCAAGGCCTATGCGCTGGTGAGTAGTCAATGGAAACCGCGCAACGTTGAAGGCTTGCGGGCGGAAGTGCGCCAGCGCCGTGAAGAGTTGACGCAATGGATGGATTGGACGCTGGGGCGGACACGCGAGGCCATCGAAGCAGACCTGGGAGAGATGAGTTGGAACCTAATCGCGCAGATCGAGGCCGGTGACCAAATTTTTGACGTTCTGGACTTGCGTATGGCGAAGGAGGCGCCGACGATTACGCGGGCCCATCCACCGACCAGCTTTGACCTAGAAACCGGGCGCTTGAGCATGTGCTCGATCCCCGGCCAGCCCGCTGTGCCGGCTCCCGGCCGCGGCAGCACGACCCATGTGGTGGTCGATATGATGGGCAGGAAGTTTCGACTAACGAAACCGAATCGGACAAGCCTTACTCGCTGTTTACGCGCCTGACCGGCCTACCACTGGTGGAAGTGAAGCTACCTGGGACGATCTCGGCATTCATGCTCGCGCGTACATTCAGCTACAAAGATGAGCCCTGGCGCTTCGATATGTTCGGCGGCAGCCGCGCCGCTCGCAGCAATTCGGTTAGTAGCAGCCTTGTATTGTCTGCCGGATCTGAGACCGGATCTCTGCTGCCGGCGTTTCGCTATGTCGACACCGTCCCGGGCAGCAGTCTGATGCGGCTCGCCGCCAAGCTCGCTCCGCAACGCGAAGATTGGTCGCGCGTGCAGCGATCGCTGCTTGAGATGGTACCGAGTGACCATGTCGTTGAAGGCACCTTGCGCCTGGGTTTTCGACGACGTCGACGGCCCTGCGCATCCCTTCAAGCCTTTGGCAATGGAGGGAAATCCCTTGGCGTTGTGCCCCAACGATGGCTGCGGATTTCTAAAACTGGAGGTGGCATTGCGTATCCCTGCGTTCCGCAAGCATTACGATGCATGGCATGCAGTGCAGGCTAATCAGGCGAGCCAAGAGCAGCGCGATCTCCTCGCTAAGGACAAGGGCCCCTCGATGATGCCGGCGCAGGCGCTACAGCACTTCCCACGCGACAAGGAGGCGCTGGAGGAGGCACGCGTTGCTACGCAGCAACAGCTTAAGTTGTCGCGGCCCGAGGAGAATGAACCACTCTCTTTGTACAAGCTGGCTGTCGGTGGCGGCTACCAGGGCCAGCGGGTCAGGGCAGTGCCATCCGCCGACGACAAAGTCCATCTGCCGCGGCAGCGCAGCCAGGCCTTCGACCTCGCAGGCGGCCCCCTGCTGATCGGCAAGCCACCTTATGACAAGGAGAATCTGCTGCCGGTGCCTGAGCAACGCATAGCCACCCCGGCTAAGGGCGACGCCACCGCCGAGTTCCTATCGCGGTCCTTTGGCATCCAGTACAGCTACACGGGATTCGACGACAGATCGGGAGCCGACCCACAGATGCTTCACAGCAAAGGCATGCTTGTTGTCGTGCCGGAGAAGAATTGGCCGGCCGATTTTGCAGATACGGATCTGGCGTGCTCCAAGGAAGATCTGAAGACGCTGTCGCGCTGGACGACCGGCCGCGACCGCAGCGCCGTACCACGCGACATGCTCAGCACCGGTAGTCTGCGACTAAAGGACATTGTGGAACCTGGGCGCCTGGGCGCTCTGCCGATTAACGAGTTGCGCAAGCGCAACATGGATACCGACGGGGACGACGCCTTCGTATACGCAGGCTACCCCAAGCTGGCCGCGCTGATTTCGCGTGTAATGGAGGATCGCGAGGAAAGGCGCGGTGAGCAAAAATCCTTCAAGCCAAAGAAGACTGCCACGCCGGCCATCGACACTCTCAGCGGCCATTACCAACCCGGGCGACTGTCGGAGATCATGTCCCTCAAACGCGGCCAGCAAGTCACTTCTGCAGCCGCCACCCTGGCGGCGCGCTTCATGGCGCAACCCGATGAACTGCGCGAGGCAATGGCGCGCAACATGATGTTCGGCACCTACGATGGCATTGAGCGCAATCTGCGCGACAGCTTGCGCGATATGCTCGAAGGCGGGCCTATAAATCCGGAGATGTTGACGGAACTGCGTACCCAGGCACACGATGCGATCGAACGCGCCCATATGCTTGAAGCGCGTGAAGCCGCCGAGCTGCTGGAAGCGCAGCTGGTGGGGCTGGGGCAGGCCTCAGCCGCCGCCACTGAGGCGCCGCGCCTGCCCGATGCCCTGGCCGAAGCGTTGCCGCGGCTTGCCCAAGCCTACATTGCCGCACCTGATCTCCAAGCTCGCATCCACGCCATCCTCGATAACTACCCAGTGTGCGAGCTCTCACACGCCGAGTTCCCGCAAGGACAACCGGGATTCATTCCCGACGAACCGGAGCTAACCATGCGTAACCTGTTCACCGTCGCGATCAAGGTGGGGACAGATGCGCTTAAATCCGACACAGGCACGGCGCTCTTCTCCCGAATCGTGAGGTCGTGCGAACGATCGGAAAGGTCCTTCGCCGACCGGGTGCGCACCGTGCCTTATAGCAAAGCGACTGCCCGTGCGATGCACGGGGGCCGCTTCTATCCCGAACAGGCCAAGGCACTACTTCAACGCATGCCATCCATGGCTGCAGGCGTCATGGAAGACGCGCTTGACGCGTTGCAACAGGCAGCCTTGATCGAAACGCCGCCGCCGCCGGCCCAGCGCCTGCGCACCGAGCAGCCTAAGGACATTGCGCTTGAGGCACAGGTCTTGCTGACCCGTGCTCGCGATATGGAGCCCGGGGTCACCGACATGCTGACGCATATTGCCGAGCTTCATGGCGGACAACTGGCAGGAACACAGCATCGACTGAAGTCGCTTGGTTCGCTGAAGGGAAAGCTCAATCAGCGCATTGCTTTGAAAAAGCAGACGCTCCAAGAAGCGGCGGCCGGTGTCAACGACGCCCTGCGCTACAGCGTATTGCTGGAACCACTAAACTTTACCGTCAACCTGCGCAGTGTGCTGGCCGCACTGGACAATCAGGAGCACAAACGTGTCAAGCTCACAAATCAATTTACCACGCACAACGCCCCTTCAAGGCAATCAATGTCACGCTGCGAAGCCCTGAAGGTGCGCTCTGGGAGATACAGTTCCACACGCCCGAGACCTTTGAGCTTAAGGAGCAGTTCCACGACCTATATAAACGCGCTTTCACGCTGAGGCTTGATGGTGCTTCATGGGTGGAGCAACGCAAACTGCAGGAACCTGCGATAGCTGCATTCAATCGCGTGGCTTTGCCTCCAGAGTGCGACGAGATCGATGACTGGGAGCAGGAGAACGTCCCTTTTGGGAGAACTAGGGAAGGTCTGAACAACGAGGCCTGAGAGTGCGGAATGTCGCATCGTTCCGGAGAGTCGCGTTTGGATTTTAGGATTTTCGCCATTTCTGGCGCTTTCCATGGGAATTCCCCGGGTTACAGGCGCACGCTCCCCATGGCAGGCAGTAACTGCTTTCGCTTCATCCACAGATTGGAGAGCGCAAACAAGGTCAGCACGTGTGCGGTGTTCTTGGCCAGGCCGCGATAGCGGACCTTGGTGTAACCGAACTGGCGCTTGATCACCCGGAACGGATGCTCCACCTTCGCGCGCACGCTGGCCTTGAAGTGTTCCCAACGCTGTTCCCGAGCACGCTCGCGTTTGTTGCCGATGGCTTGCAGCGTCGAGGGCCTGGCGGCAATGAAAAATGCAGCCTTGCAGGTCTGCAGTTCTTCGCGTTTGTCCGCACCGGTGTAGCCGCTGTCGCCGAACACGCTGTCTTCTTTGCCATGCAGTAATGCGTGCGTCACCGTGACGTCGGCGACATTGGCGGCTGTGCAATGGACGTGGTGCACCAGCCCGGAAAATTCATCCACGCCGATGTGCGCCTTCATCCCGAAATACCACTGATTGCCCTTCCTGGTCTGATGCATTTCAGGGTCGCGCGCGTGATCGGCGTTCTTGGTCGAACTGGGTGCAGCGATCAGCGTCGCATCGACGATCGTGCCCGACCGCAGGCTCTGGCCCTTGCGTGCCAGATGCGCGTTGACCGCGTCCAGCATCCGCGCGGCAAGGCCATGGGTCTCCAGCAGGCGCCGAAAGTTCAAAATCGTGGTCTCGTCCGGAACGTTGTCCAAGCCACCGAGCTGGGCAAACCTCCGCAAGATCGGGATCTCGTGCAACGCTTCTTCCATCGCCGGATCGCTCAACGCATACCACTGCTGCAGCAAATGAATCCGCAACATCGTCGCCAGTGCGTATGGCTGTCGACCAGGGCGTCCCGACACCGGATAGTGCGGTGCGATCAGACCGAGCAAGTGCTGCCACGGAACGACCTGCTCCATCTCGGCCAGGAAGATCTCCCGGCGGGTCTGCTTGCGCTTGCCCAGGCCTTCAGCGTCGCCGAACGTCAGTTGCATGGATTACTCCTCAACATGAGGCGGGTAGTGTCGCGTATCTATGGTGCGTTGTTCAGAGCTTCCCTAGGTGTTCAGTCCCGGCATTAGATGGATCGGATTCACCTTGAACCGCTCTGGTTCGGATGTCCACTGTTTGCAGATGAATTCGTACGGTGTCAGACCCTTCAGGGCTTTGAGCCTGCGACCGTAGTTGTAGGCGTCGATGAAGTTGGCCAAATGCTGTTGCTGTTGTGCGTGATCGTCGTAATGGAAGCGTTTGACAGTGGCTTCCTTGATCGTCCAGTTCATCCGCTCAACCTGCCCGTTGGTCCAGGGTGCTTGACCTTGGTCAAGCGGTGTTCGATGCCGTGCTCCTCGCATACGCGAGTGAAGATATGCTCAAAGGCATATCGGTCGGAACTGCGGTTGGTGAACTGGATGCCGTTATCGGTCAGAACCGTATGCAGGGTGTAGGGCACTGCCTGGATCACATTGCGTAGGAACTGCGCTGCAACCAGCTTGTAGGCCGAGGCATGGAGTTCGGTGAGCGCAAACTTTGACGTCCTGTCGATAGCCACGAACAGATATAGCTTTCCCTCGGCTGTCTGCACCTGTGCAATGTCGATGTGGAAGTAGCCAATCGGATAGCTTTTGAAACGCTTATTGGCGGCTTTGTCACCTTTAATCTCGGGGAGCCGAGAGATGCCATGGCGCTGCAGGCAGCGGTGCAGCGATGAGCGCGTCAGATGCGGCATGCTCGGCTGCAGTGCGTAGAGACAATCGTCCAGCGGCAGCAACGTGTGCTTACGGAAAGCGACAATCGCCGCCTCATCCGCAACGGACAACACGGTGGAGCATGGCTGCGTCGGCCCGGTTGGCAAATCGGCAACCGAGGTCCGCTTCTTCCACTTCGCCACCGTCTTCTGATTGATGCCGTAACGCTTGGAAAGCGCTCTCAGGCTCTCTTGACTATGTTGTATCGCTCGACGGATCGCCTCTGTCGTAGTGGCGCTCCCATGCAGAACCTGGTCCATAGTGCTTCCTTCCATTCGAGGGAAAATAATGCACCATCAAAACCTGGGATCAAACAGTGGCCATGTGTCACTTAGCGCCCAACAGAAATCGGCGATACGTTGCTCGATCGTATCCGCGCATGTGCCACAGGGGAAAGGACGCCCAGCGGCGGGGACGATATGCATAGGCGTATTTCGAGAATTCTGTAGCAGATCGAGCGGTACTATCAAAACCCTCTGAATGCAGGTCACCCTTCTACCTCTACTGTCGGGGTTTCTCCGGATACCAGTGATGAAGAGATGGAGCGCATCCTTGGGATCATCGACTTATCGCTCGAGGCGCAAAGGGCAGGCGGTCAGTCCCAACTACTCAAGCCAGTCATCAGCGGACTCATGATCGAGCATGAGGTAGCGCCGCTCGCTGCGAACATGCTGCCTGCCTACGAGACCCGCATCAATCCGCCGGCCGAAGACTTTGCACGACGAATGCAAAATTTGCTCCAGCATCTTGTCGAGGGAGCGCCAGTGGCGCAGGTGGTGTACGACGTCGTCATCGAGGGCAATACGAGACATGACGCAACGCGGTTAGTCGACGCCCTACGACCATTGGTCGAGCCTTTCCCAACGCTGGGGAACAGCCCGAATTGGCGGGTGCGTCAATAGTGTATTGCCTCCCGTCATCGGGAATTTCTTTTACTGATTAGGCTCGATTCTCAGCCAGCAGTCGCAGGATCGGTGCCCGCCCGGGTTGATGCTGCGGCCACCTAAATCCAACAAAGTGGCGCGATGAGCATCAACGCTGTGCAGTTCCGGGCTGAAGTGTAGATGCCGGATTTTTTGCGTCCTACGGCACCGAGGCCAAGTGCTAGCGCGCTCTGCATAGATGGCGTTGGCCGCAGGGATTTCGCTGCCCTTGCCGTGCTGGACGAGCACGCTCGCGCTTCAAGCGTGGTGGCGTCATCTATTACCAGCGCGTGCCGGCACCAGACCAGCCTGATCGCTGGCTCGATGCTCAAGGCATCAAGCTGCCGCTGCGCACCTGGATGCTGGCCTTGTACCTGTTAACCTCGACCAGGACCAACATGGCAGCGCTGGAGTTGATGCGGCATCTGGGCATCACGTTGGCGTTCAAATTAGCATGAGGGTGGCAGCTATCTGGTGTAAAACCTACAAGGGAAACCCTTGCGCAGCTCTGTCGATAGACGAAGCTGCGCCCGCTTGGCACTCGAGGGTAATAAGACGACCCGAAGCAGGGTCCTGCTATAAGCCAACCTGGCTTGTGAGAGACAACTTCGCTGGATTGGTGAACGTGCATGGGCAGCCAGCTCCACTGCAGCCGCCGTATATCGAACCGAGAGAGCGCGCGCTTGCAGATCAAGTGACCGGCGTGCCAATGAATCGGGCGGTCGTAGCGATCGCCCTTTGCTCCTCTCACTAAACGCCTAGAGCGTGTTATGAACTTTTGGGTCGATGCAGCTATCGTAGCTGGATGCATAGCAGGCGCCCGTATCCAACCGATGTTTCCGTCGCGGAGTGGGCGTTCGCCGCACCCTACGAGCGATTGCCAGAAACCCTGGCTGGCCTGCGTTTCGTCGTTTTCACGGTCTTCATGCTCAGCAACGCGGCCACCGTTTTTCAAGGTTCATAACACGCTCTAACCAAGCGAATGCTACCGGCGTCTGCCGCCCCTCAAATTCCTAAGATTTTCCTTTGTATCCGACTCGAAGTTGTCTTGAATGGACTTGGGGATGCTCATTTTCCCCAGGGGCACCCCGCCCGAGCCCTCCAGATTCTCGCGGATTTCACCGTTTTTTCTCTGCTTGTCTAATCGCCTCTCTTCATAATGCAAGCCTGCCAACACGGGCATTTTGAGTATTTCCACATATTTGCTGATGCTACTGCCGATTAAATAACCTTTGACGGCATCACTAGGCTTCCCTCGCTCGGTCGGCTTGGTCGCTCCCTTGCCTGCTCCTTTGCCTGCTCCTTTGCTCGTGCCCTTGGTCGCTCCTTGGGTAACTCCTTCGGTTGCGCCCTTTGTTGCGCCTTTTGTTGCGCCTTTGGTTGCGCCTTTGGTTGCGCCTTTGGTTGCGCCCTCGCTTGCCGCCTTGGCTGCGCCCTCGGCGACCCCCTTGGCCACCCCCTTGGCTGCGAGTCTGGCCGTGGGTCCACCGGCGGCACCCACCACCGCCCCGGCCATGTTGATGCCGGCGAGTTCCCACGCCAGTTTCATGTCGCCACCTTGCAGCGCGGTGTCGATCACCTGTGCTGCCTGCGCTTCGCTCTCCAATACCACCGCTCCTACATCCGCAATCTCGCCGATGATGGGGATGCCGTTCAACGCACTCAGTCCTACGGAGGCCCAGTCCAAGATCTTGCTGTCCCACTTGAGGAACTCATGCAATCCCTTGCCGAAGGTGCCGATGTCCTTTTTCTTCTGCTTGATCTCGGGTTGATCGGCTTTGCCCATCAACATGTCCGCGACCGCCTTCTTCTGGTCGGGCGATGTGGCCGCGTGCGTAGACGATTTCTCCACGGCTTTGTTGGCGGCCGTCATATGATCGTAGAACTGCCGAAAATCCTTGTTGCTGATCTTGCCTGAGTCGACGACATGGCCACCGCCGAAGAAGCTGTGGGGTTTCTTGTAGCCAGTGATCGAATTGTTCAACAAGCCGAACAGCAGCGGATCGCCCAATAGCTGTTTGGCGGCGTCGCGCACGGCGGGGTCGGCTTTATCGTCCTTGACGATCGTGTCGAGCTTGTCGCGGGTCACCTCTTTGCCATCGCCGAAGAACGCATCCTGGTGGCTGTTGATGGTGTCGAGCGTTTTCAGTTCGGGTGCGGTCAGGTGCATCTGCGATGCGGATTTCTGCAGAAAATCCGGCGTACTCATCGAACCCGCGTCTCCCGCCAGCGCCTGCCACTGGTCGGGGTGATCACGAAAATACTGCGCGGCGGCGATGACCTGCGGCGGGCACTTCTTGGTCTTGCTGTCGCCTTCGACCAAGTGCTTGAAGGCGTCCTGGTTCAGATCCTTCGGCAGATAGTCCGAGTAGCGATAGAGTTCGCGCATCGCGTCGCTTTCGGTCATGACCGTTGGCTGGGTCGTGTCCGGGCTGTCCGACGCCACATAGTTCTGCGTGTAGGCCTTGGCTTGCTTGTCGGCATACTGAGCGATCTGCGCGTGTTTTTCGGGCACTGAAAAGCGTGTGAGATCCTTGTCAGTGAATTTTCCATCGCAACTTCCTTTGCTGCCCTGCGCACCGATTGCATGAAAAAGAGCTGGATCTTGCTGTAGATCTGCGAACGCTTTCTGCAGATCCGGCGGTGTGGCAGGATCCTTCGACCTGGCATCGAGATCCGCCCACTTGACCGGGCACTTGTCCTTGTGGCGATTGAGTGTGGTGACGATCTCCAATTCGTTCTGGGTGAGCGTCCCGCCATCCCAGGTGACCGAAGAGCCGTCCACCGGCGGCGGCAGATCGCGTCCCTTCATTTTTCGGGATTATAGGTCGCGTTCTTTCCGCCCAGGTCACTCACCTGCGGATGGCGGTCGGCAAAGTCGTAGAGGTTGGCGGCAATGAGCGTGCCGTTGCATTTACCCTGGTCGTCGTGGTGGTGCTTGCCGTGCCCCTGCGATGCCATCGCGAAGAACAGGCCAGGATCCTGTTGCAGGCCTTGCAGCGCTTTTTTCAGGTCCGGCGGAGTGGATGGATCGTTGATCTTTTCGTCGAGCTTGCCGAACTCGATCGGCATCATGTCGCGATGCTGATTGAGCGTGGAGACGATCTCAAGCTGGGACTGCGTGAGCGTGCCACCGTCCCAGGTCACCGATGAACCTTCTGCCGCCGGCGGCGGAGTCGATCCCTTCAACTTTTCGGGGTTGTAGGTCGCGTTCTTCCCGCCCAGGTCACTCACCTGCGGATGGCGGTCGGCAAAGTCGTAGAGGTTGGCTGCGATGAGTTTGCCGTTGCACTTGCCCTGGTCGTCGCCGTGGTGCTTGCCGTGGCCCTGAGATGCCATGGCAAAGAACAGCCCAGGATCCTGTTGCAGGCCTTGCAGCGCTTTTTTCAGGTCCGGCGGGGTGGATGGATCGTTGATCTTTTCGTCGAGCTTGGCGAACTCGATCGGCATCTTGTCGCGATGCTGATTGAGCGTAGAGACGATCTGAAGCTGCGACTGCGTGAGCGTGCCGCCGTCCCAGGTCACCGATGACCCCGGCATGGCGGGTGGCGCGGTGGCCCCCTTGATGTCCTTGGGGTCGAACGGGGTCGGCAGCGTCGGCCAGGACGTGCGTTTCTCGATCGGCTGGCCGGCCTGAATGTCGTCCGCTGAAGGCGTGGCGAACTGTGGACTGCCGCTGGCGGTCTCACTGGCCGACTCACTGAGTGGCTCATTACCGTAGATGGCGGCAATCAAGTTGTAAATCTGCTGCAAGAACAGGTTGTCCATCGCCAGCAACAGATCGGAGTCATTCATGGCCGAATCGGATCCGGGCGCCTCCGGCGACGACGTGTCATCCGTGAGAGGTAGAAACAGACCGGCGGCACTCCCGGTCGAAAGCGTGTTGAGCGACATGTGCGGCCTCGCAATGGCAGAGCAGTGACAGAGCGGCTGCCTATGAGTACATGCTTATACGGTCACACGGGCATGTCTCATGCGGCGAACACGAGTGTTGCCATTCTCGCCAAGGGATGCATGCGCCGATGAACTATTTTGGCGAAAAAAGCGCAAGAATTTAAGTGCACGAGGCCGATACCCTACCCAATATCAGCTTAGGGATGGTCTGATCAACGCTACCCGAGGACGGGAAGTTGTCCGCCGAGGCCGCTCCCGGCCAAACTGGAACTAGGCTGTGGGTGCGATGGTGCCCTGGTCCGCATCGCCTGCAAGAGGATCCCAGTGATGCTGCTCGCTGGCTATCGTTGGCATGAGCGACATCGCGGCCTGGGATGACCGGGCCGAGGACCTAAGCAAATTCGAGTTCGCGGCCCAAATAGCTGTTTGTCGGGGTCAGGCGTTGTTGTACATCCGCCCGGCCCCATTCGTGCGGCTCGATAACCAGGCCGGAATTCCGCAGGGCAAGGAGATGCTGACGGACGCCTTGATAACGCTGGATGGCGGCAGCGATCTCGGAATCGTTGAGCTTGTCTTTCAGCATCGACCGGATGTCTTCTTCCGTGAGTGCAAGGATGGCGCGCTCCATGTCGGTATCTACCACCGGGGGAAGCGAAGTCCCATGAAACGCCCTGCGTTGCGGGTCTTCCAGATCCGGCTGGGCACCGTCTGGGGCGGTAAGTTCCGCACCAAAACAGTTGTCGTTGTCGATGCCCATAACCTTGGCTCGACCATCCGGCTTGACGTGAATGAAATAGTTTTTGTCGTGGCGATCAGCTTCGCCGGTCAGATGGTCGAGCAGCTGCAGCTTCATCACTTCGGCGCACACGTTCGCCTGGACCAGGGTGGACGCATCGACCTCTTCGGCTGGCTTTCCTTGGGCGCGTTCCATGATCAGACCCAGAGCTGGCTCAAAGGGATCTTGTCCCAAATTCATCAGCGCCACGCGCGTGTCGGCAACCACGTGGAACCCGAGCCTCCTTGCATAGGCCACGGTTGCGAGATTGCGCATCGCTGTTTGCGGTTCTTCCCTGGAAATGCCCGTCAATCTGGCAACCACACTCCACTTATCCGGAGAGGGTGGCTCGTGGATAAGCGGCTTGAAAACCGCGCTCATCGCAGCTCCATCCGCGTTCCGGATCTCGACCTCGTACACCGTGTTGGAGAGGCCTTCTCCTAGCTCTCTCGGCGCCTGCAGCACCTGCGCGTTGGTGAAGGCAGGCATGGTGTCTTCCTTCATTTTCAGATTCAGCCGCGTGTACAGGCGATTGATCGACAGGTCGCCCAATACCTCGTCCAGCAATTGCCGATCGCTCGCCAAAACGCCCTGGCCC